>CP067345.1:1724273-2041127 GCA_020641055.1 Clostridioides sp. ES-S-0010-02
ATTTAGAAAAACAAGCACTTAAAAATGTTGCAGAAGAACCTGTAGTAGCATAGCTTAAGTTTATTAAATATAAGAATACAATGAATCAAGAAATCTATAATTGATTTTATAGGAGTATCAGAGATTATCTGAAAATCTATAAATGAAATGTAGATTTCTTTTTATTTTGATAAATATTAGGATTCTGTTTTATTGTGCTCAACTATTAATTTTATGAATTTTATTTTGTTATTTAAAACATATTTTTTTATATTTATACAATAATGTAATTTGATTTTATAAAATGTATTATACACTGTCAAAATGCTTTGTATGTAAGGTATTTGTAGATATGAATTATTTGTTTTTTGTATGGCATAAATATTGCTATATATAAGTGTATAGCATGAAGGGAGAGGTTTATATGGCAAATAAGATGAGAGCATCAGTACTATACGATATAGGTGATGTTAGATATGAAATGGTTGATATACCAGAAATAACAGATGGAGAAGTACTTGTAAATGTTAAATATGTTGGAATATGTGGCTCGGATTTACCTAGGTCTATGGTTAGTGGATTGAGTGGAGGTACAGCATATCCATTAATCTTAGGACATGAGTTTTCTGGTGAAGTTGCTAAAGTAGGGTCAAAAGTAAAGAGTATTAAAGTAGGAGATAGAGTAGCTGTTGCCCCATTAGTTCCTTGTGGAGAATGTGGTTATTGTAAAGAGGGGAATTTCGGATTATGTAATGACTACAATATAATTGGGACAAGAGTAAATGGAGCTTTAGCAGAGTATGTGAAAGTTCCTGAAGAGCATGTTTTAAAATTACCAGATACATTAGATTATGAAACTGCTGCTGGAATTGAACCAGCAACTATAGCATATCATGGGATTGCAAAAGCAGATATTAAGGTAGGAGATAGTGTAGTTGTACTAGGGTGTGGTCCAATAGGTCAGTTTGCTTTACAATGGGCAAAGGTTTTTGGAGCATCTAAAATTATAGCTGTTGATATTTTCAATGAAAAGCTAGAACTTTCTAAAGGTCTAGGAGCGAACTATACAGTAAATTCAAAAGAAGTAGATGCAATTGAAGAAATAAAAAAAATAACTAATGGTGGTGCTGATATTGTCATAGAGACTGCTGGTAGTAGGTTTACTCAAGAGCGATCTCTACTTATAGCAAAAAAAAGAGGAACTATAGTATTTGTAGGTATTTCGCATACAGAATTACCACTTAGTGCAAAAGCTACGGAGAGCATATTACGTGGAGAACTTACTTTGAAAGGTTCTTGGAATTCATATACAAGTCCTTATCCTGGAAGAGCATGGACCGCAACATTAGATTTTATGGGAAAAGGAGATATTATTTTTACACCAATGATTTCACATAAAATAGGTCTTAATGAGGTAGGAGAATTTCTGCGTAAAATGGCAAACAGAGAAATAAATTTTAATAAAATCCTAGTAGAAATATAAAAATTTAAGAGGTATAAAAATGAATAAAAAACTAAAACAAATAGCTAAAAACATAAGAATAAGTATTATAAAAAGTATAACAGAAGCTAAGTCTGGACACCCAGGAGGTTCGCTGTCAATAGTAGATATATTAACTGTATTGTATTTTGAAAAAATGAATATAGACCCTATAAAATTTAATGATGAAGATAGAGATAGATTTGTATTATCAAAAGGGCATTCTGCACCAGCATTATATGCAACTTTGGCAGAAAGAGGTTATTTTGAAAAAAAGGATTTAATAAGTTTAAGAAAATTTACTTCTAAGTTACAAGGACATCCAGACATGAAAAAGGTAGCAGGAGTAGATATGTCTACTGGTTCTCTTGGACAAGGTTTATCTGCTGCAAATGGTATGGCATTAGCTGGTAAATTAGATAATAAAAGCTATAAAGTATACACTATTTTAGGAGATGGCGAGATTCAAGAAGGACAAATATGGGAAGCTGCAATGACAGCATCACATTATAAATTAGATAATTTAATTGCATTTGTTGACTTAAATGGATTGCAAATAGATGGTTCTAATGAAGAAGTAATGAATGTTAGTCCAGTAGATGGCAAATTTAAATCTTTTGGATGGAATGTAATACTAATAAATGGACATTGTTTTGATGAAATAGGAAATGCAATAGATGAAGCTAAAAAAGTTACAGGAAAACCAACAGTAATAATAGCTAAGACTGTAAAAGGTAAAGGTGTTTCATTTATGGAAAATAATGCTGCATGGCATGGAACAGCTCCAAATGCAGAACAAGCAGAACAAGCATTGAAAGATTTAGAAGGAGGTCTATAGGAATGGGAATAGCAACTAGAGAAGCTTACGGACAAGTGTTAAAAGAACTTGCAGAAAATAAAGATATAGTAGTATTGGATGCAGACTTAGGAAAAGCTACAAAAAGTATATCATTTAAAGAAGTTGCTCCAGATAGATTTTTTGATATGGGGATAGCAGAAGGTGACATGATTGGTACAGCAGCAGGTCTTGCTACTTGTGGAAAAATACCTTTTGCAAGTACTTTTGCAATATTTGCAGCAGGAAGGGCTTATGAACAAATAAGAAACTCTGTGGCATATCCAAACTTAAATGTTAAAATAGCAGCTACTCATGCAGGAGTAACAGTAGGAGAAGATGGAGGAAGCCATCAAGCTATAGAAGATATATCTTTAATGAGAGGTATACCAAATATGGTTGTATTAAATCCTGCTGATGGAATAGAAGCAAAGAAAGCTATATTTTCTGCTGTAGATTACAATGGTCCTGTATATCTAAGACTTGGAAGAGCAACTACTGAAGATATACATAATGATGATTATAATTTCAAAATTGGAAAGGGCGAGATTCTTAGACAAGGTTCAGATGTAGCTATAATTGCAACTGGAATAATGGTTTCAAAAGCTATTAAATCTGCTGAATTATTAAGTAAAGAGGGACTTGAAGCTATGGTAGTTAATATATCAACTATAAAACCAATTGATAGTGAACTTATAGTAGAGGTAGCTAAAAATACTGGTAAGGTGGTAACTGTAGAGGAACACAGTGTAATAGGTGGATTAGGTTCTGCTGTTACAGAAGTTTTAAGCGAGAAATACCCTGTTGTAGTAAAGAGGATAGGTATAAATGATGAATTTGGTCAATCAGGAAATCCAGAATCTCTATTAAACTATTATGGATTGACTGTAGAAAATATAGTTAGTACTGCAAAATCATTCTAAATAAATATAATCAATAATAAAAGCAAACTAAAAATAAATTTTATCAAAAAAATATAGGAGGAATCAGAATGTTAGAGACTCTAAAAGAAGAAGTATTAAAAGCAAATTTGGAATTACCTAAAAGAGGATTAATCACTTATACATGGGGAAATGTAAGTGGAATAGATAGAGAAAAAGGGTTAGTAGTAATAAAACCAAGTGGTGTTGAGTATGATAAGATGACTGTAGAAGATATGGTAGTAGTTGATTTAGATGGGAATATAGTAGATGGTAGATTAAGACCTTCTTCAGACACTCCAACTCATCTAGTTTTATATAAAGAGTTTGAGGAATTAGGAGGTATAGTACATACACATTCAAGTTGGGCTACAACTTGGGCTCAAATAGGTAAATCTATACCAGCATGTGGGACTACTCATGCAGACTATTTTTATGGAAGTATACCATGTACTAGAAAAATGACTCGAGAAGAAATAAGTAGTGAGTATGAAAGAGAAACTGGTAATGTAATTGTTGAAGAATTTATGGGGAAAAACCCAATACACTGTCCAGGAGTAATTGTAAATGACCATGGTCCTTTTACTTGGGGTAAAAATGCAAAAGAGGCTGTTCATAATGCAGTGGTTTTAGAAGAAGTTGCAAAGATGGCATATTATACAGAATTAATGAGTCCTGAGAATACTATGGATAGATTACTTATGAACAAGCATTTTTCAAGAAAACATGGTAAAAATGCATACTATGGTCAAAAATAACTATCTGGAGGTAAATTATGCTAGAATCTTTAAAAGTTAAAATTGTAGAAGTAGCAATTAAAGCAGAGAATTATGGCTTGTGTAAGGAAAAAGCTGGTAATTTTAGCATTAGAGATAAGGATACTGGATATATACTTATAACACCTTCAGGTATAGGAAGAGAAGAATTGAAGACAGAACACATTTGTGTATTAGACTTGGATGGGAATGTAATAGAAGCTGAGAAAGGTATTAAACCTAGTAGTGAGGTACTAATGCATATTGAAATATACAAAGTGAGAGCAAATGTAAATGCTATATCGCATACACATTCTCTCTATGCAACAGCATTTTCAGTGGCAAATAAACCAATTATACCAATTGTATATGAGTCAGTTAATTATGGTGGTTATGTAGACATAGCTCCATATGAAAGACCAGGGACTTTGGAACTAGCCAAAAGTGTTTCAAAGTTATTATTAGATACGGATGCATGTTTATTAGAAAGGCATGGATTGACAACTGTAAGTAATGACCTTGAAGATGCTTTGTTAAAATCGAGATATGTAGAAGAAGTAGCAGAAATATACTATAGGTCTTTAGTATTAAATCAATTTAAAGAACCTAAGGCAGTAGATATTAATGAATTTAAAGCATGGAAATATCCAGATGAAATAAAATTTTAATTAGGATGATTTAAATTAAATAGATGAACTATAATAGATATTAGCTTCTTTATATAGTGTAGTACTTCTTAAGTAAATATATTTAATCTGATATATTCATTTAAAACAAAAATAATATAAAACCCTAAATCGATTCTTATATTGGTTTAGGGTTTTATATTTTTTATTTATATATTTCTACTTATGCATTTCTTTTTAGTTGATTTTCTGGAGAATTTATATATTCAAAGTATTTTTTAGTTTCAGATACTATTATAGGTGATAGTGCAAGCAAAGCTATTAAGTTAGGTATTGCCATAAGTCCATTTACAATATCAGCAATTATCCAAACTACTTCTAACTTTAAGAATGCACCTAATAATACCATAGCTACAAATACAGTTCTATATCCATTCATACCTTTTACACCAAATAGGAATTCAAAACATCTTTCTCCATAATAACTCCACCCCAAAATTGTAGTGAATGCAAATAATGTTAAGCTAACTGTAAGTAATATTGGTCCAAATGTAGGAATAGCACCATTAAAAGCTGCTTGAGTCATAACAGCACCATTTAAGTCTGAACACCAAACACCTGATATAACAAGAGAAAATCCAGTAAGTGTACAGATTATAATAGTATCTATAAAAGTTCCTGTCATAGATATAAGTCCTTGCTCTGCTGGCCACTCAGTTTTAGCTGCAGCAGCTGCTATTGGAGCACTACCTAAACCAGATTCATTTGAAAATACACCACGGGCGATACCATTTCTAATTGCTAGTGACATAGTTGCACCTAGAAAACCACCAGTTGCAGCAGTAGGTGTAAATGCACTTTTAATTATCAATACAAAAGTTTCAGGTATTTTATTCCAATAAGATATTAAAATGACTCCACAGATTACAATATAGATAACTGCCATAAAAGGTACTATCTTAGTAGCAACATTAGATATACTTTTAAGACCTCCAAATACAACTAAAGCTACAAATACTGCTAGTACAACACCTGTAATTCTAGGGTCCACTCCAAAGCTACTATTGATAGCGTCTGTTATTGAATTTACTTGAGTAAAAGTACCTATTCCTAAAAGTGCAACTAATATACCACTTATAGCAAAGAATATTGCAAGAGGTCTCCATTTTTCTCCCATACCATTTACTATGTAGTACATAGGTCCACCAGATACTTGACCATTTTTATCTTTAGTTCTGTATTTTATTGCAAGGACACCTTCTGAGTATTTAGTAGCCATCCCAAAGAATGCAGCTATCCACATCCAAAAAAGTGCACCAGGTCCACCAGCTTTAATAGCTGTGGCAACCCCAACGATATTACCAGTACCAACTGTAGCAGCCAATGCAGTACATAAAGCTGCAAAACTTGAAACATCACCACTACCTTTATTTTCAGCAGCAAATATTAGCTTAAGAGCACGTGGAAGTTTTGTTATTTGCACAACGCCAAGTTTAACAGTAAGTAATATACCAGTACCAACTAGTAGTACCAACAGGGGCGGTCCCCAAATAAAAGCATCAACTTTGTTTAAAATATCAATTAGATTCATAAAAACACTCCCTCATTTTTTTGCTTTACACAATCAATAGAATTTTTAATGAAGTAATTGACAGGAAATTAGTATAATTTATTAATAATTTCTAGTGTAATAAAAAAAGCTAAATCTAAAATAGATTCAGCTCTGGATATACACTAATTAGCAACCAAAATAAAAGTATTAATAATACTAGTTTTGGTAGATAATCCCTGTCCTTTTGCCTGAGAGATTGAGCACAAATGCCTTGCCCCTTCGGCGCCCATAATGGGTCTCTCCAGAGTTCCGTAAATTTTACAGTCCTACTTTAAAAAAGTACCTGAGAGTGTTACTCCTTCGGTGTGCCATATGGCAACTCTTCTATAAAATCTTAACCGGATATTGATTTGTCATAGCTTATTGTATTAATAATATTAATATAAGGTTTTGTGTTTTGTCAACTAAAAAATTTAAAAACAGGAAAAAAATATAAAAATATAAGTCTAATTACGAATTATAAACTTACAAATTTAAATAATATACGTAAAAATAAATAGGATAGTAGGTGTGTAAATCAAATTAAATATAGGTTTGTGATAAAAAAAGAAGAAAATATTAAATAATTAATTAGAATTGATTTAATTATGGTAATATTATAGTTACAATGTTAAGAAAAAGTATATTTATTTAGCTTTTAAGTGTAGTGTAAGATTGGAGAAAGAGAAAGGAAGTATTTTAAAATGGGAAAAATATTAGTACTAGCAGAAAAACCTTCTGTGGGAAGAGATATAGCAAAAGTTTTGGGTTCAAAAAATGAAAAAAATGGATATATAGAGGGACCAAAGTATATTGTTACCTGGGCACTAGGTCATTTGGTTACACTTGCTGACCCTGAAAGTTATGGAGAAAGATACAAATCATGGAGTTTAGAAGATTTACCAATACTTCCTAAGTATCTAAAGACT
This sequence comes from Clostridioides sp. ES-S-0010-02, assembly GCA_020641055.1. Classification (NCBI taxonomy): domain Bacteria; kingdom Bacillati; phylum Bacillota; class Clostridia; order Peptostreptococcales; family Peptostreptococcaceae; genus Clostridioides; species Clostridioides sp. ES-S-0010-02. The sequence continues at coordinate 1,731,389 of CP067345.1, forward strand.
GTTGTAATAAAAAAAAGTGGAAAGCAGTTTAATACAGTGAAGGCTCAAATGAACAGAAATGATATAGATGAAATAGTTATAGCAACAGATGCAGGGAGAGAAGGAGAACTTGTAGCAAGATGGATAATAGAGAAATCTCAAGTAAAAAAACCTTTAAAACGTCTTTGGATTTCTTCAAGTACAGATAAAGCAATAAAAGAAGGTTTTGCAAAACTAAAAAGTGGTAAAGAATATGAAAATTTGTACTATTCAGCAATAGCACGAGCAGAAGCCGATTGGATTATTGGAATAAATGCAACTAGAGCTTTAACAACAAAGTATAACGCACAGCTTTCTTGTGGAAGAGTGCAGACTCCTACTCTTGCTATGATATTGAAAAGAGAAGAAGAAATAAGAAATTTTAAACCTAAAGAATATTATGGATTGGAGATAATTGCAACAAAGGGCAACTCAGATATAAAGTTTATTTGGAATGATAAAAATAATAATTCCTCAACTTTTAGTAAAGAAAAGATGGAAGGTGTATCAAAAAAAGTAAAAGATTTAGATGTTAAAATATCTGAAGTAAATAAATCATATAAGAAAAAATATTCACCTGCGCTTTATGATTTAACAGAATTACAAAGAGATGCAAATAAAATGTTTGGATTTTCAGCAAAAGAAACATTATCTATAATGCAAAAACTATATGAACACCATAAGGTACTTACTTATCCTAGAACTGATTCTAGGTATCTAACTTCGGATATTGTTGGGACATTAAAAGATAGAATAAAAGCTGTAAATGTTAGTGATTATTCGAAGGTTTGTAATAAGTTATTAAAAAGTAATATTGTATCTAATAAGTCTTTTGTTGATAATTCAAAAGTAACAGACCATCATGCCATAATACCAACAGAGCAAAAAGTGTTTATGAGTGATTTTACAGATAAAGAAAGAAAAATATATAATCTTGTCGTAAAAAGGTTTTTGGCAGTATTAAGTCCTCCCTTTGAATATGAACAGACAACTATAAGTGCAACTATAGAGGGCGAGACATTTAAAGCCAAAGGCAATAAAGTAATAAATCTAGGTTGGAAAGAAAGCTATAAAGATATGGATGATGAAGATGAATATGAAAGCATTCCAAATGTGTTGGAAAAAGATATTCTTAAAGTTAAAAGCTTGAAGATGACTTCAGGAAGGACAAATCCACCACCATACTTAAATGAGGCTACACTTTTAACATCTATGGAGAAAAGTGGACTTGGTACAGTTGCTACTAGAGCAGATATAATAGAAAAATTATTCAATTCATTTTTGATGGAAAAGAAAAATAAAGATATATATATAACATCAAAAGGAAAACAACTGTTAGATTTAGTTCCTGTGGACTTAAAGACACCAGAACTTACAGCATCGTGGGAAAAGAAATTATTAGATATTTCAAAAGGGAAGCTTAATAAAAATACATTTATAAATGATATGAAGGATTATTCAAAAGCTATTGTATTAGAAGTAAAAAGTAGTGATAGCAAATTTAAACATGATAATTTAACTAAAAATAGATGCCCAGAATGTGGTAAATTTATGCTAGAGGTAAATGGTAAGAAAGGTAAAATGTTAATTTGTGAAGATAGAGAGTGTAATACTAGAAAAACCATATCACAAACAACTAATTCAAGATGCCCTAATTGTCATAAAAAATTAGAACTTCGTGGTGAAGGTGAAGGAAGAATATTTACTTGTAGTTGTGGGTACAGGGAAAAATTATCCTCTTTTAATAAAAGAAAACAAGAGGAAAAAAAGAAAGCATCAAAGAAAGATGTTAATCAATATCTAAAAAATCAAAATAAAAATCAAGAAGTATTTAATAATCCATTTGCAGAAGCCTTAGCTAAGTTGAAAAAATAAATAGTTTTCATGGCAATATTATACACAATCATAACTTTAACTATATATTAGTTATATGTACTGATATAATATAGGGTATAGTTTAGACATGAAAGTAGGGATGTCAAATGAGATTAAATTATATATTTAAATGCTATTGTGACAAATGTAAAGATATATGGAATAATTCAAGTATCGAATTATGTAAAGAAATAGAAACATATAGTGAAGATTCACAAAAAAAGTGTGAAGGCGAATTAGATAAATTGATAGATAAAGTATCAGTTCACTTAGAAAAGTGTCCAAGTGATGTTGTTCTAAGAAAAATGTGGATAAAAAAAGGTGAAGCTTTTTTGCAAAAAACACTAGAAAAAGAGAATATTTTTAAATTAGAGAAAATGAATGTAGAAGATAGAAAAAAATTCTTAGAAATAACAAAACAATTTATCAGAGATGCTAGAGGATTTGATGATGATTTACCTATAGAAGATATTATGCAGGCCATGAGAAATGTATGGATTTCAAATGCACTGCAATTATTATTTGGAAAAGATGTCTATTATTCAAAAGCAAGTTTTGCATATAGTATGTTATATCCATATACAGACAATTATTTAGATAATACAAAGACAAATGAAATGGATAAAGCCTTATTCAATCGTTGGTTAGAAAAAAGACTCTTAGGAGAAAAAATTAAACCTAATAACTGTCATGAAAGTAAAGTATCTCAGATGATAGATTATATTGAAGAGGTTTATCCTAGAGAAGATTTTAAAGAAATATATGAGTCATTGTTATTAATATTTGAAAGCCAAGTAAAGAGTTTAAAACAGCAGGATAAGGAGACTTATTTGCATAAAGACGAAATATTATCTATTTCTATTGAAAAGGGAGGTTCATCTGTTTTAGTAGATGGATATTTAATAAATGGGCTTATGACAAATGAAGAGGTAAAGTTTTGTATTGGTTATGGATTTTTATTACAAATATCTGATGATTTACAGGATATAAAAGAAGATTTAAAGTGTAATCATAAGACTATTATGACAGAGATGTCAAAAAAGGGTTTATTGGATGAAATTGCAAATAAGTTAATAAACTTTACTATTGAATTAATAGAAAACTTTAAAATTAACAGTAGAAATGAAGCTATAACAGACATGATAAAAAATGATTGTTTAATGTTGATTTTGTTTTCTATAGCTTATAATGCTGAATTTTTTTCTATAGAATATATAAAAAAAATAGAGAGATTTCTTCCATATACGATATCTTATTCATTGGAAATTAAAGAAAAGATGCGAAAAAAATTTAAAAATATTGATTTTTTAAATAATGAAAATGAATATAAAGAAATGATTGATACTATATGTGCAAAGTAGAAAAATAGTGAGATGTATAATACATATCTCACTATTTTAAGTTTAAATAAAATATTGATTTTAAGTTATTTAAATGCAGTAATAATCCCATTATCATGTAGATTTTTAATGATTGTAGCTGCAATAGGAAAGCCAAATAATCCAGCTATTCCAAATAGTTGAGCACCAACAAACATACACATTAGTGTTATTAAAGGATACAGACCAATTTGTTGTCCTACTACTTTTGGTTCTAATATTTGTCTAACAACAGTTATGATGATGTATAGTATTAAAAGCCCTATTGCCAAATGTATATTTCCATTGATTAATGAAATAATCATCCAAGGAGTTAAGATACTTCCTGTGCCTAATACTGGTAAAATATCGACAAGCGCAACTATGACAGATATAGTAAATGCATTTTCAACTTGTAGGATATTAAGACCAATAAGAAGTTCTACAAATGTTACTGATAGTAGTATGGCATATGCTTTTAACAATTTTAAAATAGCATTGATACTACTATTTTTTATATTGATTATCATTGTCTGACTTTTTTCTGGAAACTGTCTTAAAATAAAGTTCACTATTTTTTGATAGTCAAATGTAAAGAAGAAAGAAGCAATTAAAGTTATAATAAGTTTCAACATAAATGCAGGTGTTTTACTTGCAATACTTGCAATAGCATTAAGTGCATTTGTTGAAATAGAGGCAACTAAAGACATCATAGATTGACTGATATTATCCCAACCAAGTATCAATGCTAGATTAACATTAGGTGTACTAGCATCTATCTTAGAAAATAAGGTGTTTAATGTTGGCTGTATACCTGATTTATATATATCAGGAAGTCTAAAAAATATGTCGCTTATACTTGCAAATATTTTTGCACCAAAACTAACTAATAAAAATATTCCTAATCCATAAAAGGCTAAAAGTACTACCGCAGAAATAAATGTACGGTTTAAGTTTGTATTATCTGTAATAAGTTTTATAATAGGTCTTAAAATAAAGGCAATGATAAAACTAATCACAAAAGGCATTAATAATGGAAATAAGAATTTTAAGACAACATATATAATACTTGCTATTAAAACTACATATGTAAATTTAATTATAAAGCTCTTTTGCTTTTGAATGTCCATAATATAAAACCTCCAATGTATTTGATATTATTCTAAATATGGTCTTATTTGTATAAAATATACTACTGTATATTGATTATAAACTATAAAGCTTCTATGTAGTAAATAAATTATGTAAAATTTAGGTTAATTTTGTATAAAGATATACTTTTGTATTTTAAAATTATTAAGCAAATACGAAAAAATATTTTAAATAAATAGCATAAAATTGTGATAAAATTAATTTATAATGTTTGAGCTAAATATAGTAGATAACTTATCATATGATAGAGAATTTTTAAGAGGTGGTAAGATGAAAAACTTTAGAGATTTAGGTGGAAATAAAACAGAGGATGGTAGAACTGTAAAGTATGGTTTATTTTATAGGTCTGCAAAGTTGTCAAATTTGAGTAGGAATGATATAAAGATTTTAAAAGACTTAAATATCAAATATGTATTTGATTATAGGAGTGATGAAGAGGCACGTAAACATCCATCAACAATAATATCAAATATAAAAAATATAAGAATTCCAGCAATGAGAGAATTAGAAGAATCAGGAGGTCGTTTTGGCTCTATCGAAGATATGATTGAGAGTTTATTTGAAAAAGATGGTGCGTTTAATATGCTAAATAATAGCTACTATAATCTACCTGTAAATAATCCTTCATATAAAAAGCTAGTAGAACTTATAAAAGATTACTCTAATTTGCCAGTACTAAATCATTGTACAGCTGGTAAGGATAGAACTGGTGTAGGAAGTGCTATAATTCTTATGATTTTGGGTGTATCAAGAGAAAATATAATGAAAGATTATCTAAAAAGCAATGAGTTTGCAGATAAGGAAATAGAAAGGTTTATAGAATGTAAGCCTAAATTTAAAGATATTCCAAAAGAAAGATTAAATTATATATTTGGTGTAAATGAAGAATATATGAATACAGCCTTTAGAAGAATTGATGAGGAATACAATAGTGTAGAAGAGTATCTATATGGAGAATTTAATTTAAATAAAGAAGAGATAAAAAAATTGAGAAATCAATATCTAGAGTAAAAGGTGATTTTATGAGTTTAAATATAACAGCTAGACAGATAAATATAATAAAGATACTGTTAAATTCAAAAGATACAATGAGTGGACTTGCCTTAAGCCAAGAAATAGGGTGTTCTTCAAAGACTATACAAAATGAAATAAAGGATATTAACAAACAGCTTAAAAATGGTAAAATTTTATCAATAAGAGGTGTTGGTTATAAGTTAGAGGGAAGCTTTGATGAAGTGAATTTAAATAGTAACCTTTATGATGATGTAGATAGGGTAGAATATATAATCAGAAAAATACTAACTTTAAGCAATGAAGAAAAAAATACTATAAGGCTTGAAGATTTAGCAGATTCTATGTATGTAAGTGTTTCAACAGTAAAAAATGACTTAAAAGAAGTCAAGAGGATATTTGATAAGTATTCAATTTCTGTTAAATCTAAGCATAAACAAGGTATATGTATCTCTGAAAATGAAGATAAGATATTAAATTGTATAATTGATTTAAGTAATAAGAGAGACAACCAACTCAGTCTAAATGATTTTTTAAATGACGATATAAAAGAAAAAAAGTTAATAATAAAAAAAATACTATTAGACGCATTAAATGAAAATGGATTAGTACTAACTGATATAGAATTTAAGAATGTATTAAATAATATATTAGTTATTTTGAGCAGGCATAAGTATGATGAAAGAGAGTTTATAAAGGACTATGTAGAAACTTATAGCAACAAAAGAAGTTCAATATTGGAAAATGAACAGAACAAAGAGATTATAATAAATTCGATAAGAACGTTTTGTAAAAATTTAAAGCTAGCTACGTCAATAGATATAAGCCATGATGATATATTTGAAGAATATTTATATAAGCATATTAGTAGCTTGTGTAAGAAAATAAAGTTAGGCATGAATCAATCGCCTATAATAGCACAAGATATTAAAATAAAGTATCCTTTTGCCTTTGAGTTAGCTAATATAGCTAAAAAAACAATAGAACAAGATTTAAAAATAGAAATCAACGAAGATGAAGTTGCAAATATAGCTCTACATATAGGAGGTGCTATTGAGAGGGCATCCTATAATAATAAAGATAAGGTTTTCAAAGCGATAATAGTTTGTACATCAGGTATAGGTACCTCAATGTTAATAAAAGCTAAATTAGAGAATATATTTAGAGAAAAGCTAGAAATATTAAAGGTTATTCCTTCATATCTAGTTGAATATGTAAAGGTTATAGATGTTGATTTTGTAATATCTACTGTACCTATTGAAATAGGTGATATACCAGTAATAAACATCTCTCCAATGTTGAGTGAAAAGGAAATTAAATTAATTGAAAAATATATAGAAACAGGAAATGTATATTTGGATTTAGATATAAAAAACTTATTTGATAGTGCGTTGTTTTTTACTGACTTAGATTTTAAATATAAAGAAGAAGTTATTGATTTTATGGCAAGTGAACTTGTACAAAAAGGTTATATAGATGATGACATGAAAAACTCTTACTTTGAGAGAGAAAAAATAGCAACAACAGAAATAGGCAACATGGTATCTATACCACATGGAGCTATTGGAAAGGTTTATGATAATAAAATAGCAATTGGAATACTAAAAAAACCAATTGCTTGGGAAATATCAGATGTGCGCTTAATAATAATGTTGGCACTTGATAAAGATAAAATATTAGATTATGAAGTTATATTTTCAAACATATACAAAAGAGTAGACTCCATAGCGAAAGTTATAAGCATATGTGAAAATAGCAATTTCGAAAAATTTGTAAACATGTTTAAATAGATATATATAGAACATAGTGTTGTATATACACATGCAAATTTGGATAATATAAAACTAAATAAGATAAAAACGATAAATTTCTCTTTTAATTAAGAGAAATTTTTTGACTTTCAGGGATATTAATATGGAGTTAAGATATAAACATAAGATAAATAAATAAAAAGAGGTGGCAAAATGATTTATACAGTAACATTAAATCCATCAATAGATTATATAGTTGAATTAGATGAATTAAATACAGGAAGTACAAATCGTGTAAATGAAGAATACGTTTATCCAGGAGGAAAAGGTATAAATGTGTCTTGTATACTTAAAGAACTTGGACATGACAATACATCATTAGGTTTTATAAGTGGTTTTACTGGTGAATATATAGTAAAAACATTGGAGGAAAAAAAATTAAAAACAGACTTTATAAAATTGAAAAACGGTTTTTCAAGAATAAATGTAAAAATAAAAGTGTCAGAGGAAACCGAAATTAATGGACAAGGACCCAATATAAGTGATGAATACATCAACCTATTATATAAAAAACTTGATAAATTAAATCAAGATGATATTTTAATATTGGCAGGTAGTATACCATCTACTTTAGATGAAAAATTATATGAAAATATAATGTCTAGACTAGAAGAAAAGAATATAAAAATTGTTGTAGATGCAACAAAAAATCTTCTTCTCAATGTATTAAAATATAAGCCTTTCCTAATTAAACCTAATAATGATGAGCTAGAGGAAATGTTTGGTGTTAAATTAAATTCAAATGAAGATATAGTAAAGTATGCTAAAAAGTTAAAAGAAATGGGAGCTGTAAATGTTTTAGTGTCAATGGGTAAAGATGGTGCATTACTGATTACAGAAGATAATGAAGTATTTATAAGTGATGTACCAAAAGGAACTGTAAAAAATTCTGCAGGAGCAGGAGATTCTATGGTAGCAGGGTTTATATCTGGATATCTAAGTACTGGTGAATATGATTATGCTCTTAAATTAGGTGCAGCTTCAGGAAGTGCAACTGCTTTTTCATATGATTTAGCTGAAAGAAAATATATTGATAAATTAGTAAACGAAATATCTGTTAAAAGATTTTAAAAATAACCTAAAAAATATATAGAGAGGAAATGAGAACTTATGAAAATTATAGATTTATTAGATGAAAAATCAATTAAATTAAATTTAAAGTCAAAAAATAAACCAGAAGTAATAGAAGAACTAGTTGATTTAGTTGAAAATAGTGGTAATTTAAATGATAAAGAAAATTATAAGAAAGCAATTTTAGCCCGTGAAGAGATGAGTACAACAGGAATTGGAGAAGGTGTAGCTATTCCTCATGCTAAGACTACAGCAGTTACTAAAGCTTGTATAGCAGCAGCTGTATCAAAGGAAGGTATAGATTATGAATCTTTTGATGGAAGTTTGTCAAATTTATTTTTTATGATAGCTGCACCAGATGGAGCTAATAATACACATCTTGAAGTATTATCTAGATTATCTACAATACTTATGGATGAAGATTTTAGAAATAAACTTATAAATTCAAATTCAGCAAGAGAATTCAAAGAAATAATAGATAAAAAAGAAAGAGAAAAATTCAGTGAAGAATATCAGGATGAAGAAATTAGTAAAGAGGATGTTTTAAATAATAAAGATAAAAATATTAGTAAGTATCCTCAAGTTTTAGCAGTAACAGCGTGTCCAACAGGAATAGCACATACATTTATGGCAGCTGAAAGTTTAAATAAAATGGCTGAAAGTAAAGGTATCTCTATAAAAGTAGAAACTAATGGTTCAGTAGGTGTTAAGAATAGACTTACAAAAGAAGAGATAGAAAATGCTACATGTATAATAGTAGCAGCAGATAAAAATGTTGAAATGGCCAGATTTAATGGCAAAAAAGTTATAAAAACTAAGGTTGCTGATGGTATACACAAAGCGGAAGAACTTATAGATAAAGCTGTAAATGGAGATGCTCCAATTTATCATGGAGAAGAAGGAAGTCACAACGAATCAAGTGAAGAAAACGAAAGTGGATTTAGAAAAGTCTACAAGCATTTAATGAATGGTGTGTCTAATATGTTGCCATTTGTTATTGGTGGAGGTATACTTATAGCTTTGGCATTCTTACTTGATGATTACTCTATTGACCCTTCACATTTCGGTTCAAATACACCAATAGCAGCATTTTTTAAGGGAATTGGAGATAAAGCATTTGGATTTATGTTACCTGTACTTGCAGGTTATATAGCATATTCTATATCTGATAGACCTGCATTTGTTGTTGGTTTTGTGGGAGGAGCTCTTGCAGGAGATGGTGGTTCAGGTTTTCTAGGAGCATTACTTGCAGGTTTTATAGCAGGATATTTGGTAGAAGGACTTAAGAAAATATTTAATGTATTACCAACTTCATTAGAAGGAATAAAACCAGTATTATTATATCCTTTATTTGGAACTCTTTTGATGGGCGTTATAATGACATTTCTAGTAATACCTCCAGTTACAGCAATTAATAATGCTATGGTTGGATTCCTAAATAGTTTAGGTGGAACTTCAAAAATAGTTTTAGGATTAGTGTTGGGTGGAATGATGGCTGTAGATATGGGTGGACCTGTGAATAAAGCAGCTTATGTATTTGGTGTAGCATCTCTTGAATCAGGGCAATTTGAAATAATGGCAGCAGTAATGGCTGGTGGTATGGTTCCTCCACTTGCTATAGCTCTTGCAACTACATTCTTCAAAAATAGATTTACAAAAGAAGAAAGAGAGTCTGGTAAAGTTAACTATGTAATGGGGTTATCATTTGTAACAGAGGGAGCAATACCTTTTGCAGCTGGAGACCCACTTCATGTTATACCAGCTTGTATTGGAGGTTCAGCAGTAGCAGGAGCACTTAGTATGCTATTTAATGCAGCTCTTCGTGCACCTCATGGAGGAGTATTTGTTATACCAGTAGTTACTCATCCACTTGGATATATAGTGGCTATAATTGTAGGTGCTGTAGTTGGAATGATGCTTTTAGCACTACTTAAAAAACCACTAAATCAAAGCGCATAATAACCAAAGAGTATTAAAAGGGATAATTTTAGATATATTTAAATGAAATTATTATAAAATAACTGACTGACATTTAACTGACAGTCAGTTTTTATTATTTAAAAAAATTTACTTAAACTATAGGGTATTTCATTGTCAAATTTTTAAATCAGATGAGAATATCTATTTTATAGTTATTTGTAATACTTTATAGCTTTATAACTAAGTCATAGTATAGCTTTTTACTTGAAAAACTTTCAATTAGCCTTGACTTATATTTTGTATCATGTTTCATAAATCTTACATCTCATCTTTTAATTAATATTTTAATATTCAATCTTAAATCAAGGAATAAAACTCTACTCTATATGTTCTAAATTAATATTGTATTTTTTTTCACCTTTTATAACTTTGAATTTATCATTTTTATTAGGATAAATAGTCACAACATTGTTTTTGTACTCTGATTCATCACATTTTATATTAAATGGCATAAGCTCTGATTCTCCATATAGATAAGTAACAGGTTTATTATTCTTCATAACGACAATTTGTAGCATATCTCTATCTTTTGGAGAAGATATATTTCTCCATTTATATCCTACAGCTTTATATATATCGTTTGCTGATGTTCCAGACTTAAAGATAAATATTTTATCCCATTCAGGCGGCATTACTTTTGCCAGTCTTATTTCATTATTGTTTTCACTAGCTTTCATAAGTGAAGAAACAAATTGTCCAAATTTCTCATCTTCTTTATTTTTCTCAAATTTAACTAACTCACTGGATTTGTCAACTACACTCCATTTATCGTTATTTTTTTCTAATTTAAAGTTAATTTTAGAAATACATTCTCCATGCTTTCCTGGTTCAGTAACTATAACCTTTTCTCCCAATGTGTTTTTATAATCGTGTTGTTCAATTTGAACATGATTATGCCCTGCAACTATCGCATCAATACCATCAACTTGTTGAGCTAAATCTTGTATTCTATTGCCTGGATTTTTAGGATTTTTAGGTCTTTCACCTGTGTGCGCAACAGCTACTATTATATCTGGACTTTCTTTTTCCATGATTTTTACCCATTTTTTAGCATCTTCTACTAAATCATTCATATATAGTTCACCACTATAACCTTCTTGGTCTTTTAGTTCTAAAGATTTAGAATCTACAAGTTCTCCATTTTCATTTAGTTGTTTTCCTTCACCAACTTCTTTTATAGTAAGTCCTAGAATTCCTAGTTTTACATTTCCTTCTGGTGTATCAATATTTTTTATTATGTATGGTTTTGTATAGCTATCCCCATTTTTCTTATAAGTATTAGCTGATAATACATCTATTTTTTGTTTTTCAAAATCAGATATCATATTGTCTAAATGAAATTTATTAAGAGATATAAATTCATGATTACCAAGAACTACAGCATCATAACCGACTTCTTTCATGTCCTTTGAAATAGGAGTTTCAATATAGCTTTCAGTTTTGTTGTTGTTATCTTTAAGCATAGCATTAGAATAATCATCCATACTACTTCCTAAAGCTACTCCACGGTCAAAGAAGTCTCCAGCATCTACTAAAGTTATATTTTTATCTTTTTCTCTTTGTTCCCTTACATAAGAAGTTAACTCATAAGGGATGTTACCATGTAAATCGGTAGTGGCTAGTACATTTATTTCTGTTGTATGTTTTGAAGTACACCCAGACATTAGCAATATAAATAAACAAGTAATGCCTATAATTATTTTGTTTTTCATAAAACCTCCATTTTACTTTTTCTGAATATTTGTTTTAGTGTCATTAACTACATAATCCCCCTGTAATATCAATAGTAATATATTACTATACAAAAATCAACTATATATTTCATAGACATATAAATTGATAGAGATAAAAATAAAGTTCATTAAATAAAAATCAATTAAAAGTAATCTCAAAAGAATTTTAAAGCATTCTATAAGATTGGTTAACTATAGTATCTTTGAGAAAATGATAAACAAATAATATATAGTCTTGCATTTATTTTTTTATATTATTTATAATAAATAAACCCTATGATGGAAAAACTATTCTTATTTAACATGTAAAGGAGTATTTAAAATGAACGAATCGTATTGGATTTTAAATTCAAGTCCCAAAGAATATGAAAAATTAGGCGAGAATATAAAAGTAGAATGTCTAGTCGTAGGAGGAGGAATAACTGGTTTAACAACTGCATATCTATTAGCAAAAGAAGGTAAAAAAGTAGCACTTGTTGAAGCTGATAAAGTAGGATATGGAACTTCAGGCAGAAATACTGGTAAAGTAACTTGTCAACATGATATAGTATATTCTAAAATAGAGAAAAAATATGGATTAGATAAAGCTAAATCATATTATAATGCAAATAATGAAGCTTTAAAATTGATTGAGAAAATAATCAGTGAAAATAATATAAAATGTGATTTTCAAAGGATTCCATCTTTTGTCTTTACAGAAAAGGAAGAATCTATAAAGGATATTAAAGATGAATACCGTACATGTAAAAAAATAGGCATAGATTGCGAATATTATGAAACTATAAATGATATTCCATTAGATGTAAAAGGAGCTATTCATTTTTCTAATCAAGGTCAATTTAATCCAAAACAATATGTTGATGGTTTGGCAGAAGTAGCAGTAAATTTAGGGCTAAAAATATATGAAAACACGCCGATAGTAGACCTAGAAAAAGGAGCTATATGTAGAGTTAAGACTGGAGATAATAATATAATAGAAGCTGAAAATGTTATAATCTCATCTCACAGTCCATGGTATGATGGGTTGAATTTTTATTTTGCAAAGGAATATGCTGAACGTGCCTATTTAATGGTTGCAGTCCTACAAAATGAATTGCCAGAGGGTATATTTATAAGTATAGATGACCCATCAATAACTTTTAGACAATGTAATGATGAAAATAATAACCTATTAATCTTTGGAGGAGGAGACCACAAAGTTGGTCAAGGTGGAACTGAAGAAGAAATATTTGATGATTTAGAGCATTATGGTAAAGAAGTATTTAAGATAAAAGACTTTAAATGTAAATGGTCTGCTCAAGACAATATGAGTTTTGACAATGTTCCTTATATAGGTTATATCAATAAAAGGGAGAATAATATTTATGTAGCTACAGGATTTTCTAAATGGGGAATGACTAATGGAACTGCTGCAGGAATAATAATAAAAGATTTAATAATAAATAAAACTTCTGACTATAAGGACACTTTCAATCCATCGAGATTAGGTAGTTATTTTTCAATGGATTTTATAAAGGAAAATGCAAATGTAGCGATGAATTATGTAACTGGAAAATTAAAAATAGGTAGTGGAGATATGCCTAAAAGTAGTGGTGAAGGAAAGATTGTTAATATTGATGGAAAAAGATATGGTGTTTATAAAGATGATAGAGGAGATTTTTATATTGTAGATACTACATGTACTCATTTAGGATGTGAACTTAATTTTAATAGTGAAGAAAAAACATGGGATTGTCCATGCCATGGTTCAAGATTTGACTATAAAGGAAACATACTTGAAGGCCCAGCACTTAAGCCATTAAAACTTTATGGTTATGGTGATAATGATGTTAATCCTAAGTTATTATAGAATATAGAATGTTTTGGAAAGGTAAATTATTTATGAATAAACTTTTAAAGCCAATAACCATTTTACTTTATATAGTATATGTTTTATGTGCCATATTTTTTGCTACAAATAGAGCTTTTGGAAATGTAGGTTTAGTAGCAATCAGTTTAATTGGTACTTTTATATTAAGTATTTTAAATAGGCAAAATAAAAGACTTTTGAGCAATGAATTATATATTGTACTTGTATTATTTATAATGTTTGCATCATTATTAGGTACTTGTTTTAATTTTTATGACATAAATTATTATGATGATTTTTTACATTTATGGTCGGGTATAATATCATGTATTGTAGCATTTTCTACAATTAAATATTTTTATATACAAAAAGATATAAGTAAGATGAGTAAAATATTTTTAGTTATATTTGTATTTATGTTTAGTATGGGAGTGGCTAGTTTGTGGGAAATAGGTGAATTTCTAATGGATACTTTTATTGGGACTACTACACAAGCTGGAGGACTAGAAGATACTATGATTGATATGGTAGATGCTTTAATAGGTACAATTATAACCATTCCTTTTATAATAAAAAAATCAAATGCATAGTTTAAAGTTGATTGCAATGGATTTAATTAGTCATATGAAGTCTAAGAAATTATATGACAAATTAAATCCATTTTTTATTGTATATACTTGTATAAGAGATTATATAATTTCTTATATCGTGAAAATAAATTTAAAATATTTAAAAGTGTATATGATTATAAAGACAATATTTTTTATTAAATACAGATATTCTACAAAAAGCATAATATAAATTTTATTTTTTTGTTACAAAATGGAGAAATGTATAGGTATATATATAGATAATAAATATTCTTTGACTTTTGCCAAAACAAAGTCTTTTACTACTATAATTTGAAACTCGTATTTAATGATGTAAATTTGAATCAATTAAATAGTGTAGTAGGTAGAATATTTTTTATACAATACTAATTTTAATGGTACAAAAATTAGTCATTGTATACATATATAAAAATAAATATAAGAAGTAAACTTAATAGGGGGGAACAATGTTAAAAAAAATTAATTTAGAGAGCTGTTTTAAACATGCTATGGAAAAGGGATATAATTATTTAGGTGTGGTTGTAAAAATAGATGAAAATCACAAGGAGCTAATAGTAAATACCAAAAATAATTTTCAAAACAAACTTAAGTATTATAAATTAGCTTATGATGAAAATTTGAATCATAATGTAGCAAATGATATGAGTATAACTGATTTTACATATGGAAATACATTAGCAGATATTGAAAGTAAATTACAAAAAAATTTTATATAAAACAAAAAATATGCTTTTTAATTTAACAAAGTATATCTTATAGAGGGTATATTACATAGTGAATAAGCAAATATGACCCCTCAAAAAATCCGCGTAATACCAACAAATCTAAGAATCCCAAATAAGCTTGTTAGCATTTAAATAATGCTAACAAGCTTAGATATACTAGTCTAAGATATCTCAACTAAGGAAGGAATAATATGGATAAAAGTATAAAGGAAGAGAATATATTGAGTTACAATCCTAATTTAGAAGTAGGGAGATTTGAAAATTTTGAATATACATCAATAGTAAATGAACCTATAACAATTGAGGATTATAAGACTAATATTTTGAAGTCATTTGAAAAGTATCATCCATCAAAAGTAGTATCAAAATTAAATGAACTTATATCATTAATCAAATCCTATTTGAGTTTGATAGAAAATGATGCATATCAAGGTAAGATTACAAAGCAGTATTGTTTTTCTATTACAGAATCTGAACAATATGTACTAAAAGAGGAAAATTTTAAAAATTTATATGGAGATTCTAAGTTTGAAAGTTACTTAGAGATATTAAATATAAAAAACGAATTATTAAATATAAGAAAAATCTTTGTAATGGGGATATACACAACTAAAAAAAATGATTATTTATTTGATGATATAGATTCTTCATTTATTAATAAATTGAACCAGTATGAATATGAAAAGAGTAATCATAATATAAATTACTTTTCATTATTTTATGATATTCAAGTTACATTTATTTTATTAGAATACTGTAAGAAAATAGAAAAAATAATTAAAGAATTATATTTGATTGAAAATAGAAAAAAAGGACAACCAATAAATTCAGAAACACATTTTATTCTAAACAAAAAGTTTAACCTTATAAATAAAACTATGAAAAATGACTTATTTAATGAAAAAAGTATACATGGAAATATAGAGGATTCTTTACATAATCTATTTTTAGCTAAACATGATGTAAATACATTTATAAATAATTTTATTAATTTAAGAGATGAATTTAACTTACTTAATGAGATAAAGGAAGATAATCTAAATGATGTAGAAATTTGCATTGATGAGTTAATAAATGCTTGCATGATGTCTGTAATTTATAAAAAAGATGTTTATAATTCACTATTGAATAAGTCAAAGATAAGAGAATTTTTTACTAAATAATTTACAATAGAGAAAAATGGTTGGTATATTCAGAAAATGAAAAGTATTAATAAGGAGGGTGAATATATGGCTGTTAAGCAAAAAAATATTAAGAAGAAAGATAAAGAGGAGCTTTACTCAAAAGCAGTAAAAATAAAATGCTGTTATTGTAGTAAAAAAGAAGATTGTTTATATCAAGCAAGAAAAGAGTTTAGTGAAAGTATAGGTCATATAACCTATTGTACATTAACTCCAAATATTCCTAAAAAACAACGTAAAAAAATAAAACGTTAGTAAAAGGAGAGCATATATGAAGAACTATTTAAAAAAGAGAGTAGGAAATAGAGGGTTTTGGGTTTCTCTAGCAGCAATGATTCCACTTACAATACAATCTTTTGGATATATTGATATACTACCAAAAAATTATTCTGATATAGTAAATTGTCTTTTAGCCTTACTCACAACACTTGGAATATTGAATGACAATTCTACTGAAAACAAGTGGTATTTAGATGATAAGTAATAGATTTTATTGAATAGCTAACATATTTACATTCTAAAAAAACTTTTCAAAAATATTTATAACAAAAATAAAAAATAAAGGAGATAGTATTATGATTTTTAATGATTTGAAGATACCTAGAGGAAGTTCTTTTGACCCAATGCAAGGAGTTAGATCTGTAGATAATATAGATGGGGATGTCACAGAACTTGTTACAGTTGAAGGTGAAGTCGATGTGAATGCAATTGGGGAATATACTTTGAAATATTCAGCTCCAGATAGATCTGGAAATATAACAACAGCAACTAGAATAATAACAGTTATAGATACAGGTGCTCCTGTAATAAGTGGTGCTGATGATAAGACTATAAATTTATTGGAAGAACTAGATTTAAAAGCTGGAGTTACAGCAATGGATGATATAGATGGAGATTTAACTGATTCGATAGTTATAGAAGGCTCAGTGGATAATACTATACCTGGAGACAATAAGATTGTTTATACTGTGGAAGATAAATCTAAAAATAAAAGTACAGTAAATAGAGTAATAACAGTTGTTGATAATGTAGCTCCTATATTATCTGGTGTTGAAGATTGTACTGTAGAATATGGCTCATCATTTGATTCAAAAGCTGGGGTTACTGCTAATGACAATATAGATGGAGATTTAACTTCTAAGATAGTAATAGAAGGAATAGTTAATACTTCTGTTTTAGGAGAACAAACATTAACATATAGAGTTTCAGATGTTGCAAATAACGAAGCAAGTGTTGTGAGAAAAGTTACTGTTGTTGATACTGTTAAGCCAGTATTTTCAGGCGTAGACAATTTAACATTAAATTTAAATGACACATTCAATGCTTTAGAAGGTGTAACAGCTGTAGATGAAGTTGATGGAGATTTAACAGATTTAATAACTGTTGAAGGTGGAGATTTAGTTGATACATCTGTTGTAAAAGAATATCAAGTTACTTATAAAGTATCTGATAAATCATCAAATGAAGCTGTAGTAGTTAGATTAGTATCTGTAATAGATAATATACCTCCTGTATTAACTGGGGTTGAAGATAAAGAGATAGAAGTAGAGCCAATACCTAAAGAAGAAGTTTAATAAATGATGTAGTAGAGGTGAAATTATGAGTAACTTTAATGTCACTTATAGTGCTGGTGGAAACATAGATAAAATAAAAAAAGTTGGAAATATTGAAGAAATAAATAATATAGAAAACATAGAAAAAATAGATAGTCTATCTGAAGTAGAAAACATAGAAACTCTTAAAAACATTGAAAATTTAGAGCAAGTCAAAAATGTGGCAAAACTTGAATCTGTTTCTAATATAGAGAACCTTAATGAAGTTAATACAGTCAATGAAATAAAAGAGATAGGTAGTATAAGGGGATTTGCATCAAAAACACAACCATATAATTATATGAGATTAATAGAAGTTCCAGCACTTAGAGGAGTGTTTGAAGAAGAAATAGTTTTGTCTCCATCTGAAGTTGAGATTCTTGCTATATCTGTTACATGTAGTGGATATGGAGAAAATGACCACTATAATTTATATTTTAATGAACAATTATGGTTTAAAGATTGGTACTTGGGGGAAGTAAAAGAGGGACTTTTCTTAGGTTCATCAACATATGTATATTCAGCACCTCCAAATTCAAGAGTAATTTTAAAATTTCATAATGATAGCGGAACTTCTAAAAAATTATGGTTTGGTATAAGAATGTTAAAAGACCCAGAACCAATTTAGAGATGGAAAGGAAAATTAAATATGTTAAGTAATGAAATAAAAGACTTTGTCTTCCATGAATTTAAAACAGATGCAGACAGTTTTGTAAAAGATTTAGCAAATGTTTTGGCTTTAGGGAATTATACTAAAGAAGTAAAAGATGTATCTGGAAACTTAATGAGAAAATCATTACCTTCAAAAGAAGATTGTTGGAATATAGTGTATCCTAACCCAAATTTTAAACTTATAAAAGGTAGAGAAGTTTCTTCTTTTGATGAGATAAATGCAAGTGAATATGAAATAATAACTAAGGACCAAATTTCTAAAATAACTGATTCTGTTGTGGTGAGAGCTGTAACAAGACCATCTGATAGAATTACTCAGCAAACAACAAAAGTTGGCTCTGATGAAATTTTAAAATATGGACTTCTGGATAATGATATAGAAGAAAATACAGTTATGTATTTGGAAGTGTATTTTCCAAAATATTTATGTGATACAGAATTGGATGACCCTACTCAACAACGAGATGGAAAAACTGTACCAAAAGTTGTAAATCTAAAAACTGGTGTAAAAGATGCGCAAGCTAGAAACTATCATAACTGCTATATGAGAATTTTTGATAATCCAAATAAGGACTATTCTGGTCCAGCAGAAAATGTTATAGATATGGTAACTGGTGATATAGCTGAATTTAATTCTGCTTCATCTGAATGGTGTAAATTATCTTGGTTTACAGATTTTGATGAAAAGTTTAAATCAGAACTTGGTATAACTGGTTCAGATGCTCTTTTAAGAATACCTATTACATCTTCTTTAAATAATAAGACTAAAATAAGAGTACTTGCTAATATACATCCAAATAGAGTGCTTATAAATGTTACAGGTAATCCAAATGTAGATTATGAGGACAATAGATATTTAGTTGGTCAAGCCTATATAGGTTCTATTGATAGTTTTGATTTTGCTAAGAAAGACATAACTGGTAATTTTGGTATATTTACAACTTCTTCATCTGTACCTTCTATACCAAAGTTTAATATTAAATATAGTGAGCCTTTTAATGGAGTCAATACGCTTGGAACTGATGGAGTAAAAACAACTGGAAAAAATGTTATATCAAATGCAGGAGCTAAGTCAGCTTGGGTAAATATAGGTACATTTCCTTGGTTAAATAATTCATTATTTAATACTAGACCTGCAGATACAATAGTAAAATATACATATAATAGAAGAGATATTCCAAGAGATTTTGGTTCAAATATTGCTGGTGGAAAAACAACTATATATGAACCTAGTTTGCAAGTTACAATAGGAGCTTCTGTAAATAATGAATTTGTGGCTGAGTTTGGATTAATGAATCCAAATATAAAATATAACTCATATGGAGTATCTTATATTACACCTAATGCAAGAACTTCTATATCAAGAGAAAAAGTTACTTTTCCATCTGAGCTACCAATAACTATAGATAAACCAATAGTAAAAGACATGACAGTAGAAGTTCAAGTGACTTATAATGAACAAGATTTATATAACTATATTAGAAAGTATGTAGCACAAAATGATGGAAAAGAGCTTTTAAATGACCTAAGTTATTATATATATGGAGCACAAGATGGAACAGTTGAAAGACCAATTTATTTTTATCTAGGTTTTGATGAAGTTGAAGAAAGAACTACTCAAGAAGGTGGTTCGAATAGAGATAAATATGGAAATCTTGTAGATATAAAATACCATCAAACTTATGGTGTGCATACAGCAAATGGAACAACTGACTTTGCAATGTACAAAACAGACTCTGCTGACTATTTTCAAAGTCACTATTTTATGTTCTCATCAACAGAGCAATTCATGAAAAAACATATGTATGGTAAATCAGTATATACAAACGAATACTTTGCAGATAGGATAAAAATTGTCCATAGTGCAGAAGGTGTTCGTGGAGCTTTATCAGGTATGATAGTGATAGATGCTGAATCACTTTTCCCATTTGATGAATTAATAGTAAACAAATCTTTTGAAAAATATGAAGATAAACCAGAAGAAACATATATATACCTTCCATTAACTACACCTTATACTCCTTTTGCAAATTCTCCAAATGAAAGATATGGTGTTGGAGTATTAAAAGAGCTTAAATATAATGAAAGCAATGATGATTCTAGATGTGAAACTGCATTAAGAGAAATACAAGATATGTATAAAGATATCTATTCTTGTACAAATAATGCTGAATCAGTTTATTTTGCTGATAAAACAGACAATGGATTAGAGATAACATGGCATTCTTCTGATACGAATATAGTAAGTTTTTCTAAAGGAGCAGATGTTGAAGAACCTACAATAGAATTAAAAATATCTCCTGAAAATCCAATTTTAAAAGTTGGAGAAAAAAAAGTTCTTTCTTTACTTGAAGGAGAAGAAATAGTAGAGGATGATAACATAATTTGGATTTCATCAAATGAAAATATAGTTACTGTTTCTCAAAAAGGAGAATTGACAGGGATTAAAATAGGTGGGGCAGTTATAACTGCTAGATATAAAAGTAGAAAAGTTCAAACTGAAGTAAATGTAAATTCTACAGATGAATTGGATGAATCAAATTCACAAGAAGACCCTGTTATATAAAATATAATGAGAAATAGAAAGGATGAATATTAATGTTAGGTATAATTAATAGACCAGATTTCTATGAAGGAGATAAAGAAGTATACTTATCTGCTACTGTAAAGTCTGGAGAAGTCTCTAAAACTAAAAAATTTAAGGTACTTGTAAAAGCATCGAAGCGAACTGATTTACAAAGTGTACTAGAGGATATAGGAAACATATCTATACCAAATATAGTCACAGAAAATCTGACTTTTATACAAAAAGGTAGTTGTGGTTCAACTATAGTATGGTCATCTTCTAGTCCAAATATAATAGGTCAATTAGGAAAAGTAACAAGACCTGTATTTGGTGAACAAGATGCAAAAGTTACTATAAACGTTATTGTGTCAAAGGGAAGTGTAAGTAGAAGTAAAGAATTTAAAGTTACAGTACCAGCATGGACTCAAGAAGGTGAAGTTGAATCTGCTGCTAATGCAATAACTTGGGAACTTATTAGAAATAAAAATACTGATATAAATAAGGTTACAAGTGATTTAGTACTTCCAACAACTATAGGAAATGAAATATCAATAACATGGACTACAAGTAATTCTACATGCTTGAGTGATAAAGGGGTAGTTACTAGACCAGCATATAAAGATGGTGATAGTATCGTATCTGTTACAGCAACACTTACTAAAGGTGAACTTATATCTACAAAAACTATAACTAATATTAGAATACTTAAGCAAGAGCCTACTAATCAAGAGAAGGTTGATGATTTTGTAAAAACTTTTGACTTTGTTTCATATATTGCACCAAATAAATCATTAACAGAACTTAGTGATAACTTTACATTGCCTGCTAAAGTTGAAAATATGTCATTGACTTTCTCGGCACTTGATAATGAAGGTGAAGACTTAACATCAACAAATATAAAATTAGAACTTGATAATCAGGCTCTTTCTTATAAAGCCACAATAGTGAGACCTAGTTCTAGCATTGGTGATTTTAGTTTTAATTTAAAAATTGAAGCTAAAATTACTGTCTTGTCAGAAGGAGAAACATCAGAAGAAATTAAGGCTTCTAAGATATATCCAGCTAAAATATTAGCTATGATTGAAGAATAGATGATTGCAACTTTTAAGTTTAGCACTGGCGTTTTCGTCAGTGCTAATTTTAAATATAATCTTTCTGGGGATGAAAACTCTATAGCTTTATTTTATAAGATAGAATGTGAACACACAGAAAGTAATATAGACAATACTTTGTTGATGTTAAAAAATGACAAAAAGTCAATGTATATTAGAGAAAAACAGGTATTTTTTATAAAAAGTAAGAAATCTTTGCAACCAATATCCATAAGTAATATCTATATAAATAAAGTATATAAAAAATTATATGATAAAAACATTAGTGAATATATAAGTAGCTATAAAGATTTTAAGAAATTTAGAAATTTTAATAATATATTAAACTATCTAAGTAGAGAGGAACAATATTTAGATAAATCAATTATAGAACATATGCTGTTCGTAGAATATAGAAATACTAGAGACAAAATACAAATAAATGATAACTACAATACTTTTAAGACCAATCAAAATACTTTGTTCTTTCAAGATAATACAATAGAAGTAAGTAATATTGATAAATATATAAAAATTTATGACTATGAGGATATGATAGGTCTTCCAAGTAAACAAATTTTTGTAGACTGTAAAAGTACAAATATAAGTGAGACAGAAAATGATACATATATATTTGATTTTGAAAAAAATATTAAAGACTTAGATAAAAAAATAAATGAAAATGATTCTATAGGTGTCAAAAACTCTATAAACAATAAAATATCTATAGAAAAACCAAAATTTGCTGAAAATCATATTAAAAACTTATCTATAAATTTACAAAAAATTATAAAGAATGGAGATTTAAGAAAAGTTTTTGTAGAAGAAAATAAAATGTCTACATCAGATTCATCAGTTAATGTAGATATTAATTTACCTTATTTGATTGATATACCAAATATACCAGAGGTTTTAATCAATAATAATATAAACTTAAGAAACGGTTTTAATAAACAAATACTTATAGAAGATAAAAAACGTTTAGCAAAGGGATACTCAGATAAAATACAAACATTTTTAGAATCTAAATATAAACTATATAAAGCTAAAAATTATATTGAGTTATACCATTCACTAGATAATATTGAAAAAAACATAGATAGTAGTCTTCATATTGTAGATGATATTAAAGATTTTACACATGAAGGTTCAAATATTCAAATGAATGATATCCTCGCTGGATATGATTTTTCAAAAGGGAAACCCACATTTAATTTATATAATCTAAATATAGATGTAGGAAAGGCTGACAATCAAAAAATTTATATTTCTAGTATAGATTTATTCTCAAAATACTATAATCCAAAGTTTGATTTTAAAAATGATGAATATAACTTATTAATATCAAAGTCTAATAATAAGGAAACATCTATAATTGAGCATAAGTTATTTGGAGAATATTATAAAGGGAATCTATCTCTTATTGACTCAATTATATATCCTGATTATCTTTCAAAACCTTCATTATATACCTTTGAATGCTATATATATAAACGACTAGAAAATAGCAAATACAGACTTCTAATAAATAAAGAACTTGAAAAAGGGACAATACAAAAAAATGACTTTAAAACATCTTATGGTTACAGTCTGATAAATTTTTATAAAGAAGGTAGTTTATTAAATATTTCAGAACATATGGATGAGTTATATAAGTACAGTAATAATCTTTATAATATGTATCAAATTCAATTTGGAATCATGAAAAAAATCAAGGATACATCATCTGATGAATCACCAACTAAATTAAAGTTTTCAAAATTACCTACATATAAAAATGATGATGGTTACTTTGGAGTTGCGACAGAATATTTTCCTGACTTTGTGGTGATTGATGGAAGTAAAGATGAATTGATTCTTCCCAAAAGTGGTTTTGATTATAATATATATAAAGATAAGATATTTGGTGACAATCTTATAATAACAGATAAGGATAAGTATGTAAAAAAATACACACAAGCTGGAAATCAAATAATTGAATTACCTATAGAAAATCCAGTTGATTATTTTGCAAATATAGCAATAGATGTTATAAATATTGATGTTTCTGTTATGAAGTATGTTCTTGATACACTATACAATCAATGGAGACATAATATTTATAGATATGCTGGTATAGAGCCTGAAAAAGCTATAAAAGATTTGATAGACTCAACAATGAAGTATATAGGTGGAAAATATTATTGGGATAGATGCAAAATACCACATCTTGAGAGAACCTTAAAACTTTTTTTATGGTATGCAGAAATGAGTATATTGTGTAATTCAGAGTATGAAGTTGTATATATAAGAGAAGATTGTAAGATTGATTATTCTAATAAAACATTAGGAAATTTAGAAAAAAATATATTACATATTGACAATTTAGAATTGACAGATGATTTTGTTCTATCAAGTAAGAAAAAGGGTGTAAGTTCCAAGTTAAAATTTAAAGTCAATCAAGAATTTGATTTACAACTAAAATTTAAAGCATATATGGAAAACCGTGGTGTTTTAGAAATACATATAGGAGAAGAAATTTATACGTTCTTAGGGGATGAAAAACCTTCTTATAATATAGATTTAAAAATTCCAAAAGAAGTTAAAGACGTAGAGATTTTATTTTTTTATGATAATGAGGAATCTTTTATAGATATAGCTGCTTTTAGAATAAAAGATATGTTCAATAAATCAGTTAAGATAAAATATATTGGAAAACTTGGAAAAACAAATAAAACTGTAGAATATTTGATAAATATGTTAAATATTGCAGGTGAGTCTATAGAAGATACACAAGTTAAGTTAGGAATTCAAAATTCAGTACAAGTTGCATATGCACTTGATACATTTAAAGATTATATGTTTAAACATCATAATAATAAAGAAAAAGGTAAGCGAAGAGTAATTAAAAAATAAAAATTATTTAAAATACTATCAAAGATAATCGAAGGGAAGAAATGTTATGGTAAATTATCAAATTCAATATAAAGAAAAAGTAAATCAAAATGAACTATCTGGACCACCAAATGAAGCAAATGAATTTTGGAGAGTTGTATGTGACATGCCAACTTTACAATCAGCAATATCAACTACCAAATCACTAGTGAAAAAATATGGGTATGAAAATTTTCAGATATGTAAAGTGACTAGTATAAGGGTTGAAGTTCATGCAGAGTAAAAAAAAATTAAATAAAATATCTACAGGATATATATTTAGTGAGGAATTTAATGGTACCATGAATCCTCTGTGGGATGTATTTCCAAGTGATAACAATAGAATCACCTTTACAGGTGATTCTATTAAAATACTTGAAAATGATGATAAAACAGAATTATTGATACCATGTCCCAAAGAATCTGGATATGTATTTCAAACATATATAAGGTATGAACCAAAAGAATCTAATGGTAATGGTGGTTGTATAATAAAGTCTATTACTGAAAATTATGTAGAATGTGAATTATCATCAGAAATCGAATCAATATATTATTCATATTTAAAAGTAATATATTCTGATAATTTTGTATTAAACCTTAGAGCATCAAAAGATGGATTAAATTGGGAAGATTTTGGAAGTACAAAATTGTTAGATTCTAACTCAATAGGATATTATCTAAATGACAGTAAAGATACATTAGAAATATTTAATTGTGAAATGTATAAGAATAACTTTATAACATTTATAGGAATTGATAAAACACAAAATATCAAAATATATGACGAAAATAATAAAGAAATAGTGACAGATGTAGATATGAAATATACTGAAGATTCAGTTATTGTTGATTTATCATCAAAACTTTTTCCAATAAATCATGTAAAGGTAGAAGTTGAAAGTGGAGGAAGATTATCTGATACTATAACTATAGACAAGTTGTATGGTGGAGATGTATATTCATTTGAACCAGAAATTAGATTTATTGTCAATGAAGCTAATATGGATAATGGTGACTTTGATTTAGGACTAGTACAAGGTAAAGATAGAGTTTATGAGTTACAAGTAGTAAATGCAGGTGATTTTACTAAAACTGGAACCTTAAAAATAGTTGGAGTTTCTAGTTATGATAGGGGAGATAGTATGGCTTACTTGATGCCATATGGGGATTCAAGTGGAAGTTCTGAATTATTTAAAGAGTTGGACATTACTTTATTGCCTGGAACTACAAGTAAATTTTTGATTAAGATAATAAAGGACTCTAGTTGTATAACAATTGATGATAAATATAGTTTTAATATTATATTTATGTAAGGTGGTATGGTAGATGGGTGTAAGAATAAAAAGATATGGAAAAACAGAATATTTAAATGACCATAACCAATTAAAGAATACTGATATAGAGGACCAACATCCAATAAAAGCTATTACTGGATTGAATGAAAAACTAGATGATATAGATAACAATATAAGTATTAATATAGATGATATAAGAAATAACAGAAATGATATAGATATTATTAATAAGATGATAGAAAATGGTGAGATTGGTGGGAGTTCTAGTGGTGTATCTGATATAACTCCATTAGTTGAAAGAGTAAAAGTATTAGAGCAAAATGTAGTTATACTAAATAACAATAATTTAGAACTAAAAGAATTTGTGATTAGTGTATTGAATGAAGTAAATCGTTTAGAAGATGAACTTGTGAAAACAAAGCTTATTGTAGACGAATATCATAAAAATACTAATTTAAGTAAAAATAGTTTCACTGATACTTTGATAAATGACGATTACATACAAAATCTAATTGATTGTAAGATTGATATAAATAATGATAATGTTACATAAAGTGAGGTGATGATATGCAAGGAGTAGATTTAGGATATAAGAATGTAGAAGGAGATGAAATATCTTTTCCAAATGTAACTATAAATGCTAATATAACTGGCAAAGTAAGTTCTGTTATAGAAATAAAAGATGGCTTTAAAGATGGTTTTGAACTGGAATATATTTTAAATGGTAAAAAGATAAATAAAAAACTTACAAATAATATTTATATAATAACAGAAGAAGAAGTGACTAAGCTTCAGGAGGTTTTAAGAACTTTAAAAATAAAATCAACTGATGATTTCAACGCTTCTATTTACTTGTCATTTGTACCAGAGGGAACAACTGCTAAAGCTGATCAGGAAAGTTATGGCAAAAACGTTGCAAGTAATGTTTTAGATAGTAATGAAGATACTTATTGGCAAGCTACATCTAACAATCAGGGTGTTGATGTGATTTTTAGAGAAAAGAAATTTATAGAGTCTGTTACAGTATGTCTACAAGATGAACTTTTAGAAATCTGGGGAGAAAATGAGAATGGTACATTTGTAAAATTAGCTACAAAAAATGGTAGCGATAGTAGCATAATTAAAAATATTGTTGTAGATATACCTAAAAATGAATATAAACATTTATTTTTTAAAACAGTTACATTTACTGAAGGATGGTCTGATATTAGAGATGTATATATAAATGAAGCAAGAGTAGATTTTAGTTTCAAATATAAAAAAGAAGAAATTAGTTTAGGTGATAAAAAGGCAGAGGGAGATAAGATTATATTTCCGAATGCATGTGCAAAATTCAATGGTAAATGTGGATTAAAAATAGAATATTTAGGTGTAAATTATGATGTAACGACAGAATATGAAACAAGCAATAACAAAGTAAATAGCAAAGATAAGGTAGTTTATATAGAAGAACATAATGAAAATGAAATAAATGAAATACTAAAAACTATAAAAATAAAAGGATATAAAAAATTTAATGTAAAGATAACACTAATTAAGAATAATGATGGTTATATACCTTTTGGAATTGTGGCTACAGCCAATAGTGTTTATAGTGATAATACTCCAGATAAAGCAATAGATGGAAATATAAATACAAGATGGATGTCTTCAACTTATGAAGCAATTTTCAGACTAGAATTCAAAGAAGCTACAAATATAAATAAAGTACAAATGAAAGTAAGTGCATCTCCAGCATCACAAAATAATTATGTAATTAAATCTGGAACAACAATAATAGGTCAAAAAACGTTAGTAGTACCAAATAGTATAACTACTGTCGATATTGATGTCACAACTGCTAATTATAATAATATAAGTATAGAGTGTAGTAGTACTAGTAGTTGGATTAATGCATTTGAAGTCCTTTTAAGTGGATATACTGAAAATTTAGATTCTGATACTTGTATAATAAATGATATGCATGAAGTATATAATATACAAGGAATAGATGAACATACTTTGTTATATTTAAAAGGTGATTCTTTTAATGATTTAAGTCTAAATCCCAAAACAGTAACTGCTATAGATGTATCGATTGTTGAAGATGATTTATTTGGAAAATCGTTTAAATCCAATACTGGATTAATTCAAATTCCATCTGAAGAAATAACTTTGAATGGAAGTACAAGTTTTACAATAGAATGGTTTGAGAATTTAATATCAGTTTATGACGCAGCTATATTTAGTACTAATGAAAGACTAAAACATGGACTACTTTTAGGATATTATGAAGGAGATGTTTCAAATCTTTATTGTAGTAGCAATGGAAGTTCTTGGGATATAATTCGTCAAGGAACTTGTGGAGGAAAAACTTTTAATAAATGGATACATAAAGCTTTTTGTTATTCAAAAGAAAATCTTACTTTATACTGTTTTGAAAATGGCATAAAAACATATGAAAAGAAATTACAACAAGAATTATCTATTTACTGTGGTAATAGATTTTTATTTTTCGACGTTTGGACAAATAAAATTAATGCAAATATATCTAATATTAGAATTTCTGATGTGACAAGGTGGATAGATGATTTTGAATTGCCCTTAGAGCCGTATGATTACTCACCTAACATTGAGATAATAGAACAAACAGAACATCATATAATCTTTAATGTCTTAGCAAATACAACTACTATAAATAAGGTTAAAGTATATATAAACAATAAAATAGAAAAAGAGTATATTGATACTTTTGAAAATCTAATATTTGATATTATATATGATGAAAAATATATAATTGGAGAAAATGAAATAAAATTTGTTATAGATTACAATGAAAATAAAAATATAGAAGAAAAAGTATATCATTATAGGCAAAGAATTGATGAAAATACAATGTTCTTTCTAAACGGAACAGACATTGTTGATAGTAGCTATAATCCAAAGGTTATAAATAACAATGGAGTAACAATGTCTGATGGTGGTAAATTTGGTAAGTTTTATAATATGAAAACTGGATATTTGCAAATACAAAATTTTAATCCTCATTTTAGAAACTTTTCAATAGAGTTTTATTTGAAATTTAATGATAATAGTACACAAGATATATTATTTGATACTAGAGTTTCTTCTTATAACAAAGGATATTTAATTTATACAGAATCTAAAAAATTAAGATTCTATCTTAGTGAATATTCATATTCTTCTATAGATTATTCAAACTTCGATAAAAATGTTTACCATCACTTCGCTTTTGAAATTAAAGACTATAAATATATAAAGATATACCATAATGGTATACTTAAAAAAACAGATACTTTGTCTGAAATACCACAAGAACATGCAAGTAACAACATATATATGTCAAAAAGATGTGATGGAGGTAATTATCGTTTTACCAATGAATTAAGTATGTTTAGAATCTCTAATATGAATATATACAATGAAAATTTTACACCAACAAATATTCTATATTGTTACGAACCTATATTGAAGGCAAACCAAGTATCTGAAAATCAATTAATATTATCAATAAATGATAAATCGAATGTAATGAATAAGCTTGAAATTTTTATAAATGGAACATTAAAAAAAACTATAGTAGATAACTTCGATAATATCTCTTTTAATTTATTATTAGATGATTATAGTGATGACTTTAATGAATTTGAATTGCTAATGACATTCAACAATATTAAGCGCATTATAAAAAGATTTAAAATTTATAAAAATAAAGAAAAGTTAATACTTGCAAGTAAATATTTTGAAATAAAAAATGTTTTGTTTGATAAAAAATATACTCATTTTAAGCCTTTCTTTTTAGGTCATGGTAGTGTTAATGTTTTATATTCAACGAATGATAATGAATTTACATATTGCGATATTAATAGTTTCACACAAATAAATTCAAATAACATAAGATTAATGTTTTTAATGGATTCAGATGCTGTAATTGAAGCTTATAAAATTTATCTAAAGGATTGCACTGATACAACTAACATTAACTTTAATGAAGTTTTACCTCCACCAAATAACATAGATAAATTTCCAGTAACTGGTGGTGAGGGACTTAGTAAAGAATTATTTGATGTTATAAAAAGTAATTTTGATATTTTAAACAATAAAATACTAGAAGAACAAAAATATATAAAATATATAAATGATAGAATTATCTCAGTAGAAGATAAAGTGTATGATATTGAATTTGATGTTGATGAATATCATAAAAATACTAACTTAAAACATAATCAATTAACTGATACTCTTATTAATGATAAGTATATAAAACAGTTAATAGATTGTGAGTTAGATATTAATAATGATAATGTCAAGTAAAAAAAGAAGGTGAATAAATGGCTATAGTTGGTGAACAGTTGTTACAGCCAGAAGCTGGATGGCAAAGAATTGATAACATTGATAATAATTTTAAATATATAGGATTATGGAAAAAAGATACAAGTTCAGGGCTTTATAATAACACAGGTATGTTTATACAAGAAAATGCAACAATAGAAGAAGTAAATTCTAGTTATATTACATTTGCTTTTTATGGTTCAAAAATAAGGATATTCCATACTAGATATGCTAGTCATTCTTCTAATATGAAATGTATTATAGACGATATTGAGTATGAAAATTATAATATTCATGGAGAAACTATAAGACAATATCTTGCCTTTGATAAAATAAATTTAGAAAAGAAGATTCATTTGGTAAAAATTAAAAGTGATGATGGTGTCAGATTTGATTTTGATTGTATAGATATAGATGAAGATGGATATATGATAGATTTAATTGAAACCAAACTAACGAAAAAATCTACATTAGAATCTATGGAAATAGGAGATATAATTCCTTGCAGATATACAGCGCCTATTTCTGGAAAAGTAGGATATTTTTCAGAACTTGGAAACTGTAATTGTGAAGGAATAGATGTAGATACTTCATCAGATACACCAGATGGAAAATTTTATTTTATAAAAGTTAATGATAATAAATTTATATCTGATAGAAATGTTCAAGCATCTATTTCATGGAATGAATTAAACAAAAATAAATTAACTTGTAAAATGCTTTCTCCAACTTCTTTAGTATTTAATGGTAAGTCATCATATGTAAGTATACCTATAGAAAAAATTAGGACTACTAAAGAGATAACAATAAAAATAAGAGTATATTTAGAAGACTGGACAGTTGGAGCAGAACATAGGTTTTTTAGTTGTACACAACTTGGAGGTTATGCATGTTGTTATGTTCCAAAAGATAGATATTTTAGAATAGAGATTGCTACAAATCATCCTAATTCTCCAACTTTATATTTTATTTCTGGATTTAATATTGATTCATCTAACAATGGATGGAAGACTTTTTACATACTATATAATGGAGAATCAGTTAAAATATATGATGAAATAACTTTAAAATTGAATGAAAAACGAAATGGTACTATCATATATGGAAGTACAAATCATTTGGTATTAGGTGGAGAAGCAGGAGGAGGTTTTTCTGTAGAGTCAGGTACTCGTTTAACTGGAAAAATATCAGAGTTTGTAATATGGGATAAAGCAATAGAACCAGCAACTATAGAAAATAATCTAACAGGGAATGAAGAAAATCTAATTTGTCTATTTAAATCTACTAATGCAATTGGGGATACACTTTATGATTTATCACCAACTAAAAATAATGCAACTATTTTTAATTGTATAAAAGAATATGACAATAGTAATAAATATCATTACACTATTCCAAGTGGGGGTATAGCGTATAATGATGATATAACAATATCCTTTCCAAAGAAAGCTTTAAAATCAAACGAAAATGATGACTATATTTTAGAACAAAGTTCAACATACAGTACAGGATTTCTTGCGTATTTAGCTTTCAATAAAACAAACATAGATTCTGATGACTGTTGGCATAGTAATTCTGAACCTAACCCATATATTAAAGTGTCATCAAAAAAAGATAAAATACCAGTTTCTGGATTTAGGTTAACTAACAGAAATTGTCCTGGTTCTATCCAACCTCCATCATCTTGTACTGTATATGGAAGCAATGATAATACAGTTTTCGAAAAGATATATGAAACATCAAATTTACCTTCAGGAAATAAAGCTACTTCTTATCATTATTTTAATTCACAAGTAGAATATTTACATTATAAATTCAATTTTCAGCACGCAGATTTATATATAGCTGTAGGTGAATTAGAAATGTTTAAAGAATATGAGTGCAAAGATTCATCTTCAAGCTTAATTAATAAAAATAAAGGTGGATGGCCAATAGAAAATGATTGGGATACATATATAAGAAATAGTGATTTAAAAGGAAAGATAATAGCAGGAGACAATGATATATGGAACTATCGCAATATGATTTCTTTATGTAAAGAGAAGGTTATTACAGGATTAAAAGATATTAACAATGAAAATATAGAGCCTACAAATGGGAATATATTAATACCAGTTCGTGGCAAAATTGAAGATATTGACGATTTGTCAGCAAAAAGATTTAATATATGTTTATCTTCATCTGTTGCTAAAAATACAGGTTTCAGACCTATGTTAATTGCAGAGGGAGGGATATAGTATGGCTAGTGTAGGTAGTACTTTACCAGAGCCAGAACAAGGTTGGAAAAGATATGACAACACAGACAGTAGAATAAAATATGTCAATAAGTGGACTATAAATAATAATGCTCCAACTGCTTATAACAATACAGGATGTATTACAAATTATAGACATGGTGAAAATGGGATATTAGAATTTAGATTTACTGGTACTAAAATAAGATTAATAGTTCCTGGTTCTGATGGTTCTCATACAGATAAGTGTACAGTAGAGATAGATGGTGAAAAATTTATAGCTAGCCAATGTACATCAAATCTTATACATCCTAATTATATTTATCAAATGTTATTTTTTGAAAAGCTTGATTTAACAGATAGTGTTCATACTGTTAAGCTATATATAGAACTTGGAACACCGCCACCTTCAAGTGCTCCTTATGGAGATAATTATTTAGCTTTAGATGCAATTGATGTAGATGTAAGCGAATCTCTATTGCATCATACACTAGAAGAAAATAACTTAATACAAAATATTCAAATTGGAGAATATATACCTTGTGATTACACTTATGAAGATGGTTTTTCAAACTTTGGGACAGGAAAATCAATAAATTTTATTTGTGTTGAACATAATTTAAACCAAAGTATATTAATATCAGATACAGTAATTCCAAATTTAAGCTTTGATGAAATAAATAATAAAGGATTTATTTATGGTAATTTACTAGAAAGCCAACCTTATGGAAATTATTTATGTACTATAAAGTCAATTACAGATAGTCCATTTAATGATAACTATTTCTATTCAGAATATGATAAATACGTTTTAAATAGTAGTTTAAATAACTTAATTACTGCTGGAGATAAAGATATATGGCATCACAATTTAGCATCTATAACGGATACTTTTTCTGATTCAGATAATACTAAGGTAACAATTAGAGGTGGTACAAATTCAGACTCATATAATATAGTTAATACGTCTGCTAAGAATGATGCAAGTGGCTTTAGACCAGTTCTAATTATTAAGAAATTATACTTTTATCCAGAGTTTGATATTAATTATATTTTTGGAGAATGTAATGGCATTATAAATATAGAAAATATATCATTAGATAAAATAATAGATATACCAAAAATAAAAGTAAAAATAATTAATAAAAGTAAAGATATAGAAATATTATATACAAATTTACTTGATGTAAATGAAGGGAGTTTGGATATAGATGTAATTAATACTAATTTATTAGATGGATTAAATATCTTAGAAATTATCATAGAAGATGAAAATAATTATACTTCAGAACCAAAAACTCTAAATGTGTTTAAACATTATGAAGGAATTATTCAATATGCTAAAGTGGTTGTAACTAATAATATACCCTTTGATAAAGAATATAAAAGTGTGAAAGTCAAATTAAAATCTGATGGCTCAATTATTGGTATATATACTATAGATAATACCAATTATAGTATTTTTAATATAAATTCTATTTTTGATATAAATTCTAATAATATTAATTTATTTTTACTAATGGACAAAGATACTATTATAAATGCGTATAAGATAATTTGTGAAGATGAGAAAAATCTTTCTTTTGATAATGCTGAGTTAATACCTTTGCCATCACAAGGTACTGATGAAGATACAAATTCAATAAATAAAGAAGAAGTGATAAAAATAATAAATGAAACTGTTAATCCCAAACTAGATTTAATAAATAAAAATCTAAGCTTATCTGATTTAAAAATTCAACTAAAATATGATAAAGAATTAAATCTTTCTGCTAATTATACATCTAACTATTATATAGATACTAAGCTTGATACAGTAGAAAAAGAAGGTGAATAGTATGGCTAGTGTTGGAGACGCCCTTCCTCAACCAGAGGAAGGTTGGAAAAGGTATAATGATGATTGTATAAATATATTCTATTCTGAATTGTATAAAAGAGTTCCTATGAGTTCATGTTATGGTGGAACAGGTACATATGTTAGAAATGTTCCTTATGACGAAACAGATATTAATTTTAGTTTTATTGGTTCAAAAGTAAGAATAA
The DNA here is from genome assembly GCA_020641055.1 of Clostridioides sp. ES-S-0010-02. Taxonomy (NCBI): domain Bacteria; kingdom Bacillati; phylum Bacillota; class Clostridia; order Peptostreptococcales; family Peptostreptococcaceae; genus Clostridioides; species Clostridioides sp. ES-S-0010-02. The sequence continues at coordinate 1,766,505 of CP067345.1, forward strand.
TGTGTGACGTATGTAGCGATAGGTCTGATTTAATTGATATTAATCTTGATGGTAAAGTTGAACAATTTAGCACAAGAACTGGTAACGCTATGAATTTTTCTAAAATAGTATATGAAAAATTAGACCTAGATAATAAACTACATAATATTAAAATATCAATAAATAAAAATAGTGTTGTTGTTTATTTATTCTTTGACTGTATAGATATAGATGAAAGTGGACATATATTGTCACCAATAGAATCTAAATTGACACAACGAACATCAATAGAAGATATGGAGATAGGAGATATAATATCTTGTAGATATACTGCTTCTACTGCTGGAAAAATAGGAGATTTTTCAGAACTAGGAAAGTGCAACTGTGAGGAAATTCCAAGGGATGTATCAAGCTCAACTCCAGATGGAAAATTCTTTTTTGTTAAAGTAGATGATAATAAATTAATAGCAGATAGAAATATACAAAATAATATATCTTGGAATGAGATTAATGGTAATTTAGATATCTTTTATAGAGAAAAAGTGTTTCCTCTAAATATTTGTGAAAGTGATGAAACAGATGAATATATTTTAAAAGCAAGTAGTGTATATGAAAATAGGCATGCTTACAATGCATTTGGTAACAAAATAGGATGGCACAGCGAATTATATAACTATCCACATATATTACAAGTTAGTTTCAAAAGAAAACCTCAAAGAATAAACTCATATAAGTTTCACTTTGGAAATAACGAACAGTTTCCACAGTCAGCAACAGAATGGACGATAGAGGCTAGTAATGATGAATTGACATGGATAATTTTACAGACAGTCAAAGAAAATCCTGCTCCAAAACATGATCAAATAAAAAATTATATCTTTAAAAATGAAATTTTTTATAATCATTATAGAATAAAAATAACAAATTCAAATTCTAACTCTGGATGTGTAGCTATAAAATGTTTAGATTTTTTTTATAAAAAATTCTCTATGTGTTTACCAGATGGAGGAGTGTCTTACAATAATGATATAACAGTATCTTTTCCTAAAAAAGCTTTAAATGCAAATGAGACTGATGAATATATACTTTATGCAAGTGGGTCTCTTAGTGACGCACTTCTTACATATAAAGCATTTAATAAAACAAACATTGACTCTAATGATTGTTGGCATAGTCCTAATGAAGCAAATTCATATATAAAAATATTTTCAAAAAAAGAAAAAATAATTTCAAATGGATTTATGTTCACTAATAGAAATAGTGATTCATTCCCTCAAGCTCCTAATTTATGTATCGTGTATGGTAGTAATGATAACGAAAAGTTTGAAAAAATATATGAGTCATCAAGCTTTCCTCAAAATGCTAGAGCTGTATCTTACCATTATTTTAATTCTCAGGTAGAATATTTATATTATCAATTTAATTTTAGTGGAGCAACAGGTTATGTAGCTGTAGGTGAGTTAGAGCTGCTTAAAGAGTATGAATATAAAAAATCCTCTCCAAGTCCAATTAATAAAAATCAAGGTGGTTGGCCAACTAATAATGATTGGGATAAATATATATGGAAAAGCAATTTAAATGGAAAAATAGAGTCTGGTGACAATAACATATGGAATTATAAAAATATTGCATCTTTAACAGATAACATTGCTATTTTATCAGTTGTAGATGTATGGGGAACAAGACCAAATGGAACCTCAATTGCTGTTAGAGGATATAATGATCAATTCGTAAATGATAGTAGTCCTAAAAGGTATGGAATAATAAATAATGCCTATACGGCTTCTAATGTAGGATTTAGGCCAATATTAGTTATAGGTGGTGATGCAGAATGGCTGTTATAGGGGAACAATTACTTCAACCAGAATCAGGATGGAAAAGATATGATGAAGCAAATATACAAGCTATAATAAAAGGAACATTTTGGGGAAAAGAGAATTTCAATGGATTTTATGGAGGGTCAAGTATTTGGCTTAAAAGTATTGATAGTAGCTATAAATTTAAATTTTATGGAAATAAGTTAAGACTTATATCAGATAGAAATACAAATAGACCTCAAAATAATACTAAATTAGTAATAGATGGAGTTGAATACATTTGTAATACATATGGTCAAACAAATGGTCAAATACTTGCCATTGATGTAGGTAATTTAGAAGATTCTATACATGATGTTGTAATATCTCCAGTTAAAGAGGGTCTTGCAACTATTGACTGTATAGATATAAATTCAGATGGATATATTCTTGATTTAGCTTTAGAACGAAACAAAACCATTAATAAGTTAGAAGTTGGAGAATATATTCCATGTAATTACAGTTACTATGATGGATTTTCAAGCTTTTATACTGGTAAAGATATAAATTTTATTTGTGTTAGCCACACTGATAGACAGTCTATATTAATCTGTGACAAAGTTATTCCAGATTTATCATTTGATGAGATAAATCAAAAAGGTTTCATATATGGTAATGAGCTAGAAAATCAATCTTATGAGCATAATATTTTAAAAATACAATCCTTAACTGGAGGTTCCAATAATAATGGTTTATCTGAATATGATAAGTATATTGTAAATTCAGACTTAAATGGACTAATAACACCAGGAGACAAAACTATTTGGAATTGGGATATTTGTAGTATTACAAGTTCTATATCAGCATCTGATAATTCTAAAATAATAACTAGAGGATACTCTAGCCTTACAAACTATTCAACAAACAATACTTTCAACAATAAAGGTCCAACTTTTGGGTTTAGACCAGTATTGATTATTAAACATTTATATGTTTCTCCATCATTTGAAATAAATCAATTTGGAAATTTTGATAATTGTTTTAGTATAGCGAATATAAATTTAGATATATCAATAAAAATTCCTAAAGTAAGTGTTAGTATAATAAATACAACTAATTCCAAAACTTTTATTTCTACTGAATTAATAAATGTTGTAGATAATTCTCTAAATATAGATTATACATTTAATAAAGACGATTTTGAATTAAATAAAGTAAATGTACTAAAGATTACTTTAACCGATGAAAATGAGTTTGAAACATCTATAGAAATAAATACATTCCCTATCGAAGATAAGCTGCTTATTTTTAACAATTCAATAACCTCTACTATCATTGAAAACAAACATAATAAAGATAGAATGATTGTCTGCGCTAATATAAAGGATAATTGTATTGTATTATACTTAAATAATAATAATTACATTGAAGCAAACCTTGAAGATTATGTCAGTGTAAATAAAAATACGAAATTAAAATTTTTATTAGATAAAAATTCTGATTTAATATCTTATGGATTATCATTTATATAAAAAATAATTAATACTAAAGCGAATGAAGTATAAAAAAGGAAATCTAAAGTAAAAAATAATTATCGTGATTTGCAAATAAAATATAAATTAAAATCTACAAAATAAATATAAGTGGTAGTATATTAAATAATGTCAAGATATATAGTGTATTTAATTAATCTTGAAGAATTATAAAAAATAAAGATGATTAGAAGGAAAGAAATAATCATGAACATATCAAAAAATTTGCTTAATGAACAAGAATTCTATGGCAAAAATATCTATCTATTGGGAACTTCAGAATTTGGACCAGTAAACACTCCAATAAAAATAAATTCAATTTCTCACATGAATTCAAACTTTGGGAAAAAAGGTTCTTTAGTTGAAGCATATAAAATTATAAAAGAATCCAAATTAGACTGTAAAGTTTATCTATGTAAAGTTACAGGAGCACATGCAGAAATTTATCTGGATGTAAAATGTGCTAATGGAGAAATAATAAAAAACAGTATACACATTAAATCAAAGTATGCAAATGAAATATATAATGATATTGAAATAATGATAAATCAAGATGACTTACGGGTAGTCTATCCAAAAAATTTAGGGGATTATGTATTAAAATATCCATATAAAAATTATCCTACTTTGTATGATTTATCAGAAGCTATAAATAAAGATTCTCAAAAGCTAAAAGGGATGATAATTTGTAGTATTTATTGTGATTCTTATATAGAAACAAAGGATTCTATAATTGAAGTAAATCAAAGTACATATAAACTTAGTGGAGGATATAATGGATTAGATTGCAACAAAAATATAATGTACAATAATTTAGATAGTACATATACTATTTTAGAAGGACTTGATGTAGATATTATTATGCCTTTAGGAGTATATTATGATGATACATTTACAGATGACAGAGAAAAAATAGATAAATATTATGACCTAACAAGAGACTATTTAACTATTAAAGATGGAGAACGATACTTGACTTTTTATGAACAATTGCTTAATTTTTGTAAAGTTCAAATGAAAACAGGTATCATAACTCATGGTGTTATTGGACTTAATCTAACTAATGAGATTTGGATAGATGAGAAAAAATATATTGCTATACTGGAATATTTTAAAAAAGTAAATGAAGTATCAAAATTTGATAAAAATTATGAACAATTGGTAAGTGTAGTAGCTGGAGATGTATATACCACATATGGTACTAACATTGTAAATGCAAGTATAGTATATGCTCCCCTTGTAGCAAGTTTAGATATTATAGCAAATACTACAAATAAGGAAGTTCCAGAATCATTTTCACTATTTAATACCTTTGATACTTCAACAATAGAAAAAATGAATGAACTTGGATATGTATCATTTAGATTTAGTCAGTTACATAGAAGGGTAGTAGTATCAAATGGAATTACAATGAGTGAGCATACAGAATATAAGTATTTATGTAATGTAAGAATGATTCAGTTGACCATGTGTTACATAAAAAAGATGTTATATTCATATATAGGTGAAAATATAGATGCTTTGTTATCATCTGGATATTTAAAAGAAAACTTAACACAATTGTTAGATGAATTAAGGGAGAGAGAACTTATAAGTGAATATATAATAAATGAACTATCTAAACGTAAATCAGGAGAATTATTTTTAGACTTAAGTTTAAAGACAGTATATATGTTAGAGTATGTTAAAACCTATAGTGGTTTGAGTATAGGTAGGTGAAAAAGTGAATACAGAATCTATTCAAAATAATAAAAATATATTTATAACTAAAGAATACATTAATAACTTTGAAAAGATAGAAGAAATACTAGAATATATTTTAAAAACAGAATTAGAAGATAATTGGGGAGTAATTTCCTTTGAAACAATAAAAAAAGATGAGACAGATAAAATTATACTGCCACAAATAAATTACTGTGTAAAATTAAGAGAAATATCTAAAGGTAAAAGTTATAAGCCAATGTTGACTGATCTAATTGATGAATTAGATGAAAATAAAGAAAAAACAGGTAAAGTAATTAAAGTGTATAGACAAAGTTTTGATTGCATACTAGAATTTAGATTTATAGCTAAAACACAAAAAGAATGTAGAAGACTTATGGAAGCTTTTGAGGACATAATAACATCTTACACAGGATTTCTAAAGAAAAAAGGTCTTGGGGATATTTTCTTTTTAAAAGAAATCTCAACTGAAGATAACATAAGTTTTGATGAAAATACTTCAGTTAAAACATCTGAATATTTTATACGATTAGAAAAAGTAAAAACTTTAAATGTAAATAAACTTAAAAATATAGAAATGAAATTTTCTGTAAAGGATAGAATTTAGCCAAGAATAGTATAAATTCCACTTGGTATAAAGTCTATAATATCTACAAAATTTAAAGGGGGAAAAACCTTTATGGCAAACTTAGGAAATATGTATCCTAATCTTCCAGGAATGTTAGTCGAATTTAAAGATGGTGGTTCTGCACTTAGATTTGGTTTGGATGAATATAACACTGATAGTATGTTGTTACTTGGGACAGCAGTTGATGGCCCAGTAATGGAGCCTGTAGCGATAGATGATTCTTCTATAGAATTACTATTTGGTTCAGACACTAATTTAAATGGAATTCCAAATGGTTCAACATTAGTTCAATCATATAAGCAAGCTAGAGATGCTGGATGTCAAGATATAAGAGTAATGAGAATCTCTGGTACATGCGCAACGTCAAATATAAGTGCACCATCTCAAGTTGTTGAAAAAAATAAAAAGATAGATGAGGACTTATCAGTTACTCAAGGATGTGAGAAAACTGATATAAAACTAAGTGGAAAAGGGATTATTGCAAGTTCAATTAGAGTTTATGTAAAAGGAAAAGAACTACTCTCTGGATTTGTATATAATGAATTTCTTAAAAGCATATCAATAGAAAAAAATGCTTGTGATGCAGGTGTACCTGTTTCAATAGCTTATAATTATAGATATTGGGTTGAACAGAAACCAGAATATTTAACTTTGAATCGTGATAAAAAGATTTTTTTATCTAATATTCCAAATGGCGCTGCTATAGTAGTTACTTATGATGGGAAATCTATAGATGAGTATATTGAAATGAATGATAATGTCATAACAATACCATCTTTAGATGAAGGAGAAAGAGTAGTTGTAAGTTATAGGGTAGAAGTTGTAGGAGAAGAAATAGAAACTCAAGTAGATGGAAATATTTTTATGACTGCCACATCAAATCAAAAGCTACTTTTAAGTAATACTCCAGTAGATGGAACACTTACATTATATGTTGGAGGAAGTAAAGTATTAGATTCAAATTCTTTTTCAATAGATAAAAAGTCAAAAACTATAACTCTTAAAAAAGAATGTTTTCAAATGGGACAAGTAGTATCCGTAAGTTATTATATGCCAGTTAAAGAGAAGATAGAAAGAAAGATAAGATTAAAATCTAAGTTTGCTGGAGATATGTATAATTTAGGTCAAGTAAAAGTAGAAGATTTGAGAGACACTTTTGGCAATTATATAGGAAAATATGTAAAAATCATTAAGCCAGAATCTAAAATGAGTATTGGTGAAGAACCTTTAATATTATCAACTCTTGACTACTTAACTTTTGGAGCATTAGTAGATGCAATAAACAATTTACAGACAACATATTTTGCAGAAACGGATACACCAGAAGAACTTACAAAAGATTTAATAAAATCAGCTACATATTTTATAGGCGGTTCTAATGGTTTAGATATGAATAAAGAAGATATGTTTAAGGCATTATCAGGAGAAAGAGATAGAAATGGATACATAGTAAAACAAGGTGCTTATCAATTGCTTGAAAATTATAATGTAGATTGGATAGTTCCTTTAGGTGTTTATGCTGATGATAAACTATTTGACAGACATCAAGATTTTGCATATGAACTTGCTTTATTCTGTGCAGTGTTATCCTATAGAAATAAATCTACATATGGTGTAATAGCAATGAATCCATTAAAAGATACATCTCTATCAGGTGTCCAATCACACTCTAAATATTTAACACAATACAGTAATGAATTTTTAATGAAGGATGATAAAGGTACTATAATTACTGATGGTCAGGGAAACTCTATAGACCTTGGAAAGTTTATATCAGTAGTTGCAGGTCCTACACCTATAGTGGAACATAAGGTAAGTTCGCTTAGAGAAGGAAATCCAGCAGTACTTTATGCTGCGTTCAATACAAGTATTTTACCACATTCATCTCCAACAAATAAGATATTAAGTGGTGTGAAATCACTAAAATATTCTTTTTCAAATGCACAATTGAATGATATAACAGGGAACAAATTGGTTTCATTCAACTCTAAAAAATTAAAGGGTAGAACTTGCTTAAATAAGGTTTTTGTAGTAGATGCTCCAACATCTGCGAAGAAAGATAGTGTATATTCAAAATTATCTACATTAAAAGTTATGAGAGTAGTAACTGATAATATAAGGGAAGTGGCAGACCCATTTATAGGGGAAGCAAATACAATAGAACAGAGAAATGCACTAAGTGCAACAATTGCAAAAAGACTAGATGCATTATTATTACAAGGAGTTATATTAGATTATAGTTTCAATCTAATAGCAACACAACAAGATTTAATATTAGGACAAGCTAAGTTGGAAGTTGGTATAGTAGCACCACAAGAACTTAGAAAAATAACTACTATAGTAGGTCTAAAAAAATAAAAACGGAAGAAAACCATTCGTTTATATTTAATAGTTAGGAGATATCGTTATGTCAAGTCCGAATATAAACACACTAACATCATTTTCTGGTGCTGATTTGGTTGTAAGCTTTGCAAATCAAGTTATTGGAGAATTACAAAAAATATCGTGGAGTATAGAACGTGAAAAAAAACCAGTATACACATTAGGAAGCCCAGATGCAAGAAGTTTTTCAAGAGGTAAAAGAGAGATTAAAGGTTCCTTAGTATTTGCTATGTTTGACCAAGATTCTCTAATTAAATCTATGAAAAGCGTTTTAAAATCATCAGAATCTACAATATTTACAACATCAGGAAAATTAGCTATAACAGAAGAAGAAAACTTTATAAATGCAGTAGAGATGTTGAAGTGGAATATAACAGCACAAGATGCTATAAATTTAAGTAGAAACATGGATAGTAAATCTAAGTATAATGAAAGTAATCCTAAAGTAAGTGACGAAAATTTTGAAATACCTAATGGCTTTAGCCCAATAAGGGATAATAGAATAATTTATTTAGATTCTTTACCACCATTTGATATAACAATGACCTTTGGAAATGAGCAAGGTCAATGTGCATTTCAAAAGATATATGATGTTGATATAATAGATGAATCTAGTGAGGTCTCTATTGATACAATTGTTTTAGAGAAAAAGTTAAATTATAGAGCTAGAAAAATATCACCACTTATACAAGGTGTATATTCAAAAGAAGAAAATTAAAATAAAACATAAAATAAAAGATGTAAATAGATAAAAGTAAAAAATTATAAGGCCTCATGTAGTAAATATTTACAGGTGTATTTTATGTATTTAAAAGCTACATGTGGTTTTTCTAAATATAAATCACAAAAGAGAGGTAAAGTAAAATGGATTTAGATAATACTTTTTACAAAGCATTTTCAAGTACAGATTCTCTCGCATTTGTTTTATTTCCAGAATCTAAGCCCATTCTTTTAGGTAGTTTAACAAGTATATCATACTCAATTCAAAGAAATAAAAAGCCAGTAACATCAATAGGAAATACAAAAGTATCTGGATATACTAGAGGACCTAAGGTGATTTCTGGAAAAATGGAATTTACTTTAATAAATCAGAATCTAATAAGTGATTTGACAAATAAGATTTCAGCTTTATCCAATAAAAAGAAGATTAGTTCAGACGAATTGCCTCTATTTGATGTAATGATAGTATCTCTAAATGAATATAAATATGTCACACAAATGATGATATATGGCATAGATATTATCAATGATAGTCAGATTATTTCTATAAATGATATTTTTATAAAAAATACAATTCACTTTGTAGCAACAGATTTAAATGATTTTATGAGTTTATCAAGTGATAAAACAGTATCAAATAATACAAGTAGTTCAAATGTATTCTCGAATTCAGTGTTTTCTTATGATTTTACTATTGAGGGATATGAATATTCTAAAAAAAGTAATTTGAAAGGCGTTAAATATGACAAATTTAAACTTTGATACTATAAATAAAAAAGAAGTAAATAAGAGAGATTATAGTACATATAAAGAAGAGTTTTATGGAAGTTCTGATGTATTAATTTATATAAATGGAAAACATAATAAACAGATATCTGCAATAAAATTTTATGTCAAAGAGCAAAGTAAACCTATTTATGGATATACATCTAGGGTATTTGATGATATAGCTGTAGGAAATAGAATAGTATTAGGATATATAAAAGTTCCTGTTAGTAATGCTCTCTCAGATACATCTAATTGTTTAGAACAAAATATAAGTATCTGTGATGACTTTATTTTAAATAAAGAAGAAAAAATATATATACCAGATTGGATATATGGATATGATTTAAGAAATCTAAATGATAATTATATATGTAAATATGATGATAACTTCTTATATAAAAATAAATGTAATTTAGATGACAATAATGTATCATTTCTTTATGATAAGTCACTATTTTATGTTGATTTTGGAAGTAAATACGATATTAGAGTACACTCTGTACAAACAGCTCTAGTGTATATGGGATATATGTATAAGGAGCTAAGCTTTAGTGAATTAAAATACGGTCATTATTGTGTATGTACATTTGATATGGTTAAGGCTTTTCAAAAAGAAAGTGGAATTATACCCACAGGAAGGTTATGTAAAAAGACTTGGAATTTAATATTTAAAAAATTATATTCTAATTATAACATCATTATTTTGAAGAATAATGAAAAAGAAATCTGTATTAAAGATATGCAAGAAGAAAATCAGTATAAATCAGATTGTAATTTAAAAGCTATAAATTCTTTTGTTTATGATGAATTAGAATGTGATTACAACTTGATAGATAATTTAATAGATGATTACAATTACAAAGAAAATAAGCTGAAATATGACTTAGAAAATTCAGACTATCAACCTTTCTTTAATCCTAATAATATAAATACACTTAGAAAAAATAATTTTTCGATAAGTCTTATATATGGAGATAAAAAAGAAAAATATAGAAAAATAATAGGAGTATCACCTGTATCAGTAAGTCAAGAAATAGATACAACAGGAAATCCTATATACGATATATACGAATTCATAGCAAAGGATGTAATTGAAACTAATAATTAAATAGTACTTGGAGGTGAGTAAATGAATTATGATGAAAAAGAAATAGAGTTATTAGCAAAACAGGCCAAGCTGGACTTAGAATCTCAATATGGAAAAAATATAGACGAAATTGATTTATATGCAGATGTTTTTAGTGAGGACAGTAAAAATGAAGAATTTCAAGGTTTAGGGCTAGAAGACACTCCATTATTTGAAGGAGGACCAGGAACAATTCAAGTACAAGCATGGAAAAAGAAGTGGTCTGGTTATGATATTTATATGATTGATATTTTAAATAAAAGGTTTATATTTAGAACGATTAACAGATTTGAATATAAGCAGTTATTATCTATTCAAAATATTGACACTTTAGAACGTGAAGAAATTATATGTCAAACAGTTACATTATGGCCAGAAGAGTATAATTGGAAAGATACTACTAAGTCCTTAGCAGGTTTACCAACTTCATATTCTGAAGTAATTATGGAAAAATCAGGATTTACAAAAGAATTTACAATAGAGGTAATATAGTATGCTTTTAATAAAAGATATTATAAATATAAAAGAAAAAACAGGATATAAAAAGTTAATTCATATTAAGTTTAGTACACATGAATATATATTTAAATTAATTAATTTAAATATATACATAAAAGCTGGTATTATTTCTGATACATATGAAGAGTTTAATGATTTTATATGCCAATCTGCATTAATATATCCTGATAAATTTGTTTTTTCAAAAAGTCCAATAGCAGGATTGGCAGATGAAATATCTAAAAGAATAGTTTATGAATCTCATATTTTAGATGAAAGTTCAATAATAGATTGTTTTGAGGAAAGTAGAAGTAAGCTTAATTCTTTTTTAGAACAGAGTAAATTATTTGTAAAAGCAGCATTTCCAGAAATTTCTCTTAAAGAAATACGAGACTGGGATTATGAAAAGCTTATGGAAATGACAGCTAAGTCTGAATATATTCTTAAATTAAGAGGCGTAGATGTGGACCTTGAATATGACAAAGATTATCCAAATAATAAGTCTAATAAAGAGTATATGAATAATCAGAATGACATAAATAATTTAAATAAGGAAAACCTAGAAAATAATTACATAAAATCTAAAAATTATCGTTTGGATTCCAATAAATTCTCAAATACAAGATGGGATAATCCAGAAAAGCTAAAAGTATTAAGGTGTAGAAATGTACAAAAATTAAATATAGGAACTAAATATGCAAATTTAGATTTTTTTAAAATAGAGAATAAAAATGATAAGGATAATATTACTAATTCAAAACATATAAAAGATAAAAAGAGAGATTACATAAGAAATAAAGATAATATCATAAATAGTACAAATAGAAAAAATTCTAAGATAAGCGATTTCTATGTTAATGAAAATTTGAAGAATTATAACGACGATATATCAAAACTTCATTTACAAATAAGAGATATTTTAAATGGAGCAGGATATAAAAATATTGATATAGACTATATTCTAGGTGGAAAAGAATCAAATATAGATTTGAATTTTTATGAAAACAGACTTGAAAAATTTAAAATAAAGATGTTAAAAATGATTGGAGATATTATAAATGAATAATTTAAATAATATTGAAGAAGCCTTTTATAAAGAAGAATATGAAAAATTTTTATTAGGGAGAAGAATAAAAGCTAAAGCATCTTTCAATAATATCAACTCTAAATTAAATGATGAATATTGTAACTTAGAAAGTAAAGATAACATAGTAGAAGATGATATTTTTACAAATAATAATGAAGTATTAAATATGAAAATATCTGCTCAATCTCCTTTAGATACTGATATAGATTATGGTGAAAAAATTATAAAGAATCTATTTAAAAATATAAAAAATTTAAACATAAGAACTACAATACAAGATGATAGAAAAGACATAACAAGTGAGGAAATTGAAAGTGTAATATCTAAAATAATTGAGTGAATTTATAAAAGTGCTTGTGAGTTAAAGAAGGTGAGTTTATGAATAATAAGTCTAATAAGAGTTCAAACCAATCTTATTATGGAGCTATTGCTCAGGAAATAACTGATAAAGATAGTCAAGAAATAGTCAATATGCTATACAAAGAATCAACACTTAGAAACTTAGATGGTGAATATAAACCTTTAAGTTATTACGAATATATTCAATATGAACATAGGCTCAAATATAAAGACAATCTTGATAATATTTTTAGAATAGGAGACTGTTGTTTTAAAATATTACCAGAATATATAAGTATAACTTCTATAAATGATAGTGAGAGTCTTAATGAGAATAGGATGGCAAATATAGAACAATCTAAAAAACAGAATATAAGAAAAGAAATATTTGTGAACTTGACGATAAATGGTATAAATCAAGTTAATGGATATCAAGTAGAATCGCCATTTGACTTCAAATATTATGTAGATGGATTAAGAAATTTAATTTGTCAGTTTAAATATACTCCATTTGTTCCAATTGAATGTAAAGTTGTAAATGATGCAAATAGTATAAATAATGTAGCCTTAAAAAGTATGTCAGTTGAAACTGTAGAGGGTTTTTCTGAGACTCTAAGAATCAAAATAATTATGGAAGAATTTAATGTAAAGTCTTATTTTAATAAAGATAATATTTCATTAGATAAGCATATAGATTGGGATTTGTATAGATTTTATACTCAAAAAAATCTTGAAAATTCTAACTTATCAAGTCTTAAAAAGATACAGTCACTAAACTTCACTGGTAAATTTACATTTAAAAAATTACATTTAAAAAATATTGATTTTAATAAAATAAAGAGCAAAAACATTATAATGAATGAACAATATTTTGATGAAATATTGAGTAGTGAAGAAAGTGTATATCTTACATATATCAATTTTAGTTTAAGTAATACATTTTCGAACATAGGATTAAATCATGATGAAATACCAACAAAACAATATATGGGATTTAATAAAATTGACTTTGTCTTTATATTTAAAACAAGCGATGAGAGTATAATAAAAAAATTCAACAGATTAAATAATAAAAATACAAGTTTTGAAAATGAAGATAGAGATATTATAAAAGTGGAAAATGAACTTGTAAATCTGACTGGAACAGAGTGCATAACCATAAAAGATGTTCAAGTAGACACTGTATTTGGATTTTGTGGATTATACAATATAACCATTAAATGTAGAAGTTATGATATGGATAAAATTCAAAAGATGAAGCCAATATGCTTTAGACCATTTAATAAAGCTATAGAAACATATGAATATGAGTACAATGAAATTCCTGAGGGGAGACTAGGTACAGAAGAGGATTTTATAGATTATACATCTAAAGGAATAGATAATAAAACTATGCAGGATATTTGTGCCTCCAAGAAACTTGTATATTTGGAAATGTATCCAAATCTCAGTCTACCAAAATATAACGAAATAGACAATGCTATACAAAAAGTAAGAAATTTTAGATTTAAAAATGGAATTAAACAAACTTCACTTGTAAAATATCCTAGAACAGATATAGTTATGGGCGAAATAGCGAGAAATGAAAAATATAGTGGTTTTGTTGAACCAGACTTTTATATTATATATCCTACTAAATCTGAATGTAATAAAATTGATACACAGTTAAAAAGCATTAAATCAGATATAGTTGTAGAGCCAGAATATAAATATGGATATGAACCACAAAACATAGGTGAATTGGATGATGAATTTGAAAGAGAATTATCTTCTGACGAACACTTAATATTTAAGAATGAAAACTTTAATAAAATACATGGAAATGAGATTGGAAAATTTAATATCGAACAAGTAAAGCCAACTCAATCCTTTAAAGAGTTTCCTAAAAATAATCGAAATACAGTTGTAGAAAATATGCTAGTTGATGAATTTTTATATTCGCAAAAAGGTACACTCATTAGGGCATTTCCAAATTTTATATTTATGTTATGTGATGAGGGTATAGATTGCTTTGATGGACAAAAAAGTTGGACAAATTACTATATATATAAGTCTATTATAGATATAAAAATATCACAAGAAGTTGATTCTCCTATATCAAGTGCAAAAGTAATTATTCCTAATGATTTTAATAATGAAAAAAATTTAGATGGTGATAGTATTGGTATAAAAAATGACACTCTAAATACGTTTAATAAAAATCAATGTATATTATCAAAAGTGTTGGAAGGATATAAAGAAGACTCAAGAGATGAAATTAATTTAGAAATAGTGAAAAAAAGAAATAAATTAGATAGCCAAGACATTTTGAAAGAAGGAACTAGAGTACATATACGAATGGGATATGGTTCAAATCCCTCAAAATATCCAATTGTGTTTAATGGTACTATAATTGAAATGAACACTTCAAAAGACACTATTTTAATAGAGGCAAAGTCAGATGGATTAGAGCTTACAAATAGATATCTAAGTGAAGATATGAATTTTTTAAATGATAATATAGATTTAAAGAAAGATGCAAGTAATATAATATTAGATTTAATGAGTAAGAGAAGTTCTAAAATAGAATACCAAAATATTGAATATAAGGAAAAGAATCTTAAGAGTAAATATGATGTAGAGCATTTTGGCATGTATGATTTTAATTCTATAGAAGCTTACAAAAAAGTTCAGAGTGATATATCTAAAAATATGTATCTAAGTAATTATAATGGGATATACCTTAGTGATATTCACAGTGTTAACTATATAAGTGAATCAATTTATGAGTTTTTACCAATAGGTAAAAAAATATGGGACATATGTAAAATGAGCGAAAAATCTATGCCTGAGTTTGTAGTATATCCAAGACCATTCCTATTTGAACATAGATTATTTTTTGGTTTACCTATTTGGATGTACAAATTTGATATAAATAAGTTTAAAAATGATACCTATGAGTATTCTAAAGCTTTTTCGCAAATGCATATAGTAGACTTTAATGACTCAATTATAGCCAATAATATAAAAATAGATAATAACAATTTAATAACAAATACAAGAGGAATTTATAATGTATTAGGGACTTTAGAATCAACACCATTTATAACGAGTGATTACAATATGAAATGGTCAAATCAAAAAAATAAAGTATTAGACAATTCAATGATACAGAATTTTAATATATTTTCTACTTTAGAGGATGAAAATTTGAAATGCAGAGAATTATATGCAAATAACAGGCATATGTCTATAAGAAACTGTGTATCACAACTTCAAAATTCATGGCAAGAAACTTACAGTGGTGAGTTGATTATTATGGGGAAACCACAAGTGAATGTATATGATTTAATAGCAATTAATGATTTGTTTGGAGGACTATCAGGTGTGTGCTTAGCAAGGAAAGTAACACACTCTATAAATATGAAAACTGGATTTACAACATCAATTACACCAGGTCTATTGACTGCAAACTCATTAAAATATAGTGGCATGAGTAATATGTTAAAATCATGTAATAAAATATTGTTTTCTGTAGCAAATATATTAAACAATGAAAGCTTAGTAAGTTCAAACAATACAACTGATACTTCTAAACTAACGAGACTAGATAATTATAAGAAGCTAAATAGTATATTTACTGCACAATATGAAATGTTTAATTATAAAAACTCTATAATTAGATATCCATTATATAAAGTTTAATTCATATAGGAAGTTTAACCTAGAGTGGGAGGTAATTAATATGAAGCTTAAAGATAAATTAATAGATAACATAATAGATCCATATTCAAAGATACTGTTTACAACTTCTATAGGTAAAGTAATACATTATAATATATGTAAAAATACAGCAGATGTATATGTAGAGAACATAAAAGGCAATAGTACAACTTTTTCAAATGTACCTATTCAAAATATAGGAGAAGGAGTTCATTTATCACCATTAGAAAAAGGAGATAAAGTATATATACAATTTAATAATGGTTCTATATTTCAACCGAAAATAACAGGAGTAGTAGAGAAGTCATACAAATCTCCATCAAAAAAAAGACAAACTCATATTAGAAAAGGATGTTTATTATCAAATATAAAGAGAGATTCAAGAGAAATAACTAAAAAAACGAGCGAAACTTGGCTAGACTATGCTAATAAAGATAAGTCAAAATATAAAGATTTTATGCATAAAAATCCTATTAATAATATTGTAAAAAAAATAGAAAAAAAAGGAATTTTTGTAGGTAAAGAAGTTGGTATATACCATCCTGTAAAATCTTCAATTGTAAAATTAAGAGATGATAGTAGTATAGATATATTTACAGCAACTAATGTTGGATTAAGGATAAATGCTGAAAATAGAACTATAGAAGTTTTTGGAGATTTTTCTACCAAATCAGAAAACTGGTCAGTAATATCAAATAATATAAATATATGTGCTGAAGATAAAATTACTTTATCTGGAAGTGAGATAGTTATTGATACAAAAAAGATAGAGATAAATGGAGTAGATAAGAATGTTTGATTTTTGTATAACAGATAGTGGAGAGCTAATATATGATAATAATTCGAATAATTTTTTATATTTAAATTCAGATGATTTACTTAGACAAAAATGTATTTGTAGAATAAAGTCTGTAACAAAAGATTGGTTCAATGTAGATTATATAGGTTCAGATATAGAAAAGTTTTTAGGCGAATTAAATAATAAAAATACATTAGACTTAATTATAAAATCTATTGAACAAGCATTACTTTATGATGAGTTAGTTGGAGAAAATAGTTTGTTTTTTATACCTAAAATATGCAAAAATAGGATAGAATTATTAATTTTCATAAAAGAAAAAAGAAATAATAATCCAATTGTTATTAACATGGAAATTGATGTAGTTAGTGGGGTGAAAATCAAATATGATATTAATACACAATAAAAATTTTGAATCTCTGGTTAAAGAAACGGAAGTCGAACTAAATAAAATTGGATTTGACACAAGCCCTGGTTCTATAGCCAAACTTTTTTCTGATATAATAAATAAAAATATATCAGAATTTTATGATGTACTTACAATGAGCCATCTTCAAGCTTTTGTGACTACTGCTACTGGTAGGTTTTTAAATGCTATAGGTATATTAGTAGGATGCAAGAGATTATTTGAAGAATCAGATGAAGATTATAGAAAAAGAATTACTCATCAAACACTAACTTTGGCTAAAGCAAATGAAACTTCAATAAGATTAGCTGTCTTAAGTATCAAAGGTGTAAAAGATGTAATATTAAAAAGATACTCTCATGGACCAGGTAGTATGACTATTGTGCCAATAACTGAAAATATAAAAGATGAAGATTTACTTTTGAATGTAAGAGAAGCATTATTAGATATAACATCATTTGGAGAAAAGGTCATAGTAAAGTTGCCTAATTTTAAATATGTAAAGCTAAATGTAGGGTTGGTATTTTCTTCATATATAGGCGAAATAGAAAAACAAGCTATAAGAGTATCTGTAAGAGAAGAAATCATAAGCTATATAAATTCTATAAACATAGGAGAATCACTATTTATAAATGAATTGACACAGAGAATAATGCAAGTCAGTGATTCTATACTAAATTATTCTTGTAATAGTATTAAGATAAACAATAAAAATTGTTTGTTAATTAATCAGGAGTGCAGATGGGATGAAAAATTTATCGTATCTCCAGATGGGGATTCTGTAGTAATTATATAGGGGACATAATGACTGAAAACATATATTTGGAATTAATAAAGAGTGTTGTAGCAGTTACAACTGCAATTATCACTGTAGTTGGAGCTTGCTTAGGTAGAAAAAAATATAAAAAAAAGAATAAAGAACAATATAAAGCTATAAATAATCAATTAATGTTATATTCGCATCCAATATTTAAAAAAATAGAACTAAATAAAAATATTATAAAAATACATTTTACACTCGAGAATAAGGGAAAAGAAGCTGTTTTTAGAGAAATATTGATTAATCATATGGATATATTTAAGGTTCATGCTTTAAAACTATGTAAAAAAGTGGACTCTGGAAAGATAGTAGATACAGATGAATTATATACAGAAAGTGTTTATACATTAAATAATATTATTGCCGATTTGAAAAGTTTTTATAATGATAATAATCGTTATTCGCAAGAAGAAGTAAATGTACTTGATATAGTGATGGATAAGTATAATCATTGGAATTCAGATAGACAGCATGAAATAGTTGCTAGGATTCAAGAAATTTGTGTATCTGCTTTTTATCCAGATATATACAATAAGTCTATAACGGTATTTGATACATTTCTGTTTGTTATGAATGACATTATGTTTGATGCAAATAAAACATTAAATAATTTAAATGGAGACTTAGTAGGGCTAAAATTTAGAGGAGTGATTATCTAAATGCAAGAAAGCGATTTTGCAAGATATACAGAAAAAATAAGGTCAATGCTTCCCTTTTGGTTTGAAATGAAGAAAAAACCCAATAAGTCTATTGGGATTGAGTTTTTAAATATATTTGGTATAGAGTTGGATGAAATAGAAGAAATGCTACTTTATGCTTCAAAACAAATGTATATTGAATCAGCAGATGAAGAGTTTGTTGATTTGGTATATAAAGCTTTACTACCAAGTAACTTTAATATAAATAATATTTCTATGGTGTATACAAATCAACTCATACTTGAAAGAAGTTGTGATTTGTATACTTTTTTTGGAATAAAGAGAAATGAAAAAAATTTAGAAAATAACATAAAGCAGCCAGATTATTATTTTATTGATGAAAAGAAGAAAATAATTTATGTTAGAGAGGCATACGATAAAGAAGAAGATTTACCTTTTGGTAAAATAAAAATAAAGTTTAATAATAAAGAATTTTTATTTGAGCTAAGTCTACATCATGTATGGAACTTTTTTGATGAATTTGGTTCTTTAGTAGGATGCTCTAGGCTTAAAGGTGAGAAGAATCATGATTATAAATTGAGAATTCTTGATGTCTTTAAAAATCCAGCTAATTCAACAAAGCGAGGTCTTGCTAATGGAATTGCAAGAGAGCTTGGAATTAGAGAAGTAAAAGAATGGAAGAATATGGGCGAAGATTTTATTATATCTGAAAAGATGGTATTGATAAATACTATATCAATAGATAACAATATAATAGACTTAAATGATGTCTATATCACTTCTAGAGGAGAAATTCTTTTAAAGGGAAATCCTGATAAAAAAAATCAATCAGCAGTTATTTCTTTTATAAAAAATCTTGAAATGTATCAACTAGTGGATATAAATAATAAAAAATTAAATATAGAATTGTATAATTCAGATGCAACTCCAACAAGTCTATTAATTGATTATGTAACAAAGATAAAAGATGATACTTCAACTTTCTGGAATGATTTTAGATATGATGAAGATATTTGGGTAAGAAAAGATGAAGATTATGATAATAGTTTTTCATTTTTACCAACGTTTCTTGATTCCAGTATAAAAGGTTTTTCAAAATATGGATATTATAAAAAGTAGATTGGGGGTGAAAAAATGGATTTGAACTTTGAAATTAAACTTATTATAGAGAATACTGAAATAAATAAGTTGATAACCTTTAATAAACATATAATTAAAAAAAATCTAAAGCTATACCCACACGAAGAACTTGAAGTTGATTCAAAAGAAATAACCAAGTATTTTGCTAAAGAGTTAGATAGATATAGTATTGAAAATAATATACATATAAGTAAATTAATGGTTGATGGATATGAAATAGAGTCGTTAACAGAGGGTGTATATATTTTTTTTAAAACAGAAAATACAGAATTATTCTCGCTATCTCCATCTATAGTTGCCGTATTGGAAGAAGAAAAAAATGTAATTATAAAAGAAAATAAAGTGCTAAGCTATACTAAGTTTAAATTGCCAGAAAGAGTGGAAATAGTTCCATATATGAATATTAACATAGCAAGTAGAATGAAAGCATTTCAGTCTGGGATAGGAGATTATAATGATTGTAAGTTATATAAATCAGAAGATACTACATATAAAAAGACATTTAAACTACTAAATAAAATATATGGAATAAGAGCAAGTAACAAGGTAAAATATAACACTATAAAATTTTATTATAGATATAAGATGGAAGCTAAAACTAATTACATTACTTATGATTCTAAAGTAAGTATTAGAGTAAGTGCAAGAGAGGTATCCCAAATTAGAGAAAAAATTGAAGGAGAACCATTTGGGCCAACATATAAATCTGAACTAGATTTAGACTATGTATTTGATGAGCATACTCAAGTAGCAGATATTTATTTATATAGTTTGATACCAGAATTAAAAAATAAAGATTATTCAAAGAGATATAAATTTGATATAGAAGTTTACAATATAAAAGGACCAGTAAGAATATATTCATATACACATGGATATAGGGATTTTTTAGAAGACAATAAAGCTGATGACAACGTTAAATTTAGTGAATATGGTTATTTTGACCATAAAGTGTGTATAAAAGCTGTAGAAGTTATAAGACAAAAAGAATATATTGAAATATTTCCACCACTAGAATATGATTCGCTTGTTGGAGCCATAAATGGAGATTTTGAAGTATCAGAAAATGGAAAGAAGGATATGGTAGATACAGCTCCAGTTTTTGAAGCTTCTCTTGATGTCTATGATAGAAAATATTATTGTATAATAGAAAAATTTAGTCCAGAAGAAGCATATGTTTTATATGAGTTTGATAATCAAGTAGATGAAGAAGACTATACATTAATTAATGGAGACAAAATAAAATTTTATTCTGATTCTATAATTTCCGATTCAACTGAGTATAAGGAATTTTTAGGACAAGTTGATAGAGGAGAGTTCATAATTGATGATAATAGAAAGCATACCTATGTTTATGGTCTTACAGAATTTAGTTTAAATTCAAATGAATATAAAAGGTTTGAGCTTGTAGTAGAAGCTAGTATAAGTGATGTGATGATTTTAGATTATCCAAAAGTGCTTACTATAAGATATGGATATATTGATGATATTATAATTGTATCCTTGAGAACATTACAAAATGCTTTAGCACGTTGGTGTCCAAGTATACATAATGGATATTATTATTATAATCAAGATGAGTATTATTTATATAATAAATGTAATATGAATGGTCAAGAAAAAATATTACAGGATACCTTTAATAAATTTAGAATACTAATTAAGATTACTTTGAATGTATCAGAGCCAACAGGGCAATTTGAAAGGTATGATATTAGAAAATTTAATAAAAAAGACTTATTACTGGATAGTTCAAAATTTGTATATAAAGATAATATGTTATGGCCAAAACCAATAAAATACTATAACGATTATTATTACGATTTTCTGGAAGAATATATTTATGAAACAACACCTTTTTTATTTAACAAAAAACCTACATCCATTCAAGAAATATCATGGATACAAAAATCCAATGAATTTAGTACTGTAGATGTATTTTATGTAGGTCATAATGATATTTATGGAGAATGGATGCAACCAGTTAAATTGATTTATGGAGAGCCCATTCCTTTAAATTTAATATTGTGTAAAGTTTTTAAATTAAGGTTTATACTTAAACCTTCTAAAATGCCCAAACTACAACATAGAGAGTTAATTTATGAATGTGAATCTGATTGGAGAAACTTTATTGATTCTTTCCTTAGTTTTAATTTTTATTATAGAGAAGAAGTATTGATGCCGTTATCGGATAATTCCATATCAATATCAATAACTAACATAATTGATTTAGGGGATACAATAGAAACCACAGAGAATTTAAAATATATAATGCCATCAATGAAGTTTGATGGAGAAGTAGAATTTTATGTACAAGATGACAATGTATTGCTTAATTTAGAAGGAAAACTAAATTCAGATAAATGGATTCAAGTAGAAAATAATACCAAGATTGAAACTAAAAGATTTGTGAGATTTAAAATTGTTTTAAAAGAGGGAGCAAAACTATATAGTTTAAACCTAAAAGTTGGAAGATATGAGTATACAGGAATGAATTTAGAGACTTTTTTACCCTCAATAGGGGATATAAAAGTTAAAGCCACTTACAATTCTACAGAATACTCATCTAAATATGAAAATATAATATCTTATAATCTACCGTATGATACTCAACCATATACAATTATAAAAAATATTGAAGAATATGCAGAAACAGTTGCAAAAGCTAATAATTTTAAACTAGAAAATATAAAAAGTATAAAATTTACTAAGGTAGATGTATATTCTGAAGAATATAATATTTTATATGATGGAGATGATAAAGTAACTAAAAAACCAGTAAAAGCACAATCATTATATTTATCTGAAAGTGATTTTATAGTAGAATCAGAGCAAGATGGAATAATATTTAAAGTTCCTTACACTAAAACAATAAGAATGTCTCCAATACCACAACAATATTCACCTATTATCATATATGAAATTGGAATAGAAGAACCATATACTCAAGTATTTTTTTTGAGTGAAACAGGAGAATATTCACTTGAAAGTGAAGAAAAATTTGAATCTCTTGGGTTTAAAACTTTATACTTACAAAACATAGATATAGATGAGACAACAATAGTGATTACAATAAATGAGGTATTAATGAAGGACTATACTATTGAAAATAATGTTATAGTTTTTGAAAAAGAGGTTCCTAAAGGAAAGATAATAAATGTTAGATACAAGATTAAGAACTCTTTTATAGCTTTGTATGACTATGAAAAAGATGAAGTTGAAATAAAATTACATAAATTTGAAGAAAAGTATCCAAATAAAGTGAAGGTCTATTTTGAAACTCATAAAACATCTTCACTAAAAGAATTAAAGCATATATCACTAAATCCAATCTACAATACCCTATACAATGGATATATATACATATCAGATTATACCTTAGAACCATACTTTTTAAGGATATATTTAGAAACCAACTTTGTGTTTGCAAATGGAAAAGATGATATAAGCATCTTAATATCAGTAACAGATGTGTATAATAATCCAGTTGAAGGTGCTTTTGTAAATATAGAATCTGCTCTTGGAACAATTGAAAAATTAAATGATAGAACTGATATTAATGGAATAATTCCATGTATTTATACAAGTTGGACAGGAGATTGTATAGATGTTATAAAGGCAATTGCTAATGAAAATGCTAAAGATGAAATCACTATAGTAAATAGAAAAATATAGATAAGCTACAAAAGGGGTATGTTTTATGGATATTAATAAGTTGAAAACATTAAATTATAAGATAACAAATGGGTCTAATCTTCAAGGCGTTATTTTAATAAAAGAAGGAAACATAAATTCTCTAGGAGAAGCATATAGAAAAGGTTCTATTGAAGAAGAAACTTTTTTAAAATTATCAGGAAATGTTAATTTTAGTATTTTAAATAATATAATATATTTTAATTATTATGCAAATGATTTATATATTGGAGAAGACTCTTTTGATTTTATTGTGACATTAGAAAATGGAATGACATACATTCAAACAATAGGTATTTTAATTGAACAAAAAATAGTGAGTGTAAATACAAAAGAAAGATTTATAGAAATATATTTTGATAATGAACAAGATAATAGAGTAGCTGTAAATATATCAAGTAATATTAACCAATCTATAGAATTACCAACGACAATAGTTTATAGTTCAACTGATAAAGAATTTAATATTGATAAATGTGTTGAAACTAATGATGCTATAAATAATTTTAGTGAAATAGCGTATCCTTTATATGATTGTAAGGTTGAGATAGTAACTAAAGCTACTAATGAAACCGTAAATAATGGGGCAAGTATAAAAGTCGTTAATAACGCAAATATATCATTTATAAAGAGTAAGAAATTTTTAGGTGATGAATACGGGAAAATTGTATTTAAAAACTTTGTAAATAGAGAATATAATATTGATTCACCTACAAAAGAAATTGTTTATATAGTTTGGCATGCAAGAACAATTGTAACTGAATATAAACCCAAAGATGATATTATAGTAAGTCAAAGACCTGATGTAAGTATACCTAATTTCAAGTTACCTATTATGGACTATCCACAAGCACCAAAAGATGAATCTATTTTAGAAAAAGAAGAATATGTATCTGGAGATTTATTTTCTAATACAAAAGTACATAAAGAATTTGATAATAAAGGAAATAAATCTATTAAACTTGGAAGAAATGTTCCAAATGGAGCAGTAAATTTAGCTTATTATTATAATACAACAGCCTCACTAGATGATACTGTTTCTGTAATAGAGACTAATACAAATAATGTAACATTGCATTTTGTTGAAGATTGGATTCACAGAAGAGATTTAGCTACAAAAAATGATGATTACTTTCCAGAAACTATTGAATTTACTGGTGAAAAAGGCACAGAATTAGAAGGGTATTGGGGTGTTTTATATAGAGATTTTGTTATGTGGGATGAATCTACAGTTACTGATTTTAAACCAGAGCATAAAGTTCAACATGAGGAATTTAAAGGTCTATTAGCTAAAAGAGTGCCTATAGACAAGATATACAATGATGGTGATAAGTATGGTGTTTTAAATTTGACAAACTCTATATTTGAAGCTGTAAGCTTTGTGGAAACTGAGAATGAACTTATTGATTATAATCCTAAAACTTATAATGCATATACACGATATGAAGGTTTGGTTAGAAAGTTAAAAGTATTGTATAATGGGTCAGCTAAATATAGTGGTGTTGTAAATAAAAAAGATGAAATATCAAATATACATCCAGAACAGGAAAGAGAAATAATAATGTATCCAGATGAAAGTGGTCTTTTACATAGAATTGATGGAGAGTATTTGATAGATGACGATTTATTTTATATTACAAATAAATTTAAGGACAACATACCACTGTATTACAGATATAAGTTAAAGTATAAAATTTATGATAATGTCGGATTAGATATAAATGGTTTGTATAATTCAGAAAATATAAATATCGTTTCAGAAAATAATTATCCAATAGATGAAAATGAGTTTAAGTACAAGGTCTTTATAGAAAAAACTAAATATGAAAATGTCTATGATGCATATCTATATACATCATTTGTACCAACTGTAGAAAATCCTATATATGTTATGTATGATGGATTGACAGAAGAAGCTTATGGAAAAGATAGTGTAAATCCTTTAGAAACTAAAGCAGGTATACTTGAAAAGATAAGTCCAATTCAATGTTGCGATTTAGATTCATATAGAGTAAATAGGTTTCAAGATATAACAAATAAGTCTTCTATAGAGGTATTTGAATATGAAATATTGGAAGACAAAAGAAGTAAAATACAAATTGAATACATTATAATGGCGGATGAGTTAGAAATAGCTCCTATTACAAAGGAAATAATAAATAAAAAATATGCGTTATACTCAGAACTTGCTAGTTTTAAGAATGAGGACATGATTATATCTGAAAAGGATACAAATGGATATATGACAGCAAGAGAGATGTTTATGAAGTACTCATCAGTTGAAGACAGAGATAAAATAAATGAAAACTCAACTTTTAGAGTTAAATATAATCTTCAAAATTTAGATACTATGTATTCAAAAGATAAGACTTTGATATATACAGCATCAGATGGAAATGGATTTATATATGGAAGAACATATGAAGATACTGGATTTCCAGAACAAGATTCAACTACTCTTGGAGATATTAAAAATACTAATATGTTAGATAAAGATTCTATATATAAATCAGCGAATGGAAAAGTTTATAAAGGATATTCAGTAGTGTGTAGAAATATAAATCAAATTGTTGTGGGAACTCCTCTAGAAAAAGAGCCCCTAAAAGGTTGGTTTCCAACTATTAAATATGCTTATTTTAGTAAAAAATATGAAAGAATCGATAAAACAATAGAAATTATATATTCCATACCAGAATATGATTTACAGATATTTGGAAAGTATGGCAAACCATATATTGACATATCTGGAGAAAAAGGA
Organism: Clostridioides sp. ES-S-0010-02; assembly: GCA_020641055.1. NCBI lineage: Bacteria > Bacillati > Bacillota > Clostridia > Peptostreptococcales > Peptostreptococcaceae > Clostridioides > Clostridioides sp. ES-S-0010-02. The sequence continues at coordinate 1,793,059 of CP067345.1, forward strand.
AGTTTTGTTGGAAATAGTACTATTAAGGTAAAAAATACTCCAATGTATATAGAAGTTGATAATAGCTGGAAGCCAACTAATTTAAAAGTTTATAAAATGTTAAATGATAAAGATAAAAAAGAACTTGAAATAAAAGGATTTAATTTTAAGTATGGATTTATAGAGATTAATGATTCAGTAAGTGATAATGATAAGATATTAGTAGATTATACTTATGAAGAAAAGAATCTTCATTACAGAGGCTATTATAAAAACCAAGATAAAGATAGCAAAATTATAGATTTAAATTTAAATCCAAATATGTATAGTTTTTATACAGACACTTCTAATGAACTAAATGAGATGAAAAATTCTTATGATTTATTTAATCGAACAATTCACTTTTTTTTAAAACCCATGAGAATAATAGACAGAGGCACAGGTGAGATTTTAAAGGACAACTATTTTTGTGTATACCATAAATTTGATGATCAAGAAGCTTTAGAACCATTTGACTTACATATAGGTAGAATTTTTGTGAGGCATCATACTTCATTAAAATCCACAAATTTAATAGATACTAGATTGAGAGGCGGAGGTATTATCAAAGAAATGGAAGATATACTTCGTCGAGATTTAGAGCCTGAAAGTGATTATTATTTAGATATTGGTACACTTGATGGTAAACCATATCAAGAAAACTCTGTAATTATAATAAGAATAGATAGTAAGCTTCTTTATAAAAATGGAGGAAGATTTTCTGAAGAAGATATAAAAAAAGCTGTTCAAAAGTGGGCTGCTTATGGTAGCTATCCTATTATTGAATTTGTAGATGTAATAAGTGATGATGAGTTACCTCAGACTAGCATAGAAGTCAGTAAAAACATAGATAATCAAAAACATGTAAGACCAAGTATATGGATAGAAAATGTAAACTATAATATATAACTGTATTTTAATAATTATACAAAATATATTTAAATGAAACTCGTTATAAACAATTAAATTAAAAGATTAATAACTATAATTTTAAAAATATACTACTAGATTAAATGAGGTGATTTTATTGGGTGTTTTACCTTCAGCAACATTGCTTACAAATGAATTGAAATTACATGATTTCAAAGGTGTTAAGTTATCCGTTACATTTGGAGATGCTGATTTAAATGATGGATATTCATATGCAAAAATGAATTTTAGAGCAAGTGACATTAAATTTGATTGGTGGATAGATAAACCAAGATTAAATATTATAACAAGTGAACTGACTTTAAATGATAAAAAAGTTTGGAGTGAGTTAAATCATGGTCCTAATAGTGGATTAAATGCAGATTGCCTAGATGGGTATCATGCTGTTGATTTTAAAGATAGATTGGGATACAACCATTTTAAACATGCTGCATTGGTGTCCCATAAAAGATATATTAAAATAGCCACATTTACTCCAAGAAGAGTTGGAAATGTACCTGATTTTTCTACAGATGGTAAACTTCCATATCAGGGGATATTTGCAAATAGTCTAGTGGCTAAAATGAAAAATGAAGATTACATTGATGAATTTGTTAAATCTACATCTAATTATATCGATTACACAAAACCGAATATAGGAAAATTCGACCACACTGATATGATGACAGAAGGAATTTACAACTCCATATTTAGAGGGTCTATAACTTTTCTTAAAGAAAACAGTCCAACTACTATGGATATTCATATTGGTTTATTTGAAGACCCTACAAATACAAATAAAGATGGATGGACTTGTACAAACAAGTTTTTTTATGTATCATTACATGATGAAAAATTACCATTTTTAAATGAAGATTTGTCTTCTGAAGAAAATTTAATAAAAGAAGATGAATTTAGAGAACAAAAAAACAATGGTGGAAAAATTAATTTTGATAAAACTATAGCTGATAAAATAGAAGATTCTATAGAAAAATCAAATTTAGAAAAAGAAAATATCTCAATGTATGCAAGTGTAACTTCACCAAGTGAAAATCATGCACATGAAAGACCTCTTGATTTAAGTGGATATAAGACTCCTCAAGACCCTAGTAAAAATGACTATAAAGCTGAACAATTTCCACCATATAAACATGAAGGGGATAGCTATCAAAAAGAGATAGATATACTAAGGTTATATCATGTGAAGTCAGATTCTACTACAGTTGATGGTGTGGAAATAGTTACTCACAAATTTGAATTATACTTAGCTATAGATGAAAAAACAGAAGTACATATACAGCCATATATGTCCAGTTCTTGTATAGTTCATCAATATCAAAGCCCAGTTACAATATCTGGACTTCCTGAGACAAATCATTTTATAAAGCCAAAGTCAATTTACGATAATAGATATTCCCATATTAGACATAGACATTATGATTATGAAGCTAGAATGGATAAGATTGATAGCGAAGTAGAGGAAATTTGGGATACTTTTGACTATTATGTTGTAATAGCTCAAGGAAGTGATAATGCTAGAAAAATTCTTATGACAGATGATAATGGAAATGTTTTTTGTTCAAATGATAATATGGAAAGGCACACTGATTATAGGAGAAATGGTTCAAGAGTTTTAGTTAGTGATACAAATAAGTGTATTAGTGAAAGTTCTGTTACAACTAGGGAACTTGCTCAACTTAAAGAGGTAAGAGCCAATGTTCAAGAACAGTTAGACGAACTAAGAGATGATATTGATGATATAAAAAGAGACATAATCAATATAGAAAATGAAATTAAAAATATTAAAAAAGATTATGTCAAAAGACGAGGGGATTCTATGTATGGAGATTTAACTATGATTCAAAATTCTAAGATAGTTATAACTGATGAAGGAAATAGAAAAATATCATTACGTGGAGATATGGAAGGTGCTCTAAATGCTGATAGTGATGGAGAGATTGACCATTTTTGTTTATATGATGAAGCTATTAAGTACACAGATCATAATAAAAAGGAGAGGGTAGGTAGACGAATATTATCATATAGGCCTCAAGATGGAAATGGTGGATGTGTGTGGTTTTTTAATAATTCTATCCGTCTTGGAGATGGATTTGGCCTACCAGGTCCTAAATTTTCATTATCTTATTGTCCTCCTGGAGACTATCCTCCATTTAAAAAACCTAAAGTAGGTGATATATGGATAAAGCATATATTGGATACAATATCAGAAAGTAAAAAAGAAGATAATGATAAATACCCTATAGGTCTTTATGTTTGTACTAAAAGTGATGATGATGGAAGTAGTGGTAAGAAATATAAAGCAGAATGGACTCCAATAGCACAAAAAAAATAGTAAGTATACTAGATAAAGGGATTGTTTTAATTAAAATTGAAACAATCCCTTTTATAGTAATCACATATCTTATTTTCGGCAAACTTAAATTGCAATATTTATTTATATAAAAAATTATTAATATAATTTAAAAAATGTTAAACAAATTGCTATATAGATAAGGTATATTAAAAATAAAAGTAAGTTTACAAAAGTAAAATGATATGCAAAAGAGGTGAGTTTATTTGGAACATCCCAAGATAAATATATGTAAATCTACAGAAGGAAATTTATTACACTATATTTATAGATTTAAAAATATTTCATCAGAAACAGAAATAGAAGAATATATAAATAATCAAGACCCAATTATAGAAATATTAGAAGAAAATGCTGATATAGAATCGACTAACATCAAAGATTTTTTACTTAGTAGAAATGATTTTCCAAAAGGATATGATGGGTATACTGAATTTACGCTACCATTTGAAATAGTAATTCCTTTTAAAAAATTAATTGTGAATTTAAAAAATGATTTATCATCAGCACCTCAAGAAAAAATAGAAATACAATTAAGTTCATATCAAACTATAGCAAAAATTTTATTTAAGAAAAGAAATAATTATAATGAATATGAAACATATAGGATTATAACAGAACAATATGAGATTGATGATACAATAAAGATTAGAAATAACAATGGATTTCTAATAAAAAAATCTAATGTGGAATATAATAAAATCACCTTAGATTTTTCCATAGATATAGTTACACATATAGATATACACGCACATGGAGTGTTTGATCCAGTAGTAGCTACTATAGAAGGAAAAAATTACACATTATTTTATCAAATGAAAGAAAAGCAAAAGAATAAATATGAATATAGAGTCATAAGTAAATTTCCTAGTGGAAATATAACAGAACTATCAAATCTAGGAATTTGTGAATTATCTGAAAGTCCAGATAAAATAACTCAAATATTAGAAGTAAAAGAAGATGACCCTAAAATAACAAAATGGAAAGAGATAAAAAGAGAAAAAGCATCAAAGGATATAAATATTAATAAAGAGGATTTATACAGCAAAGTAATAAATACAATAACTAGCCAAGAAGTACATTCAGATGATTCTACACTAATAACTGATGGGATAAGATATGTAAAGTTACCAAATATATGGCATAAAGATAAAAGAGAATTATTTTATAGAAAATCTAGAGTTTTTAGAATGAAAAACATATATAAAAACATATCAACAGACTACTGTAAGCCAATAATATTTCAAGATAAATTTGAAGTATTAATTGATAAAATGGTTATCTATAGAAAAGATGTAACGAATTTAAATGAAAACGAGCAGAAAAAGCCAGTTGATATAACAGATGAAAAAGCCACCATATTTAAAACATATATAAGGCAAGGTGGTAAGTACTATAATGATTATATAAATAATATAGAAGATAATGGTGCAGTTGAGATGGTTGTGTTAAATTCTAGATATCCACTTTTATCAATAAAAGATTACTGTTTGTACTCAAATAAGTACAACTATACTATATATTTATATGATGAGAAAGGAAATATATCAGACCCAGTAGTGGCTGTATTATAGGTGTACATATGTATGATAATATCAATAGTCTTTCAAAAATATATACAGAAAATACAATAACTTTTTCAAGGATAAAAAATCTAAAATGTATAAGTTATAAATTGTATGTAAATGAAAAGATAGGAGAAAGATGGCAAAGTTATTTATTAGCAGAAATACCAAATCCAAAGGTTGAAGTGCTGTTGAATGAAAATAAGGTGCTAGAGTACAATTCGAATCAAAAGTGGGATGTATCTAAGGCTATAAGTGGGACAGTAAGCAAGTCTATAAAAGTGAGTGTAAATAACATAGAGCTAAATAATAGGAATTATACATTTAATTCTAAGTTTAAAATTTTATATATTCATATAGAACTTTCTCCTACAGACTTTGTTGAGATACAATATCAAGTTGATAAGATAAAATACGTGCATAAGACTTTAAATAAATGTGAATACAGTGTAGTACCTGTTTTTGATAAACAATATTTAACAGGGCAGCACTCTTTATTATAGGTGAGTTATGAGTGAAAAATTTACTAAGATTTCAAGAAAAAATATAATAGATAAACTGTATACTGATGAAGATATGATTGAAAATTCATTTGAAAAGGATATATCTTATTATTCAGATAATTTATTTTTTGATAGAGCTTTATTTAATTTTGATAATAATAGATATGCAAATTCCTTATTTATAAATGAATTTAAAAATAAGGAGTATTCTGATGTCCAAAATAGTAGTGATATAAAGTTTGATTTTGATAAAACTTGTATATATTTAAATGAAGGTAGCAGTTTTGGAGAATATAATTCAGTTGATATTTATACTCATGAACATAAAAGTTCTTCATTAAATAATTTTTTTCTGATTGTAGACCAAACTATACCAAATGGTTCGGAAGTAATCTATTATCTAGTAACTGATAAAAAAGAAGTGCTTCAGATAAGAGCAAATAATACTGTACCATATACTATACAAAAAGAAGAAGATATACCTAAAACAGTAAAAGTAAGAGCTAAGATATGGTCAAATTTAGCAGGAGAATCACCTAAAATTAATGCAATAGCACTTCTCTATAGTGATGATTTTACAGAAGCTCAAATGGGGCTAATTAATCCTGATTTAGGAAGACTCCCAGATACTGAATATCCAGAATTAAATGATGTAACAACTATATTAAGAGATTCTAAAAATGATGATAAATTGATAAAAGTAAGTAATGCAACTGAAGACATAGTACTTAATTATGCTGAAGAAGGAAATTTAGATACAATAAATATTTATGAAACTGTATCAGGAGATAAAAAAGAAGATATTTATCTTATATATGATGATTACGAAAATAGTGATAAAGAGGTTGAAAAAGTCTTGATGCAGATCATAAGTAAGAAAAAATAGTAATGTATATAGACAATATGGTGAGTTGGTGAAATATGAGAATACAACAGAAAAAAGAGAATATTTATGTAAAAGGTTTAGATAAAGTTGATGCGTACTTAATAAATATAATTCAAAGATATTTTGAATATGATGGTAAAAAAATATTAGGGTCTAAAGAGCAAATCATAGATGAGGTTATACAAAGAGTTAAAGAAGATTTAATATTACCTGAAATTCAAAATTTATTTGAAGAGTTTTTGTTAAAAAAAGGAATATCATTTGATGAAAATAAAGTGATAATAACTAATAAAGATTTAATAATTATCAATGGTCAAATAAAAGAAGAAAAAAATAATGAAGGAATATAAAATCATAATATAAACATAAGGAGGAAACTTTATGCACAGTTTTGAAAGAGATAAGTATTTCATTTCAAAAGAAAGTTTAGAAGGATATACTATGGAAAGTGGTATTATCATAGGAAAACAATTAACTAGAGAATTAGAATTAATGGATGAAAATATGTATGAAGTTCATAAATTATCTCTGTGGACTAAGTTGCTAAAAGAAGGAATTAGACCTATTAAATGGAATAAATCAGAATGGAATGGCACTAAGATAGAGTTTGAAGTAATGAAAACTAAAGAAGATGTAAAAATGGCTGTAAATGAGTTAATTAATCTATCTAATAAATGTCATGAAAAGTATAAATTAAAGGCTGGAATGTAATATGCCAAATACTTCATTGAATATAAGTAAAATAAAAGATGAGATTATAGAAGCTGTTGTAAGAGAAATAACATCCAATTGTTCTACTGATGAGGAAAGAGAAATTTTAGAAAATGAATTTGAGACAAAAATTAAAAATAATACATTGATAACGAGCTTAGATGAGCATGAAATAAGTATTAATTCTCAATCAATTAATAAGACTATGAACGAACTGTATATAGATTTACTGACTAGTTTTGGTGTAGTTAACTCAATGAGTGAGTTGATATCAAAGTATGATAGTATGAGTACATCATATATAAATAGTATAGCGACAAAGATAAATCAAATAAAAGATAAACTAGAGAGTTGTAGATATTCTACCTCATTTAAACATATGCCTAAATTTATAATAGAGAGATTTAGAAACTCAAACAATTTCGATAAAAGTAGAAGTATTCAAAAAGATAGATATGGTCAATGGATACCAGAAAAGTGTTATGTTAATTTTGATGAAAAGGAAAACATATTAACATTACCATTTTTAAAACGAGATAACATGTTAAGATATGATAATAAAGTCTCAACAGCATCTTTAAATTATAAGTTTCAGCTTGGTGAAGGATTTATAAAATCTTACAATAATGGAACATCTCTTGAAAATGCTATAGATGGAAATCCAACATCATTTTGGAGTGATACTATACTGTCAGATGCTCCATTAAGTGTTTCGTTTGAAAATAATAAACCAAAAGCTCTATATGTAAGAGATAATTATTTTTATGGAATAGACTCTGGGGCAGTTTGTGACCTTGAACTTAATTTTGAATCTATTAATAAAATAAACGAAATAAACATAACTCCATTTACAAAATATCCTATTGATATAGTTGCTATAAGATATAAAATGACAGATGATGAAGATGAAGTGTTGATAGAGTTAGTAACACCAGATAATAAAGACAAAACACTAAAAAGTGTTTTTACTAGAGATAAAGTTACATTTAGATTTCCAGAAATAATATGTAAGAGGATATACATATTATTTACACAGAAACATTATATAAGAGAAACATATGTATATAATCCAACTGAGGTAAATAAAAATTTACTTTGGTTTAATAATGAAAATGATAGAAAAGAAAAAGTAAGTAAAGCTGTATTTAAACCAGTGTACTATGATAGAGAAATGGTTAATTCTCTATGGCAACAAATGAATGATAGAATATTATCAGATTCTTATGATGAGCTACTATCTAGAATAGTTGGAAATGACAAGTTGAATCACAAGGTATTAAAATATGAATACAACTATGGTTTATATGATTTAGGATGCTATAATAATCATTTTGATAGAACTGGCTTTTATATAAGCAAATCTTTAAATTTAAATTCTAATATAAAAAGTGTACAGATAGTAACTGATGAACTACATCCTAAAAATTCACTTGGAAAAACTGTCACCGACATAGAATACTATATTACAGTATCTGATAATCCAGATGCTAAAGATTGGATTCCTATATTGCCAATGAATAAGGAGATTATAGAATCTGAACTTTTATTTATAACAGGAAGTACTAGAGCTTATTTTAGATTTGAAGCAGAAATCGTTTATAAAGTAATGAAAGATGGAGAAGAGATACCTTTAGGTAGTGAAGGATTTTATATACATAAAAATCAAAAAACTGGATTTTTTTGGTGTATTCAAATATTTAATTATGATTATAATGCAGTATATAGTATAAGTTATAAGCCTGTAAGGGGCAGTGATTCTGTAGATTTTGCATCAAAGTTAGAAACAACTATAGAATCTTTTAATGGAGAAAATAAATCAAATTTTGAACTTAAATACAGTCCATTTACAGAGTCTACAGTGGATTATTGTGATGTAAAAGTGGTAGACACATTAAATCAGAATATTAACTGTGAAATAGAAACTCTAAATGTGACAGATATATCAGAAAATGGAAGTAGTTATAAGAATTTTGATAATTTAAATGACAAACTTCAATTTTATATATTTAAGAACTCAATCTATTTTAATAGAGAGATAGAGAATAAGTATATCATAGATATATCATATAAACATTTAGTATCAAAAATAAAGTTAAAAGCATTATTTAGAAGAAATACAGTTAAAGATGGATGGTTAACACCTGCTTTAAAAGAAATAAAATATATGGTAGATACATTTTAAAGGTGATAATATGAATAATTATAAATATAAAAAGCCAAATATATTGTTTGAAGAAAGGATTAAAATTCTAATAGATGATTTAAACAAAGATTTTGATTCTGGAAAAATAAAAACTAAAGCAGAGTATTTTTACGAATTTAAGAATATGATTATTGATTTTTATAATAAACTTGGAAAACCATCATTTAAATTCTATGAGGCAGTATATATACCATCATTTTCAAACTATAGTGATATGTTAAAAAAAGCTAAATATGATATGCATGTCTTAATGTGTAGTTGTGAGAAAATAGGAAATGATTTACAAGTATATTTTAAAGATGTTAAAGAAGATACTGGTATATTAATGAAAAAATTAAACTGCATAGAAACAGAGATAAATGAACTAGATAAAAAAGTAGACTCTTTGAAAACAGTAAGTAATATGATTTATTCAGATGACTTTGTAAAAGTTAGTAATAGAAATAACTTGAATAATACTTCTTGCAGTGTATTATATGGAGCATTAACATTAGCAACAACATCGAGTAAATGTTTAAATGACAATATAAATATACAAGTTTTAGATATATCAAATGGCTTTCCTGGAAATACACATGAAATATATCCATCTTATAATAAAATAAAATATATTGGAGAAGATGACCCTCATATATATTTATCAGATATGTTAGATGGAAATGATGATACTTGGTTTGAGTTTGAAATGTATAATTTAGAATCTGATGTAAAAATAAAAACTGGAATGGTTGGATTTAAGTACAAAGAAGGTATAAGTTGGATAAGTGATGATAGAGTTTTAAAACTACATTTTAAAGTTTCTTTGGAGATACCTGTTAATATCAATTGGTTCAAAATTTCTGGTATACCAAGGCCAAATGTTAATCTACATAATCCTATAATAAAAAGAATAGTTGTAAGAGATAAATATGAAAATGCTCAAATATTACAATTAAATCAATATCTAGATGAAGAGCATATAATAACATTTGAATCGAGTATAGTTAAAGAAATTATAGTTGAATTAGAACAAGAGGACAGTAATTTTACTAAAGTATGTAGAGAGTATTTTTTAAATATAAATCCAACTAGAATTCCATATTTTTTTTATGACAGTGAGAAAGATTATGTACAATTTGATAAACCTCAAAAAAGTATAGAATTAATAGGGCTTAAATATAATCATGATGATAAAAATATAATTTATCCATCTACAAAAACAATAAACAATTTTTTGACAAGAGAGTATGTTAAATCTCAATTGTTTTATAAAAAGATAAGTGAAGATATTTATAAATTTCAATATGAAGAAGTAAGTGCAAGGAGATATGTTATAGGCATAAAAAATATTGATCTTAAATACAAAGTTTATGATATATATGGAGTATATCTATCACGTAAATTTTTATCAAATGAAAATATAAGGTCAATTACTTTAAATTCTAAAGATTACATACCTAAAAGATTTATAGAATATACAGATAAAAACAACAAAATTGATGATTATATTAAATATTATATAAGTTTTGATGATGGTTCAATATGGACTAGGATAAGACCAAGACATAGAACTCAATATGGCTCTTGTACAATAGTAGTAAATAGTAATGTGTCAATTGTAAATAGAAATAAAAATGTTACATATGTTGATATGCTTAATGATGTAAAAGAATTTAGATTAAAAATAGAGTTATATAGACCAGAGGAAATAATTGATGAGTCACCTATAGTATATAGTTATAGTATAGATGTAGGTTCGGAGGAAATTATATGATGAACATTCAAGAGTATCAATTAAAAATTAAAGAAGAAGAGATAATAAAAAGGCTTTTGAATAATGGAGATTTAGTGACTTTTTATGAAGTAAATAAGTTTATAAGTGAATTTTTTGAAAAGAAAATAATTGGTTTGCCTTATTTTAAGCCAATTACATTATTACCATATCAAAATTCAGATAAAGAACAGTTTAATAATATGTTTAAAAATATAGAAGGTGATTTGAAATCTATTTATGAAGTACATAATAATCATGTAGAGTCTTTTATAGAGACTGTAAATAAATATGATTTAGAAATAATAAATATATATAATGAAGCAAATAAGATTATTGCTTATTCAGAAATAGCAAATGAATTTTCAAGCCAAAAAATGGCTTATTACCCCTATGTTATAACTTTTAATACACTTGAAGATACAAATACTATAAACTTAGTAAAAAATAATATACCTAAGTCAACTTGTGAAATAGATTATAATACATCTACACTTAGAAATGAACTTCATTCAACCCCAGATGATAAAATAGATTTAAGTAAGTCAAATTTGAAAATATTATTAAATGGGCAAGAGATAGGTACAAGTTCAAATCTAAATTTAATATTAAATGAGGCTCTTAATGAAAACATATCATTAAATATAATGCCAATTAAAAATGAAACTCAAATAATTATAATTGACTTAGTGTTAGATGATATTAAAACAGTATCTAGAATTGAGTTGAGCGGTTACTCACTACAAGATACCATTATAACACTATTAATTTCTTCTGATAATAAGAATTTTAAAGAGAAGTTTAAATATCATGGAGAAAGAAATAATATATGGAGATTTAACAAAGAAGATATTTTATCGATTAAATTTATAATTGAAAAATACGAAATTGACCAAGAAGAAATAGATAACTTAAATTCATTATTTGTATTAAACAATATTTCACTTTACAATGATAAGTATTCTAAAACTAGTGTGTATACAAGTAATAAAATTAAAATTGATGCACCTATATCAAATATAACATTAAATCCTAAAAATAAAATACCACCTATGACGAATATATCATATTTCATAGGTATAGAAGATAAAAATAATAGTGTAGAATGGAAGAATATAAAGCCAGGTGTAGCTTTAGATTTAAATCTTCTATGCAAAGAAGAAAAACTACTTAATTATTATACATCTGATTTATTTGGAAGACGTGACTTTGATATAGAATTAAAAAATTTTCTGTTTTATATACAACAACTTCCAGAACATGTAAACTTAAATTCTATTGAAATGAGAACAGGACATTCACAATGGATGATTGAGAGGCTGAATGTAAGTGATAAATATAATCAAGAATATCCAAGTTCATTGAAGGTATCTATAAATGACTATGCAAAACATAGAGTTACTGGAATAGCTCCAATGGATGCAAATATGATGGAAATAATGTGTAAAAGCGTATGGAATTATATGGTAATGAGTCAATATGTTAATTGTCTTGAAGATACTGTAATAGAAAATAAATATTTTAGTTTTGACAAAGACAAGGAAGTTTTTGATGTAGTTGTACTTGTAAATGGAAGACAAGTATTTAAAAAAGATAATAAGTATGCATTTAAGTTAAAAAAGGGAGAAAATAAAGTTCAAATAATGTTTTTACTTGGTGAATTAGATTTATCCGAGCCATTAAAAACCATCAAGCATAATTTTAATCTAATGTCTTATAGTGATTATATATTTGCTGGTCCAAAAATGAAAAGAATAACGTATAATTCTCTAGTGAAAGATATAAATCCTCATTCTCTTAAATATTATGCAATAAAATCTATAGATAATATGGACAATATAGTTACAAAATTTGACCCTAATTATACGATTAGCCCAAATGACCCTATAAATATTGAATTAAGAGAAAAAAGGAGTCCACAATACCAAAGACCAGATATAAAAATTAATACAGCTGAGTATTTTAGAATATTTATAAAATATAGACATATGTTGCCATCAACAATTGAAAAGTTAAAATCTATAAATGATGATAGCTTAATAAGATATAGAGTAATGGCTAAATTATCTACTTCAGATATATCTGTCACTCCTGTAATCAATAATATAAAGGTGGTGGCTGAATAATGTCAATAACACTATATACTAAATCATCTGATAAAGAAAATAAGGTTAGTTTAAGTTGGGAGAATACATCAAGTTCACCTCACTTGTACAGAGTATTTAGAAAAAAAATAGGAGATGATTTTGGTAATTCTGTTGATGAAATATTTCAACCTATTTCTTTATGTGAACTAGAAAAATTAGAAAGTGACATAAAGGTATTGAATATACATCCAGACATAGGAGAAGAAATTAGTTTTAAATGTTATAGAGGTATTACATGGAGTATTAAGAAGTCTGCTTCTTTAAAAAAATGGATGGAAGAGCCTTGCAAAGAAGATGCAAGAGGATATGGTATGGCTAAGATAAATGTAACTCCTGTATCAAACAAAGAATTTTGTGAAAATCCAGATGATTTTTTAAAGGATACTAGTGGTATGTACATTTATGATGTAATAGTTATCGGATTTTCTAGTGGTGAAGATTATACTAATGAAAATAAGTTAAATAAGATAGCATTAGATTCTATATTTGAATTTATGAATACAAATAGAAGTGTTATTGCTAGTCATGATTTAATTTCATCCATATTTAGAGAAGATGAAAGTTTAAATAAGTTAAGGGAGTTTTTTAATGTAAAGATTGGAAAATGGAAAGGAGAGAATATATTTTTTGATAAAGGCTATGGATTTACAAGTTCTGTATGGGGAAATGAAGTCGTTGTAAATAAATTAGATTCAGTTGCATTATATCCATGGAATATTGTAAATAAAGAAGAAAAGATAAAAATATCATATACCCATACTACATCTAATTTTGCACATGGAGATATATGGTTTAATATAATACCACAAAAAACAGAAGGAGAGTCGAATTGGTCTACTTCACAAGAAAGAGCTGCTTCATATTATCTTACAACATGGAATAATACTGCCATGATTCAAATAGGACACAATATAAATGATATTGAAGATATAGAGGAAGATGAAAAGAAGATATTGGCAAATACTATTTTTAGAATGAAACAACTAACTGAAAATACGTCTATTGAAGACAAACCTGGAGATACCTCTATTCCAATTAAACCAAGTATAACAAATCAGTATACTACTGAAGATAGAAAAGTCATTTTGGAATATACTTCTAAAGATACAGGGAGTATATATCAATATTATGTAGAAGGAATAGATTTAAGTACAAAAACAGTAACAGAATCGAACATAGCCACCACAATAGTTACTACAGGCATAAAAGAGTACAATTGGTGTTTACATCCTGTAGAAAGTGATATTAATCCAATTATTTTAAATAATTCACATATTGTATACAATAAGACCCAAAGAGAAACAGTGATGACACAATCTCTACAAAAAGGATATTATATGTTTAGGATTTATACAACTGATTATTCAGGTAATAAATCTAAAGTAGAAAGTAAGATTTTTCATGTAGATGGTGAAGTAGACGAAACTTCAAACAGGGTATTAGATGAAGTTCCAAATGCTGTAAGATTTAATAATAGGTATAGGGGGCCACAAGAAAGTTGTAAGACAAGTTCGATGTACAATCAGATAGATTATAATATAAGAAAGTTAAGTGGTAAAATAGATAGATTAGGTGTAATGAAAGAAGAAGTGCTTATAGACTCAAATTATAGTTATGGAAGTTTTGTAGATATAATTGACAATATACAAGAAGAGATAGACATATTTTATGATGTAAGGGGAGATTAGATGAATAAACTTATCATTAATAACTTACCAGTATCAAACAGGAATGATTTTGGATATAAAGCTATAAACAAAAGTTCAATGCATAATGATAATCAGAATAATATGCTAAATGATATCCTAGATTTATTCAATAAAACTAATGAGATAGAACGTACATTAAATAATAAGATAAGTTTGATAAAACTTGAAAATGCTCAGTTGGAAGCTGTAAATTTAAACTTGATACAAAAGTATAATCAATTATTGAATAAGTATATTGATATACAAAAGTCTAATAAATCAAGAAGAAAAATAATATTACCTCAAGATTGTAAGACTGAGGAGAGTACATTTGGAGCTATAATAAACAATGTAACATCAGATATAACTATAAGACCTTCAAAAAAAATTTCAAAATTGGCTGTTTTTGATGATATATCAAATTCTATGTTTATTCCCAAAAGTCTTTCGGTTAAGACAAAAATTACTAGTTTTGGTGTCATATCAGAACAGGATAATGATTTATATGCACCTTTTTCTAAAGATAATAATCTATATTGGACAAAAAGAGTAGTTACAAGTAATTTCGTAGATTTTTTAGATACAGAGTATGAAATTACTCTTCCAGAGGATATTATGACTACATTAGAAATGAATGAAATATATATACATCCATTTTTATGTAGTGTAAAAAATGTATATGTAAGGTTTGGAGATTCCAGCTATTGGGAAGAAGTAGAGGGAATTGAATATCATTCAGCAATAACACAGAATAATTTAACAAATGAATTTTCAAATTCAGTTAGAGCATTTAGAATAAATTTTCCTAATAAAAAAGTTAATCAAATAAAAATAGTTTTAAGAGGTTATAATTATGAAGAATGTGAAACAAATCTAAGAACTTTTGTTTATGGTATAAAATCCTTAGGAGCTTATATAAATTATTATAATAATTATGAATCTTCTACATTTAGTTTTAAGTGTAATATTGATGAAAAGAAAGATGTAATGATTACAGGTATAACGCCCCACTTTAATAATAGCAGTGACACTGGAAAATATTCTAAAGACTTTATATTTGACGTATATTATGAAGATAAAGGAGAATATCATCATAAAATAGTAGATACTTTTCCATTTAAACCTCCTACAAAAAAATTGATGTTTAAATGCAGGATAGGTGAAATTTATAGTGAAATAAATATAAAGAGTATTGATATAAATTATACCTATTATGGAGATGACTTGTAGTGTTTTTAAGTGTGAACGATTGTATTTAACATTTTGCATATGATATAATTAGTAGTACAAATTTGGGGGTGGTTATTTTGATAGTGCTGATTTAGGATTTATAATAAAATATTTTAAGGTTTATAATAAAATATTAAAAAATTTTGTCTTTATCGAAAGACTTTTTTTTATTTTTAAATTGTCAATTGTGACAATTGACCTATATACTTTTATGCTTAGATTTATCATTAATAATGATAGATAGAGCGACATTAAAGATTAGGAGGTGAAAACTATACATTTATTATACAAAAATAAAAGTGAAATTAAAACAGTAACTAAAATAGTAAATCTTATTTTTAAAATTATTGATGAGTTAAAACTATTTGCTAATAATGTGGTGATATGTAATATAAATAAAGATGACTTAAAATATTATTTTTTGAAATTTGATTTACAAAATAAAAACTTGTTGTTTAATATAAAGCTTTACAATTCAATTACAAAAACAATTGTTATAAAAAGTTATGTGTTAACGGACTTGATAAGAGACTGTGAAACTAAAAAAATAGAATTAAAATTGAACTATGATGTCAAAAATATGATATTAAAATCAAAAGAGAATGTACATAAAGATATTACTGAAATTTATATATGATTTTATCAAGCTTATGGGGGGAGAAATATGAATTTTACTATTGATAAAAATATAGAAGCAAAGCATTACACTACAGGCGGTAGAGTTCCAAAGCCACCAGGAAAAGGAGAGGTAATGATATGTCAAATATGTAATAAGCCAATAATGCCAGAACAATTTTCAATAGATAAATATAAAAGAAAAAAAGAATTTAAATGGCATATACATCCAAAATGCTTTGAGTACATAGATAAAATGGCTGATAAATCAGTTCCTGGTTTACTTAATGAAAGAAGATATTTACTTGAGTAAATATTTCTTGTATAAATGTATAGTTTTATAATCTTAATGGATAAGAAATGATAATATAATGCTAAGAAGGTATATAATATGGAGAAAAAAATAACTTATAAAAATAATATGCAAAAGTATGGAATGAGTGAATATCAAAGAATACATGATTTGGTATATGAATTACAAGCTGGTTCAAGAGATGCTGCACAAGAATTAATTAATTCATTTAGAACAATGTTAAATAAGTATGTCTCTTTAATAGTGTATGGACAATATTCTATAGAAGATTACTCAATAAGAAGTTTTATTAAATTATTTGTAGAGGAAGAAAATGAACGACTAAAATTAAATTCATATTTTGTGAATGGCCATGGTCAAAGGGTAGCAGATAAGACAGTTGCAAAAATAGTTGGTATATTTTCAAATAATGACAAAGAAGACATACAACAGGAGATAAGCGCTATTTTTTTATCTATGTGTCATAAATATAAAGATACAAAGCCGTCTTTTCACAATCATGTCAAAAGAAATTTTCATTATTATGTCTTTAGACATTTAGAAAAACTATCTAAAGACCCAATAGCAAGAGGTCTATATTATCAGAAAAAAATATGTAAGATATATGATTCTGACCAACAATTACCTATAGAAGAAACAATTTGTGATAAAAATGCACAAAAAGAAATAGACGAAGTGCTCGATTATGTCGAGCTTTTTTATAAGTTACAATTGTCAATTGCGATAATTGAAAAAGATGTAGCTATAAATATATACGATGATGAATTTTTAAATAATAATTGGATTAATGGAATTACGTGTTCTAATATTTTTAAGGATCTTACAACATTTGAAAGACGAATATTAGTAATGTGGTATATGAAAGATAATACTGATTCAGAAATAGCAGAGCTATTTGGTCTTTGTAGAGGGACAATAAATAAAAAAAGAGCCTGTGCAAAATCTAAATTGAGAAAAGCTGTAAGATTGATTAATTATTTAAAGGAGTAAGAATTATTACTCTTATAAGATTTAGACCACTCTAATATAAAGAGTGGTCTTCTTGAGTATTATTCTAATTCGTTCGCAATAGTATTATAAAAATTTGCTGATTCTATTAGCATCTGTTTAAAGTCTGCAGACCTTTCATTGTAATAGGTTCTACCTTTTTCAGTTATTTTATAGAGCTTTTTACGTTCTTTTTTTGCTGCAACCTCAATAAGACCTTTTGTGAGCATTTTTTCTATTATTGGATACATAGTTCCATTACTAGGTTTCCAAGATAAATTAAAACTACCTATATAATCTGTAACTTCCTTTCCATAAACACAATCGTCTTTTTTTATCATCAAATTTAACGTGTACAGCTCTAAAAATATACTACTAGAAAATTTATTATCATTTTCTTTTGTATTTACCGCTTTCATACCCATTGTTGAATATTTCATATATTTTCTCCTTTTAAATATTATTTTACAAATTCTGATACAGTTTTAATAAATAATTTACATGATAAATAATTTACATTATGTATTTGAATAATATAATTGAATATACACTATGAATTTTAACTTATATTTTTTGTATAGTTTTTACACGTACTTGATTATTATTATATAACATCCAACAGTCGCAAACAACAATTAATAAGTTAGAAGATATTTAGTTTTTAAGCTATAAATAAAATTTCAAATAAAGGAATGGTGAATAAACATGTGTAATACCAATATACAAGAAGAAACTATTTTAGAACAAATAAAAAGGATAAATGAAGAAGATAACAATATAGTTACCAATATAGTAGATAATTTTATAAATAAGCTTTATGATGAAATTAATAATAATGAGAATTTTAGTCTAAAACATGGTTTTTTAACTATAGGAAAATTACTAGTTATTTTAGCACAGTCATTATGTGATAATGAAGAACATTTTTCTAAAGAGTGTGATTTAGCAAAAGATATAGTTTTAAACAAAATTATGGAAGCTATTATGCCAAAAGTTGATTGTGGAAAAGTTATTGATGAGGATTTTGATATAGAAGATTTATCAATAAGAAGAATAATGCTTACACTTGGAATAGCTATAGATTATATTATTTGGAAAACTGATTTAACAAAAAAATATCAAGAAAATAGTATTAAGTAGTTATATACCAAATAAGAGTTTTGACAAAGTAATATTTTGTATGGCAATATAAAGAGTAGATAAAGTATTAGGAGGAACATTGAGTGTTAAAAAAGTGGTTTGGTATTATGAAAAAGAGACAAAAAGTTGAGGCAGCAAAAGAAGAAGGTGAAATAATATTAAAAAATGAAAAAATTTTGTATGAAGAAAATTTAATTGATAAAGAAAAAAAGGTATTATGCTGTAAAGAGGAAGTTGTAAGTGAAGAAAATGAGTCTTTAAACCAAGAAGAATATTTGTCTAATAAAGAAGATAAAGTGTTACGCAAAGAAGAAGTGGTATGTGATAAAAAAAATAAAGTCTTATCTGAAGAAGAATTGATAATCAACAATGATAAAGAAGAATTAATAGTTAATAATGATGATACAACTTTAAATAAAGTAGAAATAATAATTGATGATATAGAAATAATAGAAAAAAGTATAAATAGCGAAGAAATACTAATTAATAAAAATACTATAGAATTAGATAAAAATGAAGTATTTATTACTGATGAATCTATCAACTTAAATAAAGAAGAAATACCGCTTGAAAGTAAAAAAACAGATTCTAAAAAATTTGAAGAAATTGAGCGAAGTGAAAATAATATTTTAGTAACAAACACTACTGAAGTTGAAGAAAAACAAGTAATTGGTATAAATGAATATTTAACAGAAGAAGATTTAAATTACATAAAAGAAATAAAAATAAAACGAGGAAGAAGTATAAAAGCAATAAACTTATATACTAAAGAAGAGAAGACTTTTGATACTCATATTCAATGTAGTAAAAATCTTAAGGTACCACTTGGCTACATAAGAGAAAATTTAAAATATGGATATATGGATTACTTTGGAGAAGCTATAAATTATTTAAGTAAAGTGTTAAATGTAGAAGAATACTGTAAAAATGAGTGGAGCTATCTAGAAAATAGTAAATCTCCATCTGAGATATTTAATATTCTTAATGACAAAATATTTAGTACAAGACTTTCTGATAAAAGGAGAAATGAAATTTTAACTAATGATAAGATTGAAACAATAAAAATGAATTATAAGTTTGAGTGTATTGATGAAGAATATGATGAATATTTTAAAAAATATAAGTCTATAATCAAAAGAGGTGGAAAGAAAAAGATTGAATTAGTAAATAAAAAAGGCGAAGTATTAGAGATATTTAAGTCTTTAGAAGAATGTTCTATTTATTTGCAAAAAGAAAAAAATGAAGTTATACAAATGTTAAAGTATGGAGATACAAAAATAGGAAGAAATTTCATAAGATATAGTTTAAGAAATATTTAATTTCATTTTAAATTCATGAGAGTTTCATTTATGATTCACACATTTAATATTATTTTAATGTAAAATAATAAAAGTGAAGTATTGTACAATTAAATTTAAGGAGGATATTAATGTCTGAAGAAAAAAATTCAAAAGATAATACATTGAATGAAATTAAAAATTCAGAAAATGTAAGTTCTAAACAAGATGATGTGTCAGGTGAAAAAAATACTGATAACAAAATCAAAAAAAGAGAAATAAAATTAAGTAGTAAAAAGCTTAAAGCAATTGTAGCAATTGTTGCAGTAGGGGCAATTTGCTTGGGTGGAGGCTATGTCTCTGGAAAAGAAGCTGGAAGAAAATTACCAGCCACTTCAAAGCGTTATAATAGTAATGAAGTAGTAGCTACTATTGGGGATAAAAAAATTACAGGGGAAATGTTAAGAAAAAGAATGGAGCCATTATTTTATTTAAATGCAAAAAATACTATGAGTGATGATGAAATACGTTCATATGAATCAAATATGATTGAGACTATGATTACATCAGAGATATTATCTTCAGAAGCAGCAAAAGAAAAGATAAGCATAACTAATGACGAATTAAATTCTCAATATGATAATCTAATGTCTAGCATAGAATCTGCAATGGGAATGACAAAAGAAGAGTTTCTAAAGCAATTTGACCTGACTGAGAAATATATAAAAGACGATATGAAAAAAGAACTAATAGCATCAAAATACTTAAATGAAGCATCAAAAGTAACAGATAAAGATGCACAAAGTTATTATGACAAAAACAAGAGCAATTATTTACAAGTTAGAGCTTCACATATTTTAATAAAAACTGTTGATGATAAAGGTAAACAAGTCAGTGATAGTAAAAAAGCTGAACTTAAAAAACAAGCAGAAGAAATACTTAAAAAAGCTGAAGCTGGAGAAGATTTTGCTACTCTAGCTAAAAAGTATTCTGAAGATAGTAGTGCAGAATCAGGTGGAGATTTAGGATTTTTTGGAAAAGGTCAAATGGTAGAATCTTTTGAAAAAGCTGCATTTGCTTTGAAAAAAGGAGAAATATCTAGTAAGCTTGTAGAAAGTGATTATGGATACCATATAATTAAGAAAACAGATGAAAAATATCAACCATTTGAAGAAGTAAAATCAGATTTAGTAAGTACTTTAACATCAGAAAAGCAAAACTTACTTATAAATGATTTAAAGGAAAAATACAATGTAAAAATTACAGATAAATATCAAATGAAAGCAAAGCAATAGATTAAATCAATTTATTAAAAGAAGAAAATATTAATATATATATCTAAAAGCTGTTTTTGTTCTTAAATAGAGAACTTAAACAGCTTTTATTATTTTATCATAAAATTAATTCGCCTAAAAATGAAATTATAAAAAAATAACATGCATAAATTAACAATGAAAACGTATTTTGAATTTAAATTATTTCATTGAAAATCTATATAAAATATAAAAAAAATAAATAAAAAAATTTAAAAGCTAAAAAAATACTATTCAAATATATATACTAAAGTTATTCTTTAAAAATACTTAAAAAAGAATATTTTTCATAATTTTAAAAATAATAATAAAAAAATGAAAATATTAACAATAATCTATTGAGTAATATAAAAAAAGATGCTATTATAAGTATGTGTTAAAATGATTAAGCTAATCTTAGTACTGAATTTAACTATAAAAATAATAAGGGGGCGTTTTTTTATGTCAAATACTGAAAGCGTATCTAAAAAAGCTAGTCATCCGAAGAGTTTTTGGCTTGTTTGTATGACAATTTTATGGGAAAGATTTAGTTATTATGGATTAACAGCTTTGTTGGTATTATTTTTTACAGCGAGTGTAACTCAAGGTGGTCTAGGACTTTCTACTCAAGAAGCAACTTCAATGTTTGGTTTGTTTACAGGTCTTATATATCTTACACCATTAATTGGTGGCTGGTTGGCAGATAAAGTTTTAGGTCAACAAAAATGTATATCTATAGGTGCACTTTTAATAGCAATAGGTGACTTTGTTTTGTTTGCATCATCTACATCTATTAATATGGTTTGGGTAGGTCTATCAATAATCATTTTAGGAAATGGTTTTTTTAAATCAAGTTGTTCCAATATAGTTGGTGATATATATCCTAAAACCGAGGTATCAAGAAAAGACGCAGCATATAGTTTATTCTATATGGCAGTAAATGTAGGTGCATTCATAGCTCCAATCATATGTGGACTGCTTTCTGATAATGTATTTGCAGTAAGAGGAGTAAACGGAGATATAGTGTCTTATGGATATAAGATGGCATTCTTAGTTTGTGGTATAGGTATGATGCTTGGTATGATTATATTTACACTTTTTGCGCCAAAGCTACTAAAAGAAGTTGGAAAACATCCAGTTACTAAGGGAAATAAAGGTGAAAAAATTGAGTATGGACCACTTACTAAATTAGAGAAAAATAGAATCATAGCAATGGTTGTATTATTCTTATTTGTAGTTTTATTTTGGACAGCATACTATCAAACACAAAGTTCATTTATGATTTATGTAAGAGACAATGTAAATAGAACTCTATTTGGATTTGAAATGCCAGTGGCATGGCTTACATCGTTAAATGCTATATTATGTGTAGCTTTATGCCCTGTATTAGCTGCTTTGTGGGTTAAATTATCTAATACTAAAAGAGGCGACTTTTCTATTCCAGTTAAAATGGGGTTGGGAATGATAATAATGGGTCTTGGTTTTATAGTTATGGTATTGGCCACATTAGCCAATGGTTCAGATGGGACAATAAAGGCTAGCATACTTTTTATAGTAGTAACCTATATATTTACAACTGTAGGGGAGTTATTTTTGTCTCCTATAGGTCTTGCAATGTTTAATAAATTAGCTCCAGCTAAATATGCTACATTATCTATGGGTGCATGGTATCTGACAAGTTTTTTTGCTAGTTTGTTATCAGGAAAAATTGCTGGATTTACAGCTACATTAGGTTTTTTGCAAATCTTTGGAGGAATAGCAGGAGTCTTAATAATCTTTGGTTTAATATTACTTGGATTAAGAAATATATTGACAAAATTAATGGCAATGGATTTGTTAACAGAAACAAAATAATCCACACTTAATTAGTGAAAATAAAGGAAATTACATTTGAATATAAAATCAAACGTAATTTCCTCTTTAATTATGAAAAAAAGCTTTACATAGATAGATATTGTAATTAAAATTATAATTGTGATAATTAGAGTGTATAAGATTTATATAAATTATATAAAAGGAAAATTTATGTAATAAACTTTACATACTTATATATTTAGTTATTCAAACTATTATTTTGAGGAGGTCTTGTTGTGAATATAAAAGACAGAGTAAATGAATTAAGAAGACTTATGGAAGAAAAAAATATTGATGCTTATATGATTCCGTCTTCTGACAATCATCAAAGTGAATATGTAGGAGATTACTTCAAATCAAGAGAATTTATATCAGGATTCAATGGTTCAGCTGGAACAGTTATTGTGACTAAAGATGAAGCTGGATTATGGACAGATGGAAGATACTTTATACAAGCAGAATCTCAATTAGAAGGAAGTACAATAAAATTATTTAAAATGGGACAAGAAGGTTGCCCAACTACTGATGAATATTTATATACAAATATTCCAGAAGGTGGAACTTTAGGTTTTGATGGTAAAGTTATATGTGCTAAAGAAGGAGCTACATTAGCTGAAAAATTATCTAAAAAAGGTATAAAAGTAGAATACCAATATGATTTAATAGATAGCATATGGTCAGATAGACCAGCTTTATCAGATAGTAAAGCATTTTTATTAGATGTTAAATACTGTGGAGAAAGTTTTAGTTCAAAGTTAGCTAGATTGAGAGAAAAAATGAGTGAAAAAGGTACTTCTACTCATGTAATAACAACTCTTGATGACATAGCATGGTTATTTAATATAAGAGGTGGAGATGTTAAATACAATCCAGTTGTACTTTCTTATGCAGTGATAACTTTAAAAGAAGTTTATTTATTTGTTGATGAAAGTAAATTAAATGAAGAGATATTAAATGAATTGGCTAAAGAAAATGTAAAAATAAAACCATATAATGATGTATATGATTTTGTAAAACATATAGATAAAGATGAAAAAGTTTTAGTTGATGGAACTAAGATTAACTATGCAATTTACAATAATATACCTTGTGGAGTTGAAAAAGTTGATGAGTTTAATCCAGTAATGTTCTTTAAGGCCCAAAAAAATGAGGTAGAATTAGAGAACATAAGAAATTCACATGTTAAAGATGGTGTAGCTTTCACTAAATTTATGTACTGGTTAAAGAATAATGTAGGTAAGATAGAAATAACTGAAATAAGTGCTACTGAAAAATTAGAGGGACTAAGAAGAGAACAAGAAGGATTCTTTGAACCAAGTTTCAATACAATTGCTGCATATAAAGAGCATGCTGCTATGATGCACTATAGTGCAACTCCAGAATCAAACTATAAGTTGGAAGCTGAAGGTTTATTCTTAGTAGATTCAGGTGGACAATATTATGATGGAACTACTGATATAACTAGAACTACAGTATTAGGACCTATAAGTGATGAATTAAAATTACATTTCACTTCTGTAGCAAGAGGTATGATAAATCTTTCTAAGGTTAAATTCTTACATGGTTGTAGAGGATACAACCTAGATATATTATCTAGAAGTTGTATGTGGAATATGGGAATAGATTATCAATGTGGAACTGGACATGGTATAGGATTTGTATTAAATGTTCATGAAGCTCCAAATGGATTTAGATGGAGAGTAGTTCCTGAAAGATTTGATAGTGCAGTTCTTGAAGAAGGAATGGTAACTACTAATGAACCAGGTATATATATAGAAGGTTCTCATGGTATAAGAACAGAAAATGAAATAGTAGTTAGAAAAGCTGAAAAGAATTTTTATGGTCAATTTATGGAATTTGAAGTTGTTACATTAGCTCCTATTGATTTAGATGGTATAGTTCCAGAATTAATGAATCAAGATGAAAAAGATTATTTAAACTGGTATCATAAATTAGTTTATGATAAGATATCTCCTTTCCTAACTGGTGAAGAAAGAGAATGGTTAAAAGTTTATACTAGAGCTATATAGTTTTGTAATTGAATACTATAAATAAATCGAGGCATTTTAATGCCTCGATTTTTGATATATTATCTATTAAACTTAAACATAGTTTTTACTTTGATAATTCTACAAGTTTTTTATTCATTATAAGTAATATAATTCCAAATAGCAATAAAAATGAAGGGATTACTATAAATACTTGTAACATACCAAGGTGGTCTATAATAGCCTGTGTATAACCAGATAATTTATTTGCTGCAAATTTACCTAAGAACCAAACACCCATTAAGAATGAAATATATTTTTCTGGTGAAAGTTTATTTACCATACCATATCCAACTGGAGAAAAACAAATCTCTCCTATACTTTGGAATGTTAAAAATCCAATTACCCAAAATACACTTGCTTTCTGAATTGAATTAGGGTTAGTTCCTGTTTGTATAACTGCGACTATCATGAATAAAAATGCTATAGCTAATAGTATAAACCCTAGACTCATTTTTGAAGGTACACTTAAATCGCCTTTTTTAGTCTGAGATAATTTTACCCAGACTAGAGCAGATATAGGGCCAAGGATGACACATAGAAGACCATTATATGAATCTATCCATGAGGTTGGTATTTGAAAATTACCAACAGTCAGATTTATGTGTTCTTTTGTATACAAAGCTATAGACATAGAAGCTTGATTATATGCTATCCAAAAAAATACTGTAAAAAAAGCTAATATTAATATTACTATTATTCTTTTTTTCTCAACTGTAGTTAATGGTTTTGAAGCAAGTAATTTTTTATATTCTAATGATTTCTTTATAGTTTCTTTTTGACTACTAAATTCATTACTTGAAGATTTATAAAATCTTTTGTGACCAAATATAAAGAATAATAAGCCTATTAAAACAGTAATTGAAGCAAATAAAAATACATATCTGTAACCATACATATTTATAGAAGTACCATTTTTCATAGCGAACCATTCATTAGCGACCAAACCACAGATTAAAGGACCAAATAATGTTCCCAGATTAGTAGCCATATATGTAATAGAAAAAGCGCCATCCTTTCTTGGGTCATCATTAGTATATAAGTTTCCAACTAAGGTATGCAAGTTTCCCTTATAAAAACCTATTCCTAATCCAGACAAGAATATCATGATGTTTACATCCATTTTGCTATTTGCCAGATATCCTAAAAAGTAGCCAATTGAAACCATTATCATTCCAAGCATAATACAATTTTTCGGACCTAAAAATCTATCACTAACCCATCCACCAATAACTGGAGAAAAATAAGTCCATGCTAAAAAAGATGCAAGCATTGATGCAGATTCTGCTGGTGTTAATCCCAAACCACCTTTAGATACTTGCTCAGCTAGAAATAACAATAGCACTAATTTCATACCATAGTATGCAAGTCCTACAAATGTAAATATTGAACAACAAAAATATAAATCCTTAGGCTGTTTAAGCTTTTCTTGAGTTTTTAAAATTGACATATGTTGAGAACCTCCAGACCAATAATTTAACAAAATTTTTCCACACTATATGAGTATATGTTTTTTTTATAAAGACGTCAACTTATGGCATAAGAAAACAAAGTGTTAATAATCTATAAAAATAGTATTATTTTATAGATTCAGTAATATTTTTTTACAAGAATATATGTTATTATTATATTAAAATACAACATATTATGGAAAGGATATGCCAATTTAGTAGTTAGATTGATTGTTTGGCAGGTGGGATGAGCTATGATAAGAAAGAAATCTGAATTACAAGTAGAAGTAAAAGAAAATTTAACTGGTGGGGTTGGAAAAGTTAAGCTTGAAAATATATTACAAATTGATGAGCTTAAAGGAAAAGGAAGATTATTTAAAAGAATAACTTTACCAGTAGGAAGTTCAATTGGTGTGCATGACCATACAACTGATTTTGAGGTATATTATATATTAAAGGGAAAAGGTAAAGTTTTTGATAATGGGGAATTTGTAGAAGTAAATGAGGGTGATGTAATATACACTGCTGATGGTGAAGAACATTCTATAGAGAATATAGGAGAAGAAGAACTTGAATTTGTAGCAGTAGTCTTATATGTGTAAAATATGGAGGAGGAGTCATGACAAGCAAGATAGAAGAAATTAAAGACAAGATAAATAGATTTTGCAACTCCAATCTAAATCAAGAATATAAAGATATAAGTTTTAAAATCTTGCAAGACATTTTAGATAATAATAAAGAGATAATTCATTCTTCTAGAGCTGATATATGGTCTTCAGCTATACTAAACATAGTTTTGGAGCAAAATCTCTTATATAATAAGAAGCATCCATTACATATAACCAAAAAGGAATTTTCAAAAAAAATAGGTGTTTCTTTAAACACTATAAACAATAAATCATCATTGATAAAAGACGTTTGTAATATTGATTTCTTAAATCAAGATACTATTGCTATCTCTAATATTGAGTTTTGGGTAAGAGAGAGTAACTCTAAATCCAAAGCCATAGATTTAGAGTTAGAAAAGAAAAAAATACTTTATAAAAGATATATTAAACTATCACAAGAAGCTAAAAATCATATTGAGTCAATTAGGTATATGGAAGAAGCTGTAAACATTGGAAAAAGCATGATTACTAAGGAAGATAGACAACTTGGATTTTGGAAAGGTGTATCTACTAGAGCTTATATGGTAGCACTTGAGTCTCTTGCTAGGAAGTTAGAGAGTATTGATAATTTAAAGGAAGCTAGAAAGGTATTAGAGTATTTAATAGAAATCAATCCTGATGATGAGCAAGGAATAAGGTATAAATTACTCAATGTATTAATTAGGTTAAATGATAGAATAGCAATAAATAATTTATTTGAAATGTATAAAGAAGAAAATTCTGCTACATGGATGTATAGCAAAGCTCTTTATTATTTTAAAAATAAAAATATGTTTTTAGCAAGTGATGCTATTAAAAGTGCTAAAAATAAAAATAAATATATTGGATTATATTTAATAGATTGGCGAAATGCCTTTGGTAGAGAGTTTGTTACAGCGGAAGAAAAGGGAGAAGCTGTCTATTACTATGATGAAAATATAGTACTTTGGAATGAAGTTAAAGGTTCTATGGATTGGTTACTGAAAAAAATGTTGGAATTTTCATAAAAAAAACTACTCCTTATTACTTATAAAAAAGTAAGGAGTAGTTTTTTTATTTATACATCTAATTTTAAATCTCCTGGTTTTATCATACCTTTTTTTCTCATAAATTCTGATATTATTAGAGTTACAATAGCAGGAAGTACAAAGTTAAGTAAAAGTATACCAATCCACATAGTTATTCCACCTTTTCCAGCACTTTGCATGGCAGTTACTGTTCCAAATTGTCCAACTAATCCACAAGTTCCCATACCAGAGCCAATAGGTATATTTTCCATTTTAAATATTGTTGTAGACAATGGCCCAAGTATTATTGAAGCTATTGTAGGTGGTATCCAAATTTTCCAGTTTTTTATTATATTGGGAACTTGGAGCATGGATGTACCAAGTCCTTGAGCTACAAGACCTCCTACTCCATTTTCTCTAAAACTCATAACAGCAAAACCTATCATTTGGCAACAACAACCAACAGTTGCTGCTCCACCAGCAAGCCCTCCCAAACTTAACATCATACAAATAGCTGCACTACTTATGGGTAGTGTAAGAGCTATTCCAACAAGTGCAGAGACAAGAGCTCCCATTATTATAGGTTGCATAGTGGTTGCTTGCATTATTATGTTTCCAAATGAAGTCATAAATGCAGAAACTGCTGGTCCAATAAGTTCTGCCACAAGTACTCCTATTAGTATTGTTACAGCAGGTGTAACTAATATGTCTACCTTTGTTTCCTTTGAAACTAATTTTCCAATTTCTACTGCAAAAAGTGTAGCGACAAATGCACCCACAGGTCCTCCTAGTTCATTACCACAAGCTCCAACAAGTGCACAAGAAAATAGCACAAGTGGAGGCGCTTGAAGTCCATACGCAATAGCCACTGCTATAGCTGGGCCTGTAACTTGCTTAGCAAGTGGGCTTATAACTTCAGTAAAAAGAGATATGTTAAAGTTATCTCCTAATGTGTTAAAAATTGTTCCAATTAAAAGGGAAGAAAAAAGGCCTAGTGCCATATAACTTAATGCATCAATAAGATACCTTTGAACAGAAATTTCAATGTTTTTGCTCTTAGCAAACGATTTAAAATTTCTTTTTTTGCAATTGATTTCCAATTTAAAATCCTCCTCATATAATACAAATATAATTTCTTTTTAATTAATTATATAACTTTTTAGCTGACAAGACAAATGTTATTTCACTAAAATTAGACTACTGTAATAGTAAGAAATTAACACTAATTTTAGTTTTAAATTTTAAATTTATGGTTTATAATTAGTATAGGGATATTCTGAAATATAATACTTTTCCAGTTTATCCCAATATTTAACTTAGGTAGATTGCTTACAAAACAAATGATTATATATTAGGCTAAAGGAAGTGGATAGATGAGATTTGTAGAAAATAAGAAATACAGAAAAATTGCCATAATTATATCTATTCCTATATTGCTTGTTGCGCAGTACTACCTTTTTAAATTTGGAATACTTAGACCAATGGTAAAGGGAGTGGAAATCGAAATTGTAGATGGGGAATATGTTAAAGATTTAGATAAATATGTAGTAAAACTAAATGAAACAGTTACTTTGTCTACTGGCGAATATATCAAGGTTCCTTCATATGCTAAAGACCCAAATATTTGGTTTAATGTGTTGGATAATTCAGGGACTTTAAAAATAGATGGAAATAAGATGACAGCATTAAAGGTTGGGTATTCTTCTGTGGGTATTATGAAGAATTCAAGAGTGTTGAAAAAGGCTACTATAAAGGTAGTAGACCCAGAAGTAGAATCACTAGATATGGAGATTAATGGGGATTTAAAACATGTTGGTGATAGTGCTACTATAGAAAGTACAATAGAGGTTGATTATGACAAATTTAAAAAGTCATATAAACCTATCTATAAGAGTAGTAATGATGATGTGCTAAAAATTAAAGGAAATACAGTAAGTGCAGTTGGAGTTGGAAAAGCCACAATATATGCTAAGTGTGGAAATAAAGAAGTAGAGAGAACCTTTAGAATTCAAGCTAGAGTTGCCGAAATAAATATGAATGATGTAAAAATAGAAGTTGACCAAAATGAGAAATTAAAACCAGATATAATAACTTCTCCACCAGGTTTAGAACCACCAAAAATACACTATGAGTTGGCCGATTCAAAATTACCTGTGGAAAGAGCTATAAGTCTAAGCGGTGATGGAAGTGTAGTAGGTCTTAGAGAAGGTAAAGAAAGAGTAAGGATAACTTGTGGAGATAAGTCTAAAATAATAACTGTAACAGTAGTCAAAGAAACTATAACTAATGATTATATACAGAATTTAGTAGGTTCACATAAAATAGTAAATAACAAAGTTATTATTAAACTTGAATGGGATTATATGAAAGATGTTTTTGACTATGATATATATCTTAAAGACAAGTTGTCAGAAGAATCATTTAAGAAAATCAAATCTATAACTGTAAATGAAAGTGATTTAGGAAAATCACAAAAAGTATATGCTACTATAGAAATTGATGTAAAAGATAATCAGAGTATAGATTATGATATTTATGTTCTAGGTAAGAAAGACTCAGATACAACCAAGCCAAGTAATATAATAAACATTACTAATATGAATGGTAATGGCAACTCAGATAATAATGATAACATACAAAACATGAAGGTTGAAAATATATCCGCTAATGTTGACAGAGATAACAATGTTATTAGAGTTAACTGGAGCAGTGTATCTCATAAAGAATGTACCTATAGTATATATATAAAAAATAATACTAATGGAGATGGTGAGTTTACTTTGTATCAAAGTGATATAAAAGGGAATGAACATACTATAAGTATCCCTGAAGGAGATTTAAATTTAGATATATATGTAGTGGCAAATTACAATGGACAAAATTCTAAAAATAGTGATGTTATAAATGTAAGATAAATTTATACAAAAATTTAGAAGTGTTAGATTTATGATTTATTAATAAATCAAATCATTATAAGAAGAGGATAGTATGGGAGTAATCATACTATCCTTTCTATTTTATTGAAACATACTGGTGTTAAATTTTTAGTGTGAAAATTATTGTAAAAATGAAAACATAAAAGGCATATATATCATACCAGATTATCATAATCCAACAACGCATTCTATGTCTAACTTATCATGTAAGAAAATAGCAGAGATAGCAAAAAAGTATAATATCATAATTATTGAAGAAAGAAAAGATGAGATTATAAAAAGAAATGAAGCTACTAATAAGATTTTATCTGAGTATAATTTAATTAAATAAATAAAAATGCGGAGAAATTTATTATAATAAACCTCCGCTTTTATTATTTAATGAAATACTTTACTTTCTATTAAAATTTTAACTTTAATCATCTTGAAAATATAATCGTTTTATGGTAAAATAATTCTTAAAAATAGAAATAATTAATCATTTGTTAAAAAAAATGCATAATAAATTGTAATTTATTGACTATAGTGGGAAAATATTCACAAATGTATAAAATAACAGAAAAAATGCAAAAATAAAATCAATTTCATATGTTATAAAATCTATATGGCAAAATTAAATTTGCCTATCAGAATGATATAAACACATCAGAAAGGAGGATGCTATCAATAATGGAAATTAATTAATTTTGGTAGCTAAAAATTATGAATGAACAAACTAGAATATCCTTAGAGAGAGCTGCTGAACTAAAATCAAAAATTGATGATTATATTCAGGCTAGGAAAACAATTAACAGAGGTCTTGAAAAAGAAGAAGAGATAAATAAACGAAAACAAAACATATTAAGCATATTAAATGGAACAGAAGAAGACTGGAATAATTACAAATGGCAATTATCAAATAGAATCACAGATGTAGATACTTTATCAAAGATTATCAATCTAACTAAAAAAGAAAAAGAATATATAAAAGAAGTTGGTACTCAATTTAGATGGGCAATATCTCCATATTATTTGAGCTTGATAGACCCAAATGATATATGTGACCCTATAAAATTACTTTCTATACCGACACATATAGAATTGGAAGATGAACAAGATGATTTAGACCCAATGGGAGAAGAGTATACAAATCCAGCAGGATGTATAACTAGAAGATATCCAGATAGATTAATAATAAATGTAACAAATGAATGTGCTATGTATTGTAGACATTGCCAAAGAAGAAGAAATATTGGTCAACAAGATTCTCATAAGTCGAAAGCTGTTATACAAGAATCTATAGACTATATTAGAGAAAATGAAGAAATAAGAGATGTATTAGTAACTGGTGGAGATGCTCTTACATTAAAAGATGATTATTTGGAATGGATTCTTAGCCAACTTAAAGAAATACCACATGTTGATTATGTTAGATTAGGAACTAGAACTCTTGTTACCATGCCACAAAGAGTTACAGATGATTTTTGTAATATGCTAAAAAAATATCATCCTATATATATAAATACACATTTTAATCATCCGATGGAAATAACTAAAGAATCTAAAGAGGCTTGTGAAAAATTAGCAAATGCAGGTATACCATTAGGAAATCAAGCCGTGTTATTAAATGGTATAAATAATGATAAATTTGTAATGAGATGTTTAAATCAAGAATTACTTAAAATAAGAGTAAAACCATACTATATATTCCAAAGCAAACATGTAAAAGGAACAAAACATTTTAATACATCAGTAGATGATGGTCTTGAAATAATGGAATATCTAAGAGGATATACATCAGGAATGGCAATACCAACATATATAGTTAATGCTCCAAAAGGAGGCGGTAAGACTCCATTACTTCCACAATACCTTGTATCAAAAGGAACAGATTATGTTATGCTTAGAACATGGGAAGGCAAAGTTATAAAAATGGA
The DNA here is from genome assembly GCA_020641055.1 of Clostridioides sp. ES-S-0010-02. NCBI lineage: Bacteria > Bacillati > Bacillota > Clostridia > Peptostreptococcales > Peptostreptococcaceae > Clostridioides > Clostridioides sp. ES-S-0010-02. Next base: position 1,826,523 of record CP067345.1, read on the forward strand.
AGATGAACCAGCTGTAGATATAAAGAAACTTATAAAAGAGCAAGCACAGGATTAATAAAATATTTAAATATATAAAAAGAAACAACTTTAAAATAAAAATAAAATGGATGCTAAATTTATATCAATTTGCATCCATTTTTATATTAGTTAATTATTTTATTTATTATTTTGTTGTTGATTAACCAATTCAAGGTATCCACTTGGATGGAAGTAATATATCTCAGAAGTATTTTCATTTACAAAATAACCAATGTCACCATCTGCATCTGGTAAAAATACATATCCATTAAGATTTTTAGCTTTTAATGCTTCAAAATCGCTAGCATTTCCTTGATATATGTAATCAACTTTATTGTTGTATTTTACTAAAAGTTCTTTGGCTTGCTCTTGAGTCAATTTAGTACTTTGACTTACAGGAACATTCTTTTGAGAATCAGCATAAGAAGATTCATTTACTGGTGCAGTTAATAATAAACAAGATAAAACTAATAAAGATATAAGTGCTTTTTTCATACTAAAACCCTCTTTCGTAATTAATTATATAAGATTCATTTCTTAATAATATTATATGTTTTCTATAATTAAATATTACCATTAAAGAGGATAATATTACAGTTACACAGCTGTAACCTTTGATTACAAAATCGTAATTAAATTGTATTTTTATTCCATTTGTATTTTATCATGTCTACGATTAACAAATTCACAAAAGTATATTTTTATTACACCCATAACAGGAGCAGATAGAATCATACCAGGTATACCAAAAAATCCTCCACCAATAGTAACTGCTAGTATTGTAAAGAATGGGCTAAGCCCTAGCTGTCCACCTACAATTTTTGGTTCTATAAATGCAACTTCTACTTGTTGAATTATTATTAAGTAAATTAAACAAGTTAATGCAGTTGTCGGATTGTAGAATAAGTTGATTACTACAACTGGTGCCATACCTATTACTGGGCCAAAATATGGAACCATATTCATAATACCCATTAATGTACCAAACAATAGGGCATATTCAGACTTTAAAAAGTATAGACCAATTCCAGAAAGTACTCCAACTACAAATGAATCTAAAATTTTGCCTGTAAAGTATTTACCAATATTTAAATTTAAGCTTTGACACAATTCTATTATAAAGTCTCCATATTTTTTACCTAAAGAAATATAAACAATTTTCTTTGTAAATTCTAAGAATCTTTCTTTTTCTAATAATATATAGAAACAAATTATAAAACCTAAAACAAGTTGTACTATAAATTTTCCAACAGAGAAGGTAGTACTAAAGATTCCTCCAAGTGAACCAATAAGCAAGTTACTAAACTTGGGCATTACGCTCATAATTTTATCACCATATTCTTTTAATGTATTAGGGTCTACTGATTGTAAGCTTTTTCCTAAATCAAATAAAAATTGTTCTGTCTTGTCTATATACATAGGAACTTGAGTTACCAAATCAGCCAAACTGTTTACTATGGATGGAACTGTAAATAGTATAAAAGATATTAATATAACTATTAATACACCATAAGTAAGAAGCAAAGAATATATCCTTTTAAAATTAAGTTTATTTTCTAAAAACTTTACTAATGGATTAAATACATATGCTAATACAAAGGCTATTATAAATGGAGTTAGTAGTGACATCAGTAAACTTATTACTCCAAAAAAATATTTGTAATTATCAATAACTTTAATCAAAATATATGAAATAACTACAGTAAGTATAATATTTAAATGAATTTTTTTATCTTGCAAAACAACACAACCTTTCTTATATTTATTAAGTTTATATTTACTTAAATTTAAAATCAAGTTAATATTTATAGCTTATTATACAATAAAAAGTAGTATTAATATAGTGTGATTAATATTAAATTTGACAAGTGTACAATATTTTGCAAGTTTTCTCTAAATAGTGTTTTTATCTTCTCAAATTTGCATATTGCAAATAGAAACAGTTATAATTTGTTTCTAATTCTCTGTACATTTCTATTTATATAGTGCCTTCCAATATATTTGTATAAAAGATTTTTACACCATCCTATTTTTTGGTTATATTGATTGAAAAAATCATCTGGAGTATCAAAGGTTCCCAAATCATCAATTATTCCCTCTTTTTGAATAAATGTATTATTTAGATTCCAAGATATTTGAGGATTTTGCAAATCCTTAGTGGCAATGCCCCATCCCAAAAATAAGCCTTGACAGTCATTGTATTTTTGCTGAATACTTGTAAGATAATTTTTATCTAAAATAAGACCTTCTAATTGATACCATTGTTTTTCATAGTATACTTCTATCCATGTGTGAATGATTTCTGTAGGAGTAATCTTGTAAAGAACTCCTAAGAGCTCTAATTGAACTCTTTTATCTAGAGTAAAACCATGAATCCTACATGGAATGCCAACTCCTTTTAAAAGTGCCATAGCAAGTATAGTCTTTGTATTGCATTGTCCATATCCATCTTTTAGTATTTTACTTGCAGATATATTGTCACTTTCATTAAAACCAAACTTGATGTCATCTCTAACAAAATTATAAATTTGTTTGATTTTATTAAAATTATCTAATTGATTCCATTTCTTTTCGCTAATAAGCTCTTGAACATTTTTTGAATTAAAGTCTAATAATGTACTTTCTGATAAATGTCTTTTCATAAAATATAAATCTCCTTTATTTAGTGTAATTATATTTTATATCTTAGAGTAATTTGAAACTTTCAAAAACTTGCTGTTTTTTAATATACCAGAAATATTCATACCAGTCATACATTTATTGGTATATGCTAGATGTGAAGCGCTGTCAAAACCTGACATCATAGCAGCATCGGTTATAGAGTATTTACCAGATAAAAGTAAAAAATATGCTTTTTGAATTTTATGTAGGAGAATATAACTTTTTAATGGCATTCCTGTTTGTTCTTTGAATATATGGGACAGTCTACTTGGCGAAAGAAAGACCATATTAGAAATATTTTTTATAGAATGGTCATGACAGTCACACTCATTAAGTCTTTGCATTATTTTATGAATTCTTTTATCAACTACTGTGTAATTGTCTTGAGTAACATTAAGATATTCGAACATAGAATTTGTAAAATTTAAATAACTTTTTTCATCATGATTTTTGAAAAAATTAATATATTCTTTTTGTGTATGTTTATTATTATGAATATCTATAATTCCATAACCTTTAATTTTGTCAATATATTTTGACTTAAAGCTTAATGCAAGTGATGATGTTGGCTCAATTAACATAGTAAAACATATTTTTTCTCCTGTTGAAAAACAATGTTCTATATTACTATCTACAATAATACATTTACCTTCTATATCATTGCCATCTATAGTTATATTTAAACTGTCTTCAATTCCTATAAACAATTGTAACATCCAATGTTTATGCTTATTTGATTGAATAGAATTTGTAAACGAAGAAATATGATTATTTGACATAATTATATAATTAATAAAATTACCTCCAAACATTTTTCTTATTGAGGAAATACAGGTTAATTGTACAGTATTTTTCAGTAAGATTAGTGAAATTTTTATTTTATTATACTTTAGATTTTAATTTTGTTCAATTATTTTAAAATTAGATTATTTTTATAATGAATTAATTTTATTTTATATACTATTGGACCTGTATTAAGATATTTTAAAATATAAATTACTTATGGTAAAACTTGCATATAAAAAATAAAAATTTTATAATTATATTACAGATTATATAAAATAAAACATCAAGTCATAAGTTGAAGAAAAGAGGATGTCATGAAGTTATTTCAGCAAAAAACACAAGTTCATAAATTTAAAAATTCAAAGGAATTTATAGAAGAATTCAAAATTTGTAAATCAGATTTTATATTGACAAGTAAAAGTGCATATGATACATATTTTAAAAGCCTTGGTTTGGATGCACATGTAGAATATAAAAGTAAGTATGGAACTGGTGAACCTAATGATATAATGATGGATAAATTATTGGATGATTTTTCAAAAACTAATTGTACAAGAATTATTGCTATTGGTGGGGGAGCAGTTATTGATATGGCAAAGTTGTTAGTACTGAAAGATGGAAATAAATCAAGTGATTTATTTCAAAAAAAGGTTCCTTTAGAAAAAATAAGAGAATTAATAGCTGTTCCTACAACTTGTGGAGCAGGTTCAGAGGTGTCAAATATTTCAATTGCAGAAATAACAGAGATGAATACGAAGTTTGGATTAGCTGTAGATGAATTATTTCCAGATTATGCAGTTTTAATTCCAGAGTTATTATTAGAGCTTCCATATTCATTTTTTGCTACAAGTGCAATCGACGCTTTAATACATGCTATAGAATCTTTTGTATCTCCAAAGGCGAGTATTTATACAGAAATTTTTAGTACCAAAGCTATAGAGATGATTTTAAATGGATTTCAGCAAATTGTACTAAATGGAAAAGATTATAGATTTGATATTATAGAAGATTTTTTGATTGCAAGTGATTTAGCTGGTATTGCTTTTGGAAATGCTGGTACAGGAGCAGTACATGCACTTTCATACCCATTAAGTGGAGTTTATCATGTTACTCATGGTGAAGCTAATTATCAATTTTTTATAGAAGTATTTAAAGCATATAATAGATTATCACCAGATGGTAAATTAGCAAAAATAAATATGCTTTTGAGTGAAATAATGAGTTGTAAAGTATCAGAGGTATATGAAAAAATGGAAGAACTACTTAATAAAATTATTACAAGAAAAAGTTTAAGAGAATATGGAATGAAAGAGTATGAGATAAATAGTTTTGCAGACAGTGTACTAGATAGTCAACAAAGGTTGCTAAATCAAAGTTATATTAAACTTAATAAAGAAGAAATAGTAAATATATACAGAACTTTATATTGATATCCCAAATCTAAAAGTTAATTGTTCTATATTTAGCTATAACTCAAATTTATGAAAAGCGGTGATTTGATTAAATCATCGCTTTTTATGACTGACATTTTTATAAGATAATATATCTTGTACTTATTAAAAAATATATATTTCATTTAATTATGACAAATAAAGATAAAATTTAAATATTTTAGAGGTAATTTTATTTAGATATAGAATTTTAGAGTAATGATATACAAATGTGTTATATTACCACTTTATATCAAAAATAGTAATATAATAGTCATATACATTTAGAAAATTTATTGTTTAAAAGGAGTAGAACCTATGATAAAAAAAGAAATGGGTAATTTTAAAGGAAGCAGTGATTATGTAGTATCACCAGAATTAATGGCATCAGTTAATGTTGCTATAGCACTTGAAAAACCACTTTTAATTAAAGGAGAACCTGGAACAGGAAAAACTATGCTTGCACAAGCAATTTCAAATCAACTGCAAAAAGATTTAGTAATTTGGAACATAAAATCAACTACAAAAGCACAGGATGGTCTTTATGTATATGATACTGTTCAAAGACTTTATGATAGCCAATTTGGAGGTGAAGGAGTAGATGATATTGGTAAGTACATAAAATATGGTAAATTAGGAGAAGCATTTAGTTCAGAACAACAAGTAATTCTTTTGATAGATGAAATAGACAAGGCAGACTTAGAGTTTCCAAACGACTTACTTTGGGAATTAGATAAAATGGAGTTTTATATAAATGAAACAAAAGAAACTGTAACAGCAAAACAAAGACCTATAGTGATTATAACTTCGAATGCAGAAAAAGAGCTTCCAGATGCTTTTTTAAGAAGATGTATATTTCATTATATAGAATTTCCTGATAGAGATATGATGGAGGAGATAGTAAAAGTACATTTTGATAAAGTTGAAGAACATTTATTGGAACAAGTAATGACTACTTTTTATTGGATTAGAAGTTTAAGAGAGATACAAAAGAAGCCTAGTACATCAGAGTTAATAGACTGGATACAAGCATTGACTTTGAGTGGAATTCCAATTGAAAAAATAGAAAAAGAAGTTCCTTTTGCAGGGATACTGCTTAAAAATAACGAGGATATTGAATCTATGCAAAAACGTTTGTAGTCAATAGGAGCTGAATAATTATGTTTATTAAATTTTTTTATTTATTGAGAGCAAGAGGCCTAGATATATCTTTAAATGAGTGGATGACTCTAATTGAAGCACTAGACAAAGGGCTTTGTCATTCAAATTTTTCGAATTTTTACTATCTTTGTAGGATGATTTTAATAAAAAGTGAAAGTAATTTTGATAAATTTGATGCAGTGTTTTTGGAGTACTTTAAAGGTATAGAACACAAAGAGGAAATTCCAGAAGAGATTATGAACTGGCTTAAAAATCCAAATGTAGATTTAGAAGGATTTGAAAGATTAGAGCAAAATCCCAACATAAACCTTGATGAATTGAGAGCTAAATTAGAGGAACGTATAAAAGAACAAGATTCTCCACATAATGGAGGGAATTACTGGATAGGAACAGGGGGTACTTCTGAATTAGGTCATTCAGGCAAAGGTCAAACTGGTATACGCATAGGCGGAACTTCCACCTATGGAAGAGCTGTTCTCGAAGTTGCAGGAGAAAGAAAGTATAGGGATTTTAGAGATGATGAAGTTTTAAATATGCGTCAATTTCAAGTTGCATTAAAAAGGCTTCGTCAATTTTCTACTAGAATAGATGCTCCAAAAACAGAGCTTGATTTAGATAAAACCATTGAAGAGACTTGTAATAATGCAGGGTATTTAAAACTGTTTTTCGAAAAACCAAGAAAAAATACAGTGAAGCTTTTGTTGCTTATAGATTCAGGGGGTTCAATGAGAGGATATAGTACTTTATGTAATACATTATTTCAGTCTGTAAGTAAATCAAATCACTTTAAAGATGTAAAAGTATGCTATTTTCATAACTGTTTTTATGATAGATTATTTACTACACCAGAATGTTGGTTAAGTAAGTCTATTGATACTGAATGGATATTACAAAACATAGATAAAAACTATAAAGTTATAATCGTGGGTGATGCGTCTATGGCACCTTCTGAGTTACTTCATATTGGTGGTAATTATCGAGGTCCATATAACGATACACCTGGAATAGAGTGGCTTAAAAGATTCAAAAGAAAGTATAGTAAAATTGTGTGGCTAAATCCGGAACTGAGAGATGGGTGGGATTCAATCAGTTATTGGTATCAGACTCAAAGGTTAATACAAAGTGAGTTTAATATGTATCCATTAACTGTAAAAGGATTGGAAAAATCATTGAAAAATTTAATGGTCGCGAAATAATATAAAAAATGATGGTACAAATTATATAAAAAATGTACCATCATTTTTTATATTATAAATTGTATAATTGAAATTTAAAAATTATGTAGTCTAATACATTTTAGACTTACAAAAAACATATACATTAATAATAATTTTAGAAATTGAGGTGATTATAATAAATTATGAATTAATCGTAAAATACAATGGAGATATATTAAGATTAGAGCAAGAATTAGGTGTTTCAGTAGAAATACTTAATGCTTCCTATGCGATAATAACATCAAGTGATGAAGAAGATATAAATAGATTACTGACTTATCCAGAAATAGAGTTTATAGAAAAACCTTTTATATTACAAACTCAAGACATACAAAGTTTTTCAAGCACAGGGATAACAGGTTTTAAAAATAGAACAGGATTAACTGGAAAAGGAACTATAATTGGTATAATTGATTCAGGTATAGATTATACTTTGCCTGTGTTTAGAGATAGTGAAGGAAAGTCCAAAATATTATACTATTGGGACCAGTCTATACAAGGAAATCCTCCAGCAGGTTTTAAAGAAGGAACATTATATAATAATGAAGATATAAATAATGCAATAGCTGGTAATACATATATACCTATCTCAACGACTAGTCTACATGGTACACATGTTGCAGGTATTTGTTCAACCATTGCAAGCGATGCTAGGATAATCGTAGTAAGGGTTGGAAATATACAGACAGATGTTTTTTCAAGAAGTACAGAGTTTATGAGGGCGATTAAATTTATTTTAGATAGGGCATTAGAATTAAGAATGCCTGTTACATTAAATATAAGTTATGGAAGTAATGAAGGCTCACATAGAGGGACTTCTTTATTTGAGCAGTATATAGATGATATGTGTTTATTTTGGAAAAATAATATAGTGGTAGCGGCTGGTAATAATGCAGATAAGGGGGGACATAAAAGGATTAGGCTTCAAAATAATACTACAGAAGAAGTTGAGTTTGTAATTGGAGAAGGAGAGCGTATATTAAATATAAACATATGGCCAGATTTTATTGATGACTTTAGTGTACATTTAGTAAGTCCATCGAATAGTCAGACACAATCAATTTCTCTAACTTCAGGTGAAATAAGAAATACTCTAGGAGATACAAGAATTACTGGTTATTTTTATCCTATAGCACCATATTCTCTTACTAGAAGAGTTACATTGCAATTAAGTTCAAATACACAGATAAATCCTGGTCTATGGAGAATTGTATTTGAACCTATAGATATTGTAACTGGTAATGTAAACATATATCTACCAACTTCTGAGGGATTAAATAGAAACACGAGGTTTTTGATTCCTACTCAAGAACTTACTGTTACAGTTCCTGGAACAGCAAGTAGAGTTATAACTGTAGGAAGTTTCAATTCAAGAACAGATATAGTATCTATATTTTCTGGCGAGGGAGATACACAATTGGGTGTATTTAAACCAGATTTATTAGCTCCAGGCGAAGATATAATATCTTTTTTACCAGGAGGTACCAGTGGAGCATTAACTGGAACGAGCATGGCCACTCCTCATGTTACAGGAGTTTGTTCGTTGTTTATGGAATGGGGAATTGTAAATGGAAATGATTTGTTTTTATATTCGCAAAAGTTAAGAGCATTGCTTCTTAGGGGAGCAAGAAGAACAAGTAATCAGTCATATCCAAATAATTCATCGGGATTTGGTTTTTTAAGTTTATCAGACATAGATTTATATACTTTATCTAGTATAAATCAAGACTTAGAAACAGAAGACATTGGATATAGAAGCACTAATAAGTCGTTTAAAGATGAAGAAAATAATTATAGAGTTATAGAAAATTATAATTCTCAGAGAAACGATGATTTAAAGTTGGAGGATTTTATAAGTGAAAATATGGATAGACAATCAGGAACATTGGCAGGAATAAATGTAATTCATACTCCTGAATTTGAAGATGAGTTAGCCTCATTGGGTATGAGTCAAGAATTTCTTAAGCTAAGTGACTCATTTGGTGTATTATCTATAAACACTACAGACTATAATAGCATACAACGAGTTTTGGAACTTCCATCAGTTATAAGGACAGAATCAACTATAAAGATGACACTGCTTGGAGAGATTAATCAAGGTACTTTTGGTGGTGTAGTTGCAACCGAAGAAATAGGTGTAAATTTTTTTAAAAATAATCCCAATATAACAATAACAGGAAGAGGTACTCTTATAGCGATTGCTGACACAGGAATAGACTATTTACATAAAGACTTTATATATGCAGATGGAACCTCAAAAATAGCTTTTTTATGGGACCAAACAAAGAATGGAACTCCACCTGAAGGTTTTTATATTGGGACAGAATATACACGAGAAGATATTAATAGAGCAATTGCAGAAAATGATGCTAGTCTATCTCAAGATGAAGTTGGGCAAGGGACTATGATAAGTGGCATATGTGCAGGTCTTGGTAATGTAAATAAGGAATATGCAGGAATAGCTGAAGATGCTGAATTAATAATAATAAAAATTGCTAAGATAGAAGGATTTTATAATAGTGCAATGTTATTTGCTGCATCTCAGTATGCATATAAAAAATCTTTAGAACTTGGGAAACCATTAGTAATAAATATATCTTTGGGTAGCAATAGTTTAGTTGGATTGACCAATAGAAGTAATAGTGAAAAAGCATTTTTTACTAGAGGGCTGTGTATAACAGCAGGAGCTGGAAATGAGGGAAATACTCAGACACACACATCTGGAAGAATACCAAATGTAGGAAGTTCCGTTGAAGTCGAGTTGGAATTAAATGAAGAAGAAGAAGAATTATCAGTTGAACTTTGGCTGAATAAACCAGATAAGGCAGATGTAATAATAGTGTCTCCCACTGGGGAAGAAAGTAAAAGTGTTGGAATATCAAGTTATAATAGGATAACAGGTTTATTTGATTTAGAAGGAACGGAGTATTCTATAACATATGTATATCCAACTACTTTTTCAGGACAGCAGTTTACCAATGTTACTCTGAAAAATGCTAAAAGAGGAGTGTGGAAGATTAGATTAGTAGGAGTTTATATTGTAAATGGAATATATAACTTGTATCTTCCAAATAGGGCTCTTTTAAAAAGTGGAACTAGATTTAGAGAGGTTGACCCTTTTTATACAATAAATTATCCAGCTGTTCAAGATGATTTAATAACTGTAGGAGCTTATAATACTATTAATAATAGTTTGTGGCAAAGTTCATCAAGAGGGCCGACTATTGAGGATAGATTAAAGCCAGACTTAGTAGCACCAGGAGTTAATATAATAGCTGCATATCCTGGAAATACATATGCGACTATAACTGGGACAGCAGCAGCTAGTGCACATGCTGCAGGAGCCGCTGCGATGTATTTTCAATATACTTTTGTTGATAGAAGATATCCAAATCAAGCATATGTTCAAAAAATAAAAACTTTTATGCAGGCTGGAGCTAGAAAAAACCAAACTACAGAGTATCCAAATATGAGTACTGGATATGGAACTTTGGATGTTAGAGGTATGTTTGATGTGTTAAGATAGGAGGGATTTATGGAAAAATCTTATTGTATAATTTACCAAGGTGATATAGAAACTGCACTTCAAGAAAACGGAATAAATAAATATATGGTTTTAAATAGTCAGCTTGCAGTAATATATGTACCTATGGATTTTGATGAAACTATTTTAAACAATATATTACAGGTTGCTTGGTGGGAAGAATCTGCTCCAATGAGCAGCTTAATTGAAATAACTAATAATATGAATAATGGAGAAACTATTACAACAGCTACTGAAGCAGAGTATATTTATGAGAATCCATATAATGATATAACAGGAAGAGGGATTTTATTAGCAGTTATAGATTCTGGTATAGATTATTTACACCCTGACTTTATAAATGCGGATGGAACGAGTAAGGTTTTACGATTATGGGATCAGGAAGAAAATACAAATCCACCACCAGAAGGATTTATTTTTGGGAGTGAATTTACAAGAAGTGAATTAAGTTTAGCTATAAGTAGAAATGATGGAAGTTTAAGTCAAGATAATATAGGTACTGGAACTTTGGCTTCTGGTATATTAGTGGGAAATGGAAGAGTAAATTCACAATATAGAGGTATAACTACAGAGTCAGATTTGATAGTGGTTAAATTAAAATCATATACAGATACTTATTATGCTGGAAAGATAAATTATAGTGTTTCAGATTTTTTAGCAGCTATAACATATGTTACTAATATAGCAAAAACAGAAAATAAGCCTATAATAATAAATCTTACTATTGGAGTTAAGTCAGGTGCTGTAGCAACTACTTCCATATTAGATACATTTAATATATTAAGTAGTGCTGGTGTTGTTGTAGTAAGTGGTGCAGGTAATCAAGGTAATACAGATATTCATTATGCTGGAAGATTTAGTAGTTTAAATGAAGTCCAAGATGTAATAATACAAGATGGTGACGATTACGCACTTGATATAACACTCAATACAAATGGTCCAGATAAGATAGGGGCACAAATAATATCTCCTTCAGGTGAGGTTAGTCATGATATAAGATATTCTCCAGACTTTTATGTATATAGAGGAAAGTTTAATCTGGAAAATACTACTTATTCAATGAGATTCATCTATCCATATATTACTTCTGGGAATGAAAGCCTAGAGATAAGACTCAGAGATATAAAACCTGGTGTGTGGACTTTGAGGCTAACTCCAGAACTTATAATAGGGGGAGAGTATGATATATATTTACCAAATAAAAACTTGATAGCACCAGATACAAGATTTTTAGACCCAGACTCAGTGGCTACAATAACTATGTATGCTGCTGGTGATGATGTAATCACAGTTGGTACATTTAATAATAAGACTGATAGTATGTGGATTGGTTCATCAAAAGGGCCAATTAGAGGAAGGGGAATTAAGCCAGATATAGTAGCGCCAGGAGTAGATATAATATCTACATATAAAAATGGAACCTACAATACAGCAACAGGTACAGGAGTTAGTAGTTCAATAGTTTGTGGAGTCTTAGCCTTATTAATGGAATATTTGGAAAAACAAGATAATATCCCAAGGTTATCGTTGTTTACACAAGTTTTAAAAACATATTTAATATTGGGAGCTACGAAGCTCGATATATATACGTATCCAAATGTTTCACAGGGATATGGTATTTTAAATTTAAAAAATACAATTCAACAGATGGCAAATACTTTATAAATAAAAAAATATGTAAATAATGGTATTTTATCTGTTATAAATTTTACTTATGAATTTAATTTGAAAAATTGCTAAAACTATTACAAAATAAATATATAGAGGTGATAGTTTTGGAAAGTAAAAAAGCAAGAGCATTAAAAGGTAACGATAACAAAAGACTTAGAAGTCCGCTTCTAGTTGGAAATGAATCAACAGCAGCTTGGGCAGATGTTGAAAAATTAAAACCTCATAGTAAAGTTTCAATACCTTCACTTAATAGTGTTGAAGAAGCAAAAGATTGGGTTGACAATGGAAGTAAATTGTAAAACTTCTATACTTGATAACAAAAATAAATAATTTATTGTATTTAAGTAAAGTAGTATTAGTTTAAAAAGCTTAAAGTTAAACTTAAGCTAATAAACAGTATACTGCTTTACTTTTTTTATAGGTGTCAGAAGGCAAAATGTAATTTACAAATATTTGAAAGGAAAATATAAATTTTTGCATATAAATATTTCTAGATTATATAAGACTAGTAAATATCAATTGCATAAATTTATTGACTAAAAATTTATAAATTGGTATAATTTTGTTAATTAGCGGAAATAATAGAAGATAAATACTGTGAAGAGAAGAGTAGATATAAAATGCAGTTTTAGCGAGTTGAGGATGGTGAAAGCTCAATACAAGTTTTATATTGAAGAACATCTTGGAGTTTCTAATCGAAAGCTTATTTAGTAAGTAGACTTAGACGGAAGGCACCGTTATAGGCTTTAAGCATTGCTTAACTAAGAGGTCATTTATGACAACTAGGGTGGTACCGCGAAAGTAATAGTCTTTCGTCCCTTTATACAGGGATGAAGGGCTTTTTTTATGGAATTATATTTAGAAAAAATTACTAAAAATTAAACTAGGAGGCTTTAAAATGCAAAAGGAATTTATAACAGTAAAAGAATTGTACAGAGATAAAGAACAGTACATAGGAAAAACTGTAAAAGTAGCTGGATGGATAAGAACATCTAGAGTATCTAAAAACTTTGGATTTATAGAATTAAATGATGGAAGTTTCTTTAAAAATATGCAAATAGTATTTGATGAAAAAGTTGAAAATTTTAAAGAGATAGGTAAATTGGCAATAAGTTCATCTATACTTGTAGAAGGTGAGTTGGTATCTACAGAAGGAGCTAAGCAACCAGTAGAAATACATGCAAAAAATATAGTTGTAGAAGGTGAATCAGATAGTTCATACCCACTACAAAAGAAAAGACATACACTTGAGTATTTAAGAACAATAGCACATTTAAGACCAAGAAGTAATACTTTTTCAGCTGTATTTAGAGTAAGATCAATAGCTGCATATGCAATACACAAATTCTTTCAAGAAAGAAACTTTGTATATGCACATTCTCCAATCATAACAGGTAGTGACTGCGAAGGTGCAGGAGAAATGTTTAGAATAACAACTATGGATTTAAATGATATTCCAAAAACAGAAGATGGTAAAATAGACTATACACAAGATTTCTTTGGGAAAGAAGCTAATTTGACAGTTAGTGGGCAATTAAATGCCGAAATAATGGCACTTTCTTTTAGAAATGTCTATACTTTTGGACCTACATTTAGAGCTGAAAACTCTTATACAGGAAGACATGCTTCAGAATTTTGGATGATAGAGCCAGAAATAGTTTTTGCAGACCTTGAAGATAATATGGAACTTGCAGAAGATATGATAAAATATGTTATAAACTATGTTTTAGAAAACGCTCCTGAAGAAATGGAATTCTTTAATAGTTTTATAGATAAAGGATTGCTAGAAAGACTAAATAAAATAGTAAACTCTGAATTTGTTAGAATAACATATACTAAAGCAGTAGAGCTATTACTTGAATCAGGACATGAGTTTGAGTATCCAGTAGAATGGGGATGCGATCTTCAAACTGAACATGAAAGATATATAACAGAACAAATATACAATTCTCCAGTATTTGTTACAGATTATCCAAAAGATATAAAAGCTTTCTATATGAGAATGAATGAAGATGGGAAAACTGTTAGAGCAATGGATTTATTAGTTCCTGGTGTTGGAGAGATAGTTGGAGGTTCTCAAAGAGAAGAAAGAGAAGACGTACTATTAGATAGAATTCATGAAATGGGATTAAATGAAGAAGATTACTGGTGGTATTTAGAACTTAGAAAATTTGGTACTGCTACTCACTCTGGATTTGGTCTTGGATTTGAAAGAATAATTATGTATATGACAGGTATGTCTAACATAAGAGACGTTATACCTTTCCCAAGAACTCCTAAAAATGCTGAATTCTAATAATTATAACCTATAATATGATTATATAATTTTTCGATATAATAAAATAGCTTGTGTGCTATCTGATTTAGATACATACAAGTTATTTTTATTGTGTTTACAAATATATGTAGTTTGTTTATTCATATTTTATTATACAATGTAATTATAAGTTACTTATACTAGGAGGATAAATAATGTGTAGTTTTTGTTTTATTAAATTTAATGTGAATGATGTAAAAATATTTAATCGAATAAAAAATTTATTTTCATATATAGCAGATATAAAAAATGATTGTATACAAATTGAGGATTTAGAATATTATATTTTAGAAAAAGTAGACGAATTTTATAATAAAGAAGAATTAGATTATTTTTGGTGGCCAACAGAAGCAGAAAATAAAATGTTTTGGGAGAACTATAAACTACTGGATGAAGAGAATCGACAGGAATACATAAAGTCTGTTTCATGGGATTTTGAGACTGTGTTTTCTGAAATTGGACTTGGCGATTATACAATAGAAGGTTGCGAAATGATTGGTGAACAAACTGCTAAACTTTATTTTAACCCTATTGGATATCCTTATGGTGGAAATGAAGTGCTTCAAGAGGCACTAAAAGCTTTTGGAGTGACAATAGTGGGTGTGCTTGGATAACGTTTATTGTGCTATACTATAACTAGTAGAGTAATTTTTTGGAAGTTTAAATATAAATTATATTTAAGCATTATCTTTATGTAAATAGTATAAAAATATGTAAGGTGATTTAAATCTAAAAAATTATTGAATAGTATATTTATTACACAAAAAGTTTTATCATTATCATGAGGGGGAGTAATAATGTTAAAGAAAGGGTTGTTTATAGTTTTAAGTTTGGCACTTATATGTACAGGTTGCAGTTCACAAAATGATTCTAAAGGTAAGCAAGCAAACAAAGATAATTCTCTTATACTATTAAAAAATGATGAGAATAACTCAGGTGATATGACAGATGTATACATAAAGACAGAAGGTAAGGATGAAGAAAAAATAGCATCAGATGTACCTACATATACTAAAAAAGATTATATAAATGGAGAACAATCAATATTAATCTAAGATAAAGAAAATAATTTATATAAGTATAATCTAAAAAAAGAAAAGGAAAAAATAGCATCAGATTTATCTTCTGACGAAATTAATTCATATGAATTTATGCCTTCTTCAAACACTATAGCATATATATCATCAGAAAAATCCTTGTATGTAAAATACGATGGAAAAGATAAAGAAAAAATAGCCAATGATGTTGTATTGTATAGGATGTCTACAGATGGAAAATTCATATATTATATGAATACAGATGAAGAGTTATATCTATATAAAGAAGATGGAAATAAAGAAAAAATATCTACTGATATACAGAGTTTTGATATTGTAAATAATAAAGGTGATGTAATATTTATAAATAATGATGATAATCTATATTTAAAAAGTACAGATAAAAATGATAAGGTCAAAATTAGTTCAGATGTATCAAATTTATGGGGGGTAAAATCTAATGATGAAGAAATTATGTATATAAGTGAGTATAATTATAAGGATTTGAAAGGTGAATTATATTTGTACAAAAATAATGCTAGTGAAAAAATAGCATCGGATGTTAGGTCTTATAAATATAGAGATAGTAAATTTTATTTTATAAATAGTGATGATGAATTATATGAGAAAGAAATAGGTAAAGAGGTGTCTAATAAAATAAAATCAGACATTAATTATGTAAGTTTTATTAAAGATGGAATTGTATTTACAAATTCTGATGGAGATGTATATATTAAGAAAAATAATAAAGAAGAAGAAAAAATAGGCAATGATATGAAAGAAAATTCTAATGTATCTATTATTAATGATGAAAAATTACTTTATATTAAATCAAGTGGTGAGTTATTTTTAGATAAAGACAGGATAGCAAGTGATGTTGTTGGCTATTCATTTAATTCAGAGAATATAGCATATTCCACTAAAAATAAGGAAATACATTTTTATAATTTAAAAACTAAGAAAGACAATATAGAAATAAACAATGTAGGAAAATATTCAGAGATTTATTTAGGAAATAAATTGATTTACTCTAAAAATTTAGAACCAAAAGACTTAAATGGTTTTTGGAAAGCTGATGAATATAATATATTTGAATTTGAAGAGCCAAATAAGATAAAACTTTATAGTAAAAGTGAAGAAGAAAGCAATTATACAGTTAAATATGAAGTAGAAAGTTCAGATAGTAATAGCATAGTATTAAAAGGAAAAGATACTTTATCAAAGGAAAAATTTACTATAACTAAGTTTAATAGTAATGAAATTTCATTACAAGCTAATAATGTAAGTGGTACACTTAATAAAATTTCCAAAGAAGAAGCGGAGAAATTTATCAAGAGTATAAATAACAAGGAAAATAGTGAAAATACTGATAAAAAGAGTATTAAAAGTGATTCAGGTTCAAGTTCTAATTTGAAAAATAAAGAAGTAAGTTATGATGATGATTATATTATATATGATAGTGATTCTAGAGTATTAACTAAAGATGAACTTGAACTTTATAGTAAAGAGGAGTTAGCATATATAAGAAATGAAATATTTGCAAGATATGGATATGTATTTAAAGAAGAACCTTATAAAAGCTATTTTAGCAATAAGTCATGGTATCAGCCAGATTATAGTATAGGAGCGGATACAGATGTTTTAAATTCTGTAGAGAAACAAAATGTATCATTGATTAAGGAAATGGAAAACTAAGTTATAAGAAATTTTAAAATACATGTCTAAATGTAGTATAAGATAGTCTATAGACATTAAAATTGAAATGTGAATTAATTTTAAACATGAATTAATTATATATAAAATTATTAAATCTATAAGTTAGACTTAAGTATAATTTATAGATTTAATAATTATGAATCTAAAAGCTAATTTATAGGTTTACATAATATTATACAAATATTTTGAACAAAATAAATTTATTATTAAGAAAATATAAATATAAGGATTAATACTTTGTTTCTATACTCCTAATAAAACTCAACACGATTACGACCTTGTTCTTTTGCAATATATAAAGCTTTATCACAATAACTTATAAATTCATTTAAAGTTATTAATTCTTCAACTTTCTTTGTATGAACTCCGATGCTAACAGTCACACATTTTGAAGGAACGTCATCACGTTCAAAATTACAATACTCTATAATCTTACGTAAATATTCGGATTTAAGTTTAGCATTCGCCTCATCACAATTGAAAAGACATATAAAAAATTCTTCACCACCATAACGGATAGCATGTGAATTTTCAGAATTTGTAAAATCTAAAATTACTTTAGCAATATTCTGTAAACAGTAGTCACCCTTTTGATGTCCGTAAGTGTCATTAAACTGTTTAAAATAATCTATATCTATCATCATTCCTGTTATAGGTTCTTGCTTTGTATGGGTCTTTAATTTTTTTTGAAGAACATCTTCTAAATACCTACGATTATTCATTTTAGTTAGGTCATCAGTCATAACCTTAAGATTTAATAAATTGTTCATATGGGAGATTTCTTCATATTGTTGATGGATTAGCATTTTATCATAATAAGTAAATACACGACTTCTATATAACATTGTAGAAATAAAAATAGCAAGTGATGTTATAAAAAATGTGTTTACAATATTACTGAACTCATTACCTGATACAGTTTGAATTCCTGGTAAGAGTAGATTAAGAAATAAAAAACATCCTCCAAAAACTATTATTGATTGACCTAATTTTAATACTGAAAAAGCAGCAGCTGTTAACATTATATAACTGAATACACTCAAATCATTTCCGCCTAACTGGTCAAGCAAAGTAATTACACAACCCCATAAGCAGAAAAATGTTACATAAATCACCCACAAGTTTATATAATAAGTACAATGTTCCTTTTTTTTATTCCAAAGATAAGAAAAAACAAGCATAAAAATTAAAGAGATACAAAATAGTATTATATACATACAAAAATACCATTGACGTCTTGGGGTGGCAAAAGGACCACCATCTCTAGCTGATATTGATATCATCATAATTAGTTGAGATATTATTATTATGATACAAATAATTTTGCCTGTATGATAAAGATAATTGCAAAGTTCTCGTTCAACATTTTCTTTGTATTTTTTATCTAGAGGGAATCCAAAGAATTTTTTTAAATTTTCTAAGTTCATATAAGCCTCCATTAAAAATAAAACATAAAAATAAGTATTCCTCTTCTTTTCTTAGATACTCGGAATACTTTGTTTATAACTTAATTATAGCAAAATATGTTATATGTAACAATCTAAATTTGTAATAGATAGTATTTATTAGTTAAGATTAAATAAAATTTTGTATTAGTATTTTATTATAATTAAGATTAGTAAGTTATTTATTTTAGAATATTAGATAATTATAATGAAATACTAATACAAGACAAATAAAATAGATAAATATATCCAATTAAGGTATAATTAAGTTTTATATGATATAGTTATATTTGATAATTGACAATGGTAAAACTTGGAGGGAAAAAATGGATGAAAAAAAAATAGATAATATGAATTATTCATATAGTAACTATTCTAAAAAAACAGGTAAGCCAACTAGAAAAATAAAAAATAATAACCTTACACTTGAAACTAAAGAAGATAAACTTTGTTCTAGTTGCAACAAAGAAAATAATCCTAAAGATAATTACTGTAAATTTTGTGGAAATGAACTTTATGAAATAGTATCATTAAAATCGAGCGAAACAAAACTTGACTTAAAATCTAAAATAAAAGAACTCTCATATCACGCAAATACAAGAGGGATATTTTTAACGACTTTTTCAACTATATTCATATTGCTTGTTATTTCGTTAATATTTAAGGCTATAATTACTATTCAATTTAATGATATCAGTTACATGATAAATCCAGCACATATAATGTTAGCCCTTAATCTAGGTCAAATTAGCGTATCTATGTCTACTATGATGGGTTCTGGATTTATAAGTGCAAATATAGGATTGTTAATATTACTTATAATTCCTGTTTTAGGATTAATTATATCAAATTTAATTTTTATGAGAAAAAGATGTAAGGATTCAAAAACTACATTAGCCAATTCTCTTGGAGTGGGAATTTTCTATGGATTAATTTTAGCTATTTTATGTACTTTTACTAATGTTAAAACTAGCTCACATAGTATGCTAGAGTATGGATATGCTTTAGAGTATAGTTATGAATTTTTTAGTGCACTTTTAAATGGATTTGTATTAGGATTTATATGTACATATATAACTAATTATAGAAAAAGCTATGAAAAAGAAAATATGTATATGTCCCTTTTTTCAAATGCTATTAAAATATTCATATTAGGTTATGTTTTAGTGTTAGCAATACTTTTTATATTAACTATATCTGATAGTAGTTATTTAAATGAATTGAATATGAGTGGATATTCAAGTGGTATCGATTTATTTGCTGTATTGCCACAAATTGCTAGTTACATGTGGGCTTTTGCAAATGGAATTTCGGTAACAATAATAAATTCAACAGTTTCAATGCTTAGCTTAGGCTCATCCTCTTTATTTGGAGATACTAAATTAATGTTTTATGCAATGGGGGCTTTGTCTGCATTAATAATTTTATTAAATGGATATAAATTAAGATTTAAATATGATACAGATAATATTAAACCTGTAATAATATTTAGTATATATTATGCATTTTTAATGGGTATGTTGGCTCTATTTAGTACTTTTATACTTGATAGTAATATTAACTTCTTTAATACAACTAGCTATGGAACAACTCTAGTTATGCAATTTAAATTGTTCTCAACTATTATAATTTCATTTATATACAGTTTTGTGATATCTTTAATAGGATATAAGCTAAACTCAGCTGATTAAATATGATTGGAGGAAACTTCTGTGGAAGAAAATAATAAAAAGACAGTAGATGATAAATTTTCTAAGGTTAAGAAAAGATTTGGTAATGGAAAATTTAAGATTGAATTATATAAAGAAAAATCAAAGATAAATAGAGAAATTGATGATATTCAAGAAAAGAAGAGTAAAATCTTTTTAGAAATGGGAATGTTGACTTATCAAAAAATTAGAGAAAATTCTATTGATGATGAGTGTTTTGATAAATTCTGTGATGAGTTATTAGAACTTGATAAGATAATTTATGAAAAAAATATGGAAATTAATGATATGGAAATTGCAGAAAGCAATGTAACTTGTGAATGTGGCTATATTGGAAATATAAATGACAAATATTGCGCTGAATGTGGTAAAAAATTTGAATTAGATAATGATTGCGATAATTTTATAGTTTGTGGTTATTGTGAAAGTGAAGTAGATTCGGAATCTGAGTTTTGTCCATGTTGTGGTAGAAAAATTATTATGGATTTAGAGTAATATTGGGGAACCTATGTATTGTATACATGGGTTTTTTTATTGAAATCATTTGTATCTATATAGGAATGAAAATAAAAACCAAAAAAATGAAATAAATTTTCTTAAAACTGTGAAATATAAGGAAATACTTGGAATAAATCTATAAAAAAATAGAATTAATAAAAAAATATGAAAAAATATTGCAAAGAAAAAGTTTTCATGTTATTATTAATACATAAATTAAGAAAATAAATTTCAGAAATGAGGTAATCGAAAAAATGCTAGATAAGGTAAAGGGAAGACTAATAGTATCATGCCAAGCTTTAGAAAATGAGCCTCTTCATAGTTCTTTTATAATGGGTAGAATGGCTAAAGCTGCTCAAGAAGGCGGAGCAGTTGGCATTAGAGCTCAAGGAGTTGATGATATTATTGA
Organism: Clostridioides sp. ES-S-0010-02; assembly: GCA_020641055.1. Lineage (NCBI taxonomy): Bacteria > Bacillati > Bacillota > Clostridia > Peptostreptococcales > Peptostreptococcaceae > Clostridioides > Clostridioides sp. ES-S-0010-02. Next base: position 1,848,142 of record CP067345.1, read on the forward strand.
AATAAAAAAAGTTACTGGACTTCCTGTTATAGGTATTATAAAGAGAAATTACGAAGATTCAGATATATATATAACACCAACTAAAAAAGAAGTAGATGAGCTTTTAGCAACAGGATGTGAGATGATAGCACTGGATGCTACTAATAGAGTTAGACCAAACAATGAAGATTTAAAAGAAATTATAAATTATATAAAAGAAAATAATGTTTTAGTAATGGCTGATATTTCAAATTATGATGAAGCTATTAAGGCGCAAGAATACGGTGTAGACTGCGTTTCAACTACATTATCTGGATACACTCCATATACAGAAATTTTAGATGGTCCAGATTTTGTATTGATGGAAAGATTGGTTAAAGATTTAAAAATACCTGTAATAGCAGAAGGAAAAGTAAATACTCCTCAAGATTTAAAGAAAGTCTTTGAAATTGGAGTTCATTCATCAGTTGTAGGTTCAGCAATAACAAGACCACAATTGATAACAGAAAAATTTGTCAAAGCAATTGAAATTAATTAAAAAATTAATTTATAAATTAAAAATTAATTATATTTAACTATATTTGAAAATTAAAATTGGAGGTAAAGATATGAGAACAACAGATATGAAAGGAATTTATTCAGCATTATTAGTTTCATTTGATAAGGAAGGAAATATAAACGAAAAAGGGTTAAGACAAATAATTAGACATAATATAGATGTTTGTAAAATAGATGGTCTTTATGTAGGAGGAAGTACAGGAGAAAACTTCATGCTTTCAACTGATGAAAAGAAAAAAATATTTGAAATAGCTAAGGACGAAGTAAAAGAAGAAATAAAGTTAATAGCTCAAGTTGGTTCAGTTAATTTAAAAGAAGCTGTAGAGCTTGCTAAATTTACAACTGATTTAGGATATGATGCTATAAGTGCTGTTACACCTTTTTATTATAAATTCGATTTTGAAGAAATAAAACATTATTACAATACAATAATAAATTCTGTAGACAATAGATTAATAATATACTCTATACCATTTTTAACTGGTGTTGATATGAGTTTAGATCAATTTGGAGAATTATTTGAAAATGAAAAAATAATAGGTGTTAAGTTTACAGCAGCAGATTTCTACTTATTAGAAAGAATGAGAAAAACATTCCCAAATAAATTAATATTTGCAGGATTTGATGAAATGATGTTACCAGCTACAGTTTTAGGTGTAGATGGGGCAATTGGTTCTACATTTAATGTAAACGGTATCAGAGCTAGACAAATATTTGAACTAACGAAGAGTGAAAAAATATCAGAAGCACTTGAAGTACAACATGTGACAAATGATTTAATAACAGATATATTAGGAAATGGTCTATATCAAACAATTAAATTACTACTTGAAGAACAAGGCGTTGAAGCTGGATACTGTAGACAACCTATGAAAGAAGCAACTGATGAAATGAAATCAAGAGCGAAAGAAATATACAGAAAGTATTTTTAATAAAAATACTTTTAGTATGGGAGGATTGGTCAAATGGTAGGATTTACTTGGATAGATTTTGCAATACTAGTAGTTTACTTATTGGCAGTTTTATTTGCAGGATTGTTATTTTCAAAGAAGGAAATGAAAGGAAAAGAGTTCTTCAAAGGTGATGGAACTATTCCATGGTGGGTTACATCAGTATCAATATTTGCCACATTATTAAGCCCAATATCATTTTTATCACTAGCAGGTAATTCTTATGGTGGAACATGGATTTTATGGTTTGCACAATTAGGTATGTTTATAGCTATACCTTTAACAATAAAATTCTTCTTACCTTTATACAGTAGATTAGAGATAGATACTGCATATGAATACTTAGAAATGAGATATGAAAGTAAAGGACTTAGAGTACTTGGAGCTTTAATGTTTATAATATACCAAATAGGACGTATGTCTATAATAATGTATCTACCATCAGTAGTTTTAGCAGGTCTTACAGGAATACCTGTAAATGTGTTAATAATAGTTATGGGGGTAATAGCAATAATTTATTCATATACAGGTGGATTAAAAGCTGTTTTATGGACTGACTTTATACAAGGTATGGTACTAATAGTAGGTGTTACAGGTACGCTATTTTATTTAATATCAAGTATAAATGGCGGATTTGGAACAGTGATGGATACTCTTACAAGTGGGCATAAGTTCTTAGCAACAAATGAAGTTATGTTTGATAAAAACATACTATCTACAAGTGCATTTATAATATTTGTTGGAGCTGGTCTTAATACTTTTTCATCATATGTATCAAGTCAAGATATAGTTCAAAGATTTACTACAACAACTGATATAAAACAACTTAACAAAATGACATATGGAAATGGTGTTTTATCAATGGGACTTGCAACAGTATTTTATCTAATTGGAACTTGTTTATTTATATACTATACTCAAAACCCAGATTTAGCACAAACAGTTCAACAAGACCAAGTATTTGCATCATATATAGCTTATGAATTACCAGTAGGTATAACAGGAATACTACTTGCAGCAATATATGCAGCATCTCAGTCAACTTTATCAACAGGGCTTAATTCAGTTGCTACAAGCTGGACTTTAGATATACAAACTATTATAACAAAAGATATGAGTATGGAAAGACAAACTAAGGTTGCACAATATATATCATTAGGAGTAGGTATACTTTCTATAGTTGTTGCAATAATCTTAGCAAATGGAGAAATAAAGTCAGCATATGAATGGTTCAATAGTTTTATGGGGCTAGTTCTAGGAGTTTTAGCAGGAATATTTGTACTTGGTGCGTTTTGTAAAAGAGCAACTAAAATGGGAGCATATATTGGATTTGCAGTATCAGCAATTTTAGTTGTTTATCTAAAATATAGAATGCCAGAAGTAACTTCTTGGGCTTATTCTCTAATAACAATAACTACTTCTGTAGTAGTAGGAACAGTATTTAGTGCAATAGAATCTAAAGTTAAAGCAAAAGTATCTTTACCAAAAGCTGAAACTACAGTTTATTATGAAAAATAATATAGAATTTAAATAAGAAATTATCCTATAGAGTGGCTAGATTAGAGTGATTAGATATATAAATAATCTAGCTACTCTATAAGAATGTATAAAGAACTGTATATGTAAAAAACCTGAAAGTAGAATATACTTAAAATTATATAGGGAGATAGTGATTATGATATTTGGAAGTATAAATCATAGTAAGACATATTCAACATTACACGAAGACTTACTTAAGTGTTTTGAATATGCTAAAGAAAATTCATTGATAGATTACGAAAAAGGGACTCATACAATAGATGGTGATGATATCTTTGTAAATATTGTTGAGTATAAAACTTGTGAAAAAGAAGAAAGATTCTGGGAAGCTCATAAGAAATATATAGATGTACACTTGATGCTAGATGGATGCGAAAGAATAGATTTGAACTTTATAGAAAATTTAGAGCAAAAGACATATGAAGAAGATAGTGACTTTTTGCCTCTTGATGGGAAAAACAATGGATATGTTGAACTTAGAAAAGGTGATTTCTTAGTATGTTATCCAGAAGATGCACATATGACAGCAATAAAAGTTTCAGAAAAAGAAAATATAAAAAAAGCTATTTTTAAGGTTTTGGTTAGATAATGAAAATTTATATAACTACTAAGGCTGAAAATAGTGATTTAACTTTCAGCGATTAGTGATATTTCGTAAATTTTAGTTAGATTACTATTTTCAGCCTTAGTTTTTTATAAGAAAGTTTAAATAGATATTAAAAGGTTTAGAATTGTATAGAGGAGTTAATTTATGGATAAAATAGATGTATTTTTATTAATAGGACAAAGTAATGCGAGAGGCTTAGGAAATCCAAAAGACAGTGTTATTCCAAATGAGAATTGTTTTGAATACTTAAGTAGCAACGAGATTATAAACATGAGATGTGAATTAGAGACTTCTGAAGGAGATGGTACTATAGCACCTGCATTTTCAAATGAGTGGAATAGACTTACTGGTAATAAAGTTTGTTTTATACACAATGCAAAGGATGGGTCAAGAATAAAAAATTGGAATCATGATAATAACTGGTTTTTAAATGACACTATAGAAAAATTTAATGCAGGGTGTAATACTTTAAGCAAGAATTATAAAATAACAAATAAATATGTTATTTGGATTCAAGGTGAAAGTGATGCAAAGTATGGTAGTGATGTTTTATACTATAAAGAGAGTCTAAAAAAAATTGCATATAGACTAAAGGAAGAATGTATCATTGATAAAATGTTTGTTAGTTTAACTGGTTATTGGCTTGGAGAAGATGAATATTTTGTTAGAACAAGACGAATTGCAGCAGCACAAGAATTTGCTTGTAATGAATGTGACATATTAAGCATAGGAAGCAAAATTGCTATGAAATTTCATGACCAAGGTCTAACTATTGATGATGTACATTATAGTCAAGAAGGTCTTAATATGTTGGGAGAAGATTTATGTAAGAATATTTATAAATATCATATAACTGAGAAAAAAATTATATTAAAGGATACCATAGATTTATCAGAAGCGAGAAAATATATCTGTGAGTTGGAAAAAATAAATAAAAAATTCATGTAATATAAAATTTTAATTAGTAATATTGGTTATAAAAATAATTTGTATGGAGATATGTTATGAAAAATTACGTTTGTATAGATATTGGAGGTACTTCAATAAAATATGGATTTATTAGAGAAGATGGGTTAATAATCGATAAATCCAGTTTAGATACTGAAGCAAAAGAAAAAGGTGGACCAGGAATATTATCTAAAATAAAGAAAATAGTTAAAAAATATATGAAAGAAAACAATATTGATGGGATATGTATATCAACTGCAGGTATGGTTGACCCAATTGAAGGTAGGATAGTATTTGCGTTAGAAGAATTAATTCCAAACTATAAAGGTATGGAATTAAAGAAAGAGATAGAAAAAGAATTTAATATAAAATGTGAAGTTGAAAATGATGTTAATTGTGCTGGCCTTGGTGAAATGTGGCTTGGAGCAGGTAAGGGAGCAACTTCTTCTATATGTATGACAATAGGTACTGGTATTGGTGGTTGTGTTATAATAAATAATAAGCTTATAAATGGATTTAGTAATAGTGCTGGTGAAGTAGGATATATGAATATGAATGGAAGTACTTTCCAAGAACTAGCATCAACTAGTAGTTTGGTAAAAAAATTAGCAAAAATAAAAAATATGGATGAAAATGACCTAAATGGGAAAATAATTTTTGATTTAGCAAAGAATAATGACGAAGATTGTTTAAAAGAATTGGATAATATGATAAAATCATTAGCAATTGGTATTGCAAATATATGTTATGTAATAAATCCTGAAGTTGTAATTTTAGGTGGTGGAATAATGGCACAAGAAGAATTTCTAAAACCTAAAATAGATAGAGCATTAAAGGAGATTCTTATAGAAAGAGTTTATAAAAATACTAATGTAGAATTTGCAAAGAGACAAAATGATGCAGGTATGCTTGGGGCATTGTATAATTTTTTAAACAAAATATAGAGAATAGAAGGTTTTTTAATGAGTATTTTAGAACAATTGGAATCACCAACTTTTAAAGTTACAAAGTCAGATAAATTATTGATAGCTTATATAAAGGAAAATATAGAGGATGTATTTTATAAACCAATATCACAAATTGCTAAAGAGAGTAATATTGGTGAAGCAACTATAACTAGATTTGTTAAAAAAATGAAGTTTAATGGGTTGCAAGACTTTAAAGTTACTTTAGCGCAAGAAATATCAAGTAGTAATAAAAAAAATATTATAAATAAGAATATACAAAATGATGAGCCAGCTTTAGATACAGCCAAGAAACTTTTAAACTCAAATATAACTACTTTAGAGAATACTGTTGAGATAATCAATAGTGTAGATGTTCATGACTGTGCAAGACTTATAATAAATGCTAAAAAGGTTTACTTTATTGGTATTGGATATTCAGGTATAATAGCACAAGATTCAAACTATAAGTTTATGAGAATTGGGCTTAATTGTGTAAGTTTTGATAGTAGTCATACTATGATAATGATGTCTTCTATAATGGAAGAAGGAGATTTAATAGTTGCAATTTCTCATTCTGGGGAAACTGAAGAAATTATAAAAACTGTAAAACTTGCGAGAGCTAATAATGCTAAAATTATATCTATTACTGAAAATAAAAATTCTGAATTAAAGGATATTTCAGATGTGCACTTATCTTATGTATCTGGGGAAACTGTATTGGAAACTGGTTCAATATCCTCTAAATTGGCACAATTTTTTATTATTGATTTAGTATATACACAGGTAGTAAAAGAGCTTTCAAATGAAGCTATTGAAAGAAAAATCAAGACTACAAATGCTATAAAACTGTTTAAAAATGAATAAAATCAGATATTTGTAATACTTTATGTGGTTTTCTTAAAAATTTAGTAATGGGGAGATTTTACATGTCTAAATTAAAAGACTATGATATTGACAAAGTAATACTTTTTAATAATTTATGTAGTGAAACTAAGAATCAACTTAAGGAAAAAGCTAAACTAAAAAGATTACAAAGAAAAGAAATTTTATTTTATGAAAAAGAACAATTGGACAGAGTATACGTACTTTTAGATGGAAAAGTATCTATTTTTAAGATAAGCGAAAATGGTGAGAGAAAGGTGATTTTTATATTAAATAATGGAGAAATTATAAATGACATTACCTTTGATTTTACGAAGAATTCTGCTGTTGGATGTGAGGCATTTGAAAATTCAATTGTGTCTTATTATAGCATTGAAGAATTTACAGAAATTATGAAAAATGATTTTCAGCTTACAAAAGATATTATTTCTTATATGGAGAGAAGGACAAGACGTTTATATAGACAGTTAAAAAATTCAATATCTATAAAAGTAGATAAGAAATTAGCAGCAAAATTGTATAGATTAAGTAAAGAGTTTGGAATTTATTGTGGAGAATGGACCTTATTAAATGTAAATCTTACAGTTACATATTTAGCTGATATGCTTGGCTGTAAAAGAGAGACAGTTTCTAGAATGATAAAAGTATTGCAAAAAGAAGAACTTATAAAGATTGATAATAAAGGTTTTTATGTAAAAGAAGCCGAACTATCAAAATACTTTAAAAATAATTAATTATAATTAAATAAAGATATTATTAAGAGAATCTATCCATAGATTCTTTTTTATTTATCTAAAATGATAATATTTGCCTTAAGTTTATTGAAACAGCTTAATTCTGATAGTATAATTAATTTAATATGAACAGTAAATATACAGATGTTGACACAGCTTCTATACTCAGAAAGGGATGTATCAAAATGAAAAATAAAAAATTCATAGGTTATGCTTTAGGTTTGATTTTTATATGTGTATTTGTGATGTTTTCTCTTTGGGATTTTACCTATAATGTTAATTCATTAGTAGAAAAAAGTAAAAAGATGCATTTAGAAGAGTTGTCATTGCAAAGTTCAAATACTATAAATGTTAAGCTTAACTCACTAACAAAGTTTATAAATAGTATTTCTAAAATTATTTCAGAGTCAGAGGGTATGAAGAAAGAAGATATAATGAAATTGCTAAATGATGTATCAAAGGAATCTGATTTTGAAAAAATCTATATTGCATATCCAGATGGTACAGCCTATACAGGTGATGGAAAGGTCTATAATATATCACAACATAGCTATTTTAAGAAAGCAATGAAAGGGGAAAGCAATATTTCAGAAATCATAAAATCATCTGTTAACAATGAAAATAGTTTTATAGTAGCATCTCCTATGTACAAAAATGGTAAAGTGATAGGTGTTCTGTATGGTTCTTATTATACAAGTAAATTAAGTGAATTTATAGATGTGACTAGTTTTAATGGAGAAGGAAGTACATATATATTTGAAAAATCAGGAAATCTTGTCTTAAAATCTACTCCAGGAGAAACTGATGACACCATAAATAATGTTAGCGATTTTTTTGATTTTATTTATGTTAGAGAAGATTACAGTTATAAAAACTTTATTGAAGATATATCAAATAAGAAAAGTGGATTTTTAGAATATAAATTCAAAGGAAAAGAGGAATATGCCACGTATACTCCAGTTGGTATAAATGATTGGTATGTATTGTCTTTTATTCCAAAGACTTTGATAGTGAAAGAGATTTCTAAGATAAACAAACTTGCAATTATATTAACAACTAAAAACTTCATAGCACTTTCAATTTTGATTTTAATTGTATTTTATAAAGAGAAAAAATCCAAAGAAAAGCTTGTAAAAGCAAATCTAGAGATATCTTCACTCACTAACAATATACCAGGAGGTGTTTTTAAATGTAGTGTAGGTGAAAAATATGAATTTGTGTTTTTAAGTGATGGATTTATTAACCTGTTTGAATATACTAAAGAAGAGATAAAATCCATGTTTAATAATAATTTTTATGATGTAATTTATAAAGATGATGTAGATAGAGTGAAAAATGAATTTGCACTTCAAATATTAGAATCAAAAGTAGTTGAAATAGAGTATCGAATGATTACTAAGAGTGGGAATTTTGTGTGGGTTGTAAATAAGTGTGAGCTTATAAAAGATTCTGATGGAAAAGAGTATTTCTACTGTGTGTTGGTTGATATAACAGATTTAAAAAAAGTAGAAGAAGAACTTAAGATTAATGAAGAAAGGCTTAGAATAGCCTTATCCAAGACTTCTAACATAGTATTTGACTATTATATGCATACAAAATCTATACATGTCTCTAGTGATGTCTCTTTAATATATGGATTACAAAAAAATATTGAAAATGGCATAGAATATTTTATAGATTCTGGGATAATACATCCTGACTTTGTTGATGTGTTTAAAGAATCTTTTAATAAAATGGAAAAAGGTGAAGAAAGTGTAGTATCTGTAATAAAAACAAGACTAGTCAATGGAAAATATATATGGAATAGAATGACTCTAACGAATCTATTTAATGGAGCAGAAATTCCAATTAGAGCGATAGGTCTACTAGAAGACATAAATGAGCAAAAAAAAGCTGAAATGCAATATAATCAAGAAGAGCAATATAGAAAAGCTATGTTGTCTGAAGCAATTGCTATATATGAAATTAATTTTTCTCAAGATAAATTTATATCAAGTAATATAAAGCCTGATAACAATTTAGGCTTAAGACCTGCTGGAAAATATTCTGAAGTAATGGAGGCTATTGTTGACGATATAGTTTTTATTTCAGATAGGGAAAACTTTAAAAAAGTATTTTATTATGAAAATGTCTTAGATTCATATAATAAGGGAGTAAATGAGTTAAAGTTAGAGTATCGAAGATATGACATTAATGGTAAGATTTTATGGGAACTTTGTACAATGCATTTACTTAAAGACCCCCAAAGCAATCAACTTAAAGGATTTGCGTACATTAAAGATATAGACAAACAGAAAAAAGAAGAGATTGAGCTTAAATTTAAAGCTGAACGTGATATATTAACAGGAATTTATAATAAAGGTACAACTGAAACTCTAATAAAGAGATTTTTGAGTTTAGACAGAGTTAAAGAAAGTAGTCATGCATTTTTTATTATTGATTTAGACGATTTCAAAGCTATTAACGATAATTTAGGGCATGTCTTTGGTGATAAAGTATTAGTTGAAGTATCAAAAAAATTAACTTCTATTTTTAGAGAGGATGATATAATTGGACGTATTGGTGGAGATGAGTTTGTAGTTTTCATAAAAAATATGAAGAATATAAAATTTATTGAAAACAAAGCGATTGAGCTATGTAATGCATTTAGAAATTATTATACTGGAGAAAATAAGTCATATAAAGTTTCTTGTAGTATTGGAATATCTATTATGCCAAATCATGGAACAACTTTTATTGAATTATATGAAAAAGCAGATAAAGCTCTTTATCATTCAAAAAATCAAGGAAAAGATAGATTTATTATATTTAATGACTCTATTTAAAGTTTAAATGCAAATGGAGGGCTTAAATTTTTAATATAAAGAATATTAAGTTGAATAAGAATATTTTAACTATCTTGATATGATTTAGTTATAAATGGAGGCATATTATGAATGGAAAATATAGATTTACTATTACTATGGTTATTTTTTTACTTATATTAAATACATCATTTGTTTTAGCCACTTCTGAGAAAGAAAAAGTAAGGGTTGGATATTGGCCTAGTTATGGAATTTCTGTTACAAAAGATGGTCAGTTATATGGATATACATATGATTATATGAATGAAATCGCTAAAATAAATAATTGGAAATTAGAATATATACCTTGTGGATGGAGTCAAGGTCTAGAAATGCTTAAAGAGGGAAAAATTGATATATTTGGAGCATTGCAAAAGGATGAAGAACGTGAAGAATACTATGATTATACAAATTTAAATTTTGGATATGAATATGGAGCATTGTATGTGAACTCCAAAAACAATACAATATCTTATAATAATCTAAAAGAGATTGATGGAAAAGTAGTAGGTACAGTTTCAGATAATCATTTTAAAAGTGTATTTGATGAATACTGTAAAAAAAATAAAATATCTGTAAAATATAAGTACATAGAAGGTGCAGAAGAACTTCAAAAGGAACTTGAAAAAGGAACCATTGATATGATACTTACAGGAAGCATTAGAGATATACCAAATACAAAGGTAGTATTACGTTTTTCATCAGAGCCTATCTATTATGCAACAACTAAGGGAAACAAAAAAATACTAGATGGTTTGAATTATGCATTAAATGAGATTAAGCGAGAAGATATATATTATGATGGTAATTTATTTAATAAACATTATAAGAGTACTGCAATAGCTAAAGAAGTATTTACTTTGGAGGAAAAAGAATATATAAAGAAACATCCTGTAATAAAAGTTGTATCAGGTCCTGATACGTCACCACTATCTTTTTATGATAAAAATACAAATTCCTACAAAGGTATATCAATAGATATATTAAAATCAATTTCAAATAACTCAGGTTTAAAGTTTGAGTATATAAAGGTAGATAATTTTTCAAAGGGTTTAAAAATGGTTGAAAATGGTGAGGTAGATATTTGTGCAAATATGTTTATGTCACGGAGTACTGAGTTAGAGCATAATATTATATTTACTGATGGCTACCTTGAAACTACCATGTTAGGTTTGGCAAAAAATGATATTAGAATGGATGAAAAAACTAAGGTAGCAATGATTAAATGGACAGGGATAGAATCATTCGTAAAAGAATATTATCCAAATCAAGAAGTAAGTTTTTATCCAAATGCTAGTAAATGTATTGAAGCTGTCAAGAAAGAAGAAAGTGATGTATTTATAGGAAGCAACTATATCCTAAATAATATAATTAATACTGAAGAATCTGATGGGCTTATGTTTATGCCAATAAAAAATCAAGTCGTGGATATTGGAATAGGGGTTTCTGAAAAAGCAAATCCTGCATTATTGTCAATACTCAATAAATCCATCAATAGAGTTACAGAAGAAGAGGTTGCAATTGCAGTTACAGGCAGTACGAAGTACTTAGAGCATACAGTTACTCTATTAGATTTTATACAGCATAATATTATGGCATTTATTTTGATAATATTATTTATTATATTTATAGTTTTTGGAATATTTATTGTAAATTATAAGGTACAAATGAATAAATTAAAAAAGATAGCATATGTTGATGAAGTAACAGGTATAAGAAGTCTATTGAAATTTAAAATTGATGCTAATAAGCTTTTTGAAAAATATGGAACGTATAACTTTGTTATATATTATATTAACATAGATAAATTTAAATATATAAATGATATGTTTGGTTTTGAATTTGGAGACAATATTTTAAAATATATAGCAAGAAAAATAGGTGAAAGTATTTTTAAGGATGAAATATATGCAAGATTATCAGACGATAGATTTATTGTAATGACTAAAAAAAGTAATATAGAAAATTTAAGAAAAAGAGCAAATGATTTTTTTGAGATTGTGAATAGTGATAAAGAAAATACATTTAAAATAGATATAATACTTAAATGTGGAGCGTATTTAATTGATAAAGATGATGTAAATATTGATGTAATGATTGATAGAGCTAAGATAGCTTGTCAAACAATAGAAACCAATTATAAGAGTAAAGTTGCTTTTTATGATGATAAAATAAGGCTTTCTATACTTCGTGAAAAAGAAATTGAAAATAATATGGATAATGCACTTTTAAATAAAGAGTTTGTAGTTTATTTGCAACCTAAAATTAACCTTATAACAGATGAGATTGTAGGTTCAGAGGCTCTTGTTCGTTGGATTCATCCAATTAAGGGAACTATATCGCCTAATGATTTTATTCCACTATTTGAGAAAAATGGATTTATAGAAAAACTTGATTTGTATGTTTGGGATAATGTCTTTAGTACAATGTCAAAATGGATAAAAAATGGAATAAAGCCACCACCAATTTCTATAAATGTATCAAGAATTCATTTAAATAATAGAAATATAGTAACTAGTTTAAAATCTTTAATAAATAAGCATAATATACCAGCGCATCTAATAGAACTTGAGTTAACAGAAAGTTTATTTTTGTCAAATATAAGCATGCTTTTAGATATTTTAAATGATTTGCATGATATTGGATTTATTGTATCTATGGATGATTTTGGAAGTGGATATTCTTCACTTAGTCTTTTAAAAAAATTACCAATTGATGTATTGAAGATTGATAGAGAATTTTTAAATGAGACAATTACATCTACACGTGGAGAAAAAGTTATAAAGAATATAATTACATTAGGTAAGGATTTAGATATGCTAATTGTAGCTGAAGGAATAGAAACTGAAGGTCAATTAAATTTATTAAAAAATGCAGGCTGTGATATTGGACAAGGATTTTACTTTGCAAGACCTATGGATATAGAATCATTTGAAAAGCTTGTATTTAAAAGAACAGATTTTTAATTTAAAGTTATAAATAATAAAGAAATATTACTAGAGTTTAATAAACTCTAGTAATATTTTTTTTATTATTTTTAAAACTGTGATAATTATCACAGAAGTATCTAAAATAAAGTGTTAAGATTTAAACAAGATAATAAGTAAGCAAAACTAAAATATAAGAAAGGTGATAAAAATGAAATTAAAATTAGATTCATCCAAATTCAATGAAGGTCTGAATTTCCTAAAAAAAGACTACAAAATATTTGCACCAGTCATAATGCCATTTAAAGGTACTTTTTCAGATACGGACATGATAAGATACAAGGAAGTAAATACTTTTGAAGAAATGGAATTTGCTCAAAAATCAAACTTTTCACCAAAAGAAGTAGTGCTTCCTATTAATCAAGTCTTATTTTACTTTACTGAAAAAGAATTTAAGGAAAGCGATTTAGACAATAAAAAGATTTTAATTTTTCTAAGAGCTTGTGACATAAATGGAATAAAGAGACTCGATGAAATATATTTAAATAATGGAGAAGAAAAAGATTATTTTTATAAACATATTAGAGAAAAAATAAAATTTGCACTTGTAGGATGTAAAGAGAGTTTTAGAAATTGTTTTTGTGTAAGTATGGATTCTAATAAAACTGATAACTATTCACTTGGATTGAATATAGAAGGAGAAACATTGTACTTAGACATAAAAGACAATGAATTTGAAGTATTTAATGGAGAGCCATCAGAATTTGATGTTAGTCATGTAACAGAAAATTTAATTTCTATAGATATACCAGAAAATATTGATTCTAATGAGATAATAGGAAATCCAATATGGGATGAATATGACACAAGATGTATTGGATGTGGAAGATGTAATTTTGTATGTCCAACATGCTCATGCTTTACAATGCAGGATATTTTTTATAAGGAAAATGAAAATGTAGGTGAAAGAAGAAGAGTTTGGGCTTCATGTCAAGTAGATGGATATACAGACATAGCAGGTGGAAATTCTTTCAGAAAAAAACAAGGAGAAAGAATGAGATTTAAAACTATGCATAAAATAAATGATTTCAAAAAAAGATTTGGATATAACATGTGTGTTGGATGTGGAAGATGTGATGATGCATGTCCACAATATATATCATTTTCAAAATGTATAGAAAAAATAAATGATTTAGTAACTAGTAAGGAGGAGATATAAATGAACTCATATATACCAGTAAGTGCAAAAATACTAGACATAGTTAAACATACTGATAAAGAATGGACATTCAAAGTGAATTGTGATACAAAAGGGGTTCTGCCTGGAAAATTCTATGAAATATCTATACCTAAATATGGTGAAAGTCCAATATCAGTATCAGGATATGGAGAAGATTATATTGATTTTACAATAAGAAATGTAGGTAAAGTTACTAGTGAATTATTCAATTACAAAGAAGGAGATTCGTTTTTTATAAGAGGACCTTATGGAAATGGATTTGATGTATCTTTATATGAAGGAAGAGAAATCGTAGTAGTAGCAGGAGGAAGTGCATTAGCTCCTGTAAGAGGAATAGTTGAATATTTTTATAATAATAAAGATAAGTGTGAAAAGTTTAAATTAATAGTTGGATTTAAATCACCAAAAGATGTTCTATTTGCAGAGGACTTAAAAAGATGGAGTGAAAAATTGGATATTTTAGTTACTGTGGATGGAGCTGATGAGGGTTATAGTGGAAATGTAGGATTAGTAACAAAATATATTCCAGATTTAGATATAAAAGATATAAATAATACTTCTGCAATTGTAGTTGGACCTCCAATGATGATGAAATTTACAGTAGGAGAGTTTTTAAAAAGAGATTTAGACGAAAAAAATATTTGGGTTTCTTATGAAAGAAAAATGTGTTGTGGAATAGGAAAATGTGGACACTGTAAGATGGATGATACTTATATATGTTTAGATGGACCAGTATTTGATTATTCATATGCTAAAAATCTTATTGATTAGGGGGTGGAGTTTGTGATAAGAGATTTAAATACTAAAAAAGTAATGAAAAATGCTTATAGAATTACAAAAACAAAATATAAAACTTCTTTAAGAGTTAGAGTGCCAGGAGGTCTTATTGACCCTGAAAGTTTAATCACAGTTTCTAGGATTGCAAATGAATATGGTAATGGTCAGATACACATAACTACAAGACAGGGATTTGAAATCTTAGGAATAGATATGGAAGATATGGAAGAAATAAATAATATCATACAACCTGTTATTGAAAAGATGAATATAAATCAAAGTGAGAAAAATGCAGGTTATCCAGCAGCAGGTACGAGAAACATAGCTGCATGTATAGGTAATAAAGTCTGTCCAAAAGCGCAGTATAATACAACTGAATTTGCAAAAAAAATAGAAAAAGCAATTTTTCCAAATGACTTACATTTTAAAGTGGCATTGACTGGATGTCCGAATGACTGTATAAAAGCTAGAATGAATGACTTTGGAATTATAGGAATGACCTTACCACTATATGAAAAAGATAGATGTGTGAATTGTGGAGCGTGTGTAAAAAAATGCTCAAAACTATCTGTTGGAGCATTAAAAACAGAAAATAATAAAGTAGTAAGAGATGGAGATAAATGCATAGGTTGTGGAGAATGTGTACTAAATTGCCCAACAAATGCATGGACTAGAGATGAAAAAAAATACTATAGATTAGCTATAATGGGTAGAACAGGTAAGAAAAATCCAAGACTAGCAGAAGATTTTCTTTTATGGGCAGATGAAGACAACATAATAAAAATAATACTTAATACTTACAAATATGTAGAGCAATATATAGATAAAGATGCACCAGGAGGGAAAGAGCATATAGGATATATAATTGACAGGACTGGATTCATGGAATTTAAAAAATGGGCACTTGAAGGTGTACAATTTGAAGAAATAACTAAAGTACATGAAAATATATACTGGAGTGGTGTTAAATATCTATAAGTAATAAAAAAATATATTTAAATAAATTATAAATTTAATAGAAGGAAGAGGGAATTATGCATAAAGAAACTTTGGATAAATTAACTAACGCAGCTATAAATAAAATAAATTTATTAAATACAAGTAAGATAAAATATTTAGTGTCTTCTGCTTTTGCAGGACTTTATGTAGGTATCGGTATACTTTTGATATTTACTATTGGAGGGATTTTGACAGATGCAGGTTCTCCTATGACAAAGATAATGATGGGGTTATCGTTTGCAGTAGCACTTAGTTTAGTTGTAATGACAGGAACAGAGCTGTTTACTGGAAATAATATGGTAATGTCTGTAGGTATGCTAAATAAAGGGGTAAGTATAAAAGATACTTCTAAAATATGGATATACAGTTGGGTAGGAAATTTAATAGGAGCTTTAATTTTAGGTATAATGTTTGTAGGAACTGGTTTAGTAGATAAAGGTCCTGTAGCAGAATTTTTTGCAAACACAGCAGCAGCCAAGGCATCTATGCCATTTATGTCTCTTTTCTTTAGAGGAGTTTTGTGTAATATCTTAGTTTGTGTCTCAGTTTTATGTTCATTTAGAACTAACAATGATAGTGCAAAAATAATTATGATATTCCTATGTTTATTTGCTTTCATAACAACAGGGTTTGAACATAGTGTAGCGAATATGACAATCTATAGTGTTTCATTATTTTCTCCAACAATTCAAACAGTTAGTATTGGAGGAGCTATTTATAATTTAGTAGCAGTAACACTTGGAAACATTGTTGGAGGAGCTTTATTTATGGGACTTGGTACTTACATACTAGGTAAAGAAAAAATTAAACAAGTTTGCTAGATAAATCTTACAACGCCCTCAATAAGTACAAATATTGTATTATTGAGAGCGTTGTTTTTAATTTTAAAAAAATATTTGAAAGAAAAAACGTATGCTGGCATATGAATATATATGTTATATATGATTATAAAGTTCGTTAATATATGAATTAAAATTAGAATTATAAATAGAAAAATTAGAATCCTCACGTAGAAAAGACGATTTTGAATACGATAATAAGTGTGATAAAATTGACTTTGTTGAAATTTTTAAGGAGGTATTTGATGACAAAAAAATTAATAATATCAAAAACTAAATTGTTTATTTTTATAATAGCATTTATATCTGCATTTATAGCTTTATTTGGAAGTAAAAATACACTTATAGGTGTGGCTATAGTAACAGCTATGCTAATGCTTTTGGAAAGGGATTTAACTATTTCTCCAATTAAAAATTTACTGAAATACTTGATAATAAACGTAACATTAGGAGTATTATCGTTTTTTGCAGTACAAAATATGTATTTAGGAATTTTATTAAATTTTATAGCATTATTTATAATAGGATATTTATTTAGTTATGACTTGAAAAGGGCTGTATATGTACCTTTTGGTCTTATGTATATATTTATGATAAGTATACCTGTAGGATTAAGCGAATTTCCTATAAGATTATCGGCTTTAGCTAGTGGTTCACTTGTCATAATGATTGCTCAATTTGTTATGAATAGAAATAGAATGAAAAAAATTGGTGACAAAGAATTAATATCTATATGTGATGAGTTGTTGGAAAAAATAAATCTTTTAAAAAATATTATTAACAGTGATAATTCTGTAAATAAGTCTAATATGAGAAAAATAGATAGTTGTAATTACACAATAAATTCTATATCAAAAGGTCTTAAAATGGTTATATTTGATAATAGAAAAGATGATTTTTTTATTAGTATTAAAGGAATGGATATAATAAATATCTTATTTTCATTAGAAAGAATAAGTTTAATCTTAGATAGATATAAAATAGATACTAAGGAATTTGAGGATGAAGACATAAAAAATATGCTAAAAGAAAGTAGTACAAATAGTAAAGAAGATGTTTTAGTTGTAGTATCTAAAGAAGTAAATTATATCAAGATGTGCTTAGAAAATAAAGATAAGATAACTGATAAAGAAATACTTGGGTTTAGAGACTATGTTGTCGCTCAAGATACTAAAAATATAAATTTGAAAGAAATTTATAGTGTTTTAGAAAATCTATATGAATTTTTATTAGAGTACAAAAAGGTAAAATCAAAAGAGGAAAAAAGAGTTGAAAGAAAAATAAAGATACCACATGAATTTAAAAGAATATCAATATATAAACAACATTTTAATTTAAAATCTATAAGATTTTCTTATGCAATAAAAATCGCTTTGGCTGCAGCAATCTCAGGTTTTATTATGGACTATTTTCACTTAAAAGATGGAAGATGGATAATGTTAACTGTGTTTTCATTAACACAACCTTATGCAGAGAACTGTTTGCAGAAATCCAGAAAAAGAATAGAAGGTACACTAGTAGGAGCGGTAATATTTATTGTTTCATTTTCAATAATAAAAGATAATACATTAAGGTCATTAATAGTACTTTTAGCAGGATACATAAACTCATATGTAGTTGATTATAGAAAACTGATAGTGTGTGTAACTGTTTCAGCCCTTGGTTCCGCAGCAGTTATGGGAGACCCTAATGTTTTAACTATGAGTAGAATTTCATATGTAGTATTAGGTGCAATTATTGCATTAATAATAAATAAATTTGTTTTACCATATGATGCAAAAATGGGGTATCAGCATGTTATAGATGTGTATAAAGGTATAGTTAAAAATATAATTAATGAAGTTAATAAATCTATTGAAAATTCAACCAATGTTCATTATATAAAGAATCTATTATTAGTGCCATCACTTATTGAAGATAGACTTATGCTGATAAATACTATATACAAAGATGAACATCAAGATGATTTCTTAGAAAATCAACAATTACTAATAAGTAATATGTACAATTTATATATAAATGTCAAAAAGAATAATATTAGAGATGAAGATATAGAAAGAATATTGAGAGATACTAGTTATATTTCAAATTATGATGCTGATAAATATGATGAAGGAAGAAGTGTAATTTTAGATAGTATTGAAAGTACAGTAAGTTTAGGCGATAAAATAATTTGTCTAAATTTACTTCAAACCTTAAATGGTGTAAAAGAAATGTATAGAATAAGTAATATCAGTAAAATGTTAGTGCAAGAAGTTGCATAGTTTTCTAATCTAATTAAATTATATAAAAAGTCATAGCTTTAAAATAAAGTATATGACTTTTTCTTTTATACAATGTTAACAGAAAATAGTATATTAAAAACAAAAACCATATATTTATGAATTTTGTGTGAAAAAGGTTAAAATATTGATTTTTTTCATTGGTTGAAAAAACAATTTACTTAGGATAAACTATAATAGTATTCAAATATTATGGGGGTTAGATTTATGAGTAAAGATGTAAAGGTAAAGCGCAATAAGAAATATGATACATTTAGTATAACTATGGAACTTGAAAGACCTTTACTTTATGATGAGGTTGAAAACGAAGATGATAAAAATGATAATAGAAAATTTAATATAAAAAAGAAAATATTCATGGGAATAGGTATACTGTTTGTATTGATTCTGCTTAGTTTTTTCATATGGATAAACAAAACATATGAACCTCAAAAACTAGCAAAAGAAGCATTAGTTAGCAATAGTAAAGTTGAGGTAACCATAAATGAAAATATTTCATTTACACCGAAGGGTAGAAAAGTTTCTAAAGGTCTAATTTTTTATCCAGGAGCTAAAGTAGAAATTGAATCATATGCACCACTTGCAAGAAAAATAGCAGAAAGTGGATATGAAGTGGTAATTGCAAAAATGCCACTTAATCTAGCTATACTTGGAACTAATAAAGCACAGAAAATTATGGATTCTTACAATAATATAGAACATTGGGTAATAGGAGGTCACTCATTGGGTGGAGTTGTTGCATCTAATTTTGCACGTGACAATAAATTAATTGATGGAGTTGTGTTTTTATCTTCTTATCCAATGGGCAATGAACTAAAACAGCTAGGTAAAAAGGTTATATCTATATGGGGAAGTAAAGATGGAGTAGTTAATTTTAAAAATCTTATAGAAGCAAAAGAAAAACTTCCTGATGATACAACTTATGTTGAAATTGAAGGGGGAAATCATGCACAATTTGGAGATTATGGAAAACAAAAGGGAGACAATGATGCTATTATAAGTCAAGAAAAACAGCTTAAGATTACTGCAAATAGTATTATTAAATTTTTAAATAATATATCTTAAACAAAAGCTTGAAGTTTATAATATATATAAAGTATTATTTTAAGTAAATATTATTAATATAATAAAATTAAGAGTTGATTAAAAGGGGGATTTTAATATGGAATATGATATGCCACTTTATAGACCGCCAAGTGAGGCTTATAGTCTTATAATACAAGTTACACTAGGATGTTCTCATAATAAATGTACATTTTGTAGTATGTACAAATCAAAGAAATTTAAAATAAAACCATTAGAAGTAATAAAAAATGAAATTGATATATTTAGAAGACATTATAAAAATGTAGACAGAATATTTTTAGCAGATGGAGACGCATTGATAATACCAATGGAAAAACTAAGAGATATAATATTGTATATAAAAGAAGTTTTTCCAGAGTGTGAAAGAATTACTCTATATGGCTCTCCTAAGTCTATAGAGAAAAAAACTGATGATGAACTTAAAGAGTTAAAAAAACTTGGTGTTAAGATGATTTATCTAGGGCTTGAGAGTGGAAATGATGAGGTATTAGAAGATATTAAAAAGGGATTTAATAGTGAACAACTTATAAAAGTTGGTAGAAAAGTTAAGCAAAATGGTATTAAATTATCAGCTACTGTAATAGCAGGTCTTGGAGGAACTAAAAAAACGAATCAACATGGAGTTGATACAGGAAAAATGCTAGGAGCAATTTCACCAGATTATGTAGGTGTATTGAGTTTAATGGTAGAACCTAATACTGAACTTTACGATTTACTTCAATCAGGTGAATTTACAGTATTGGAAGATAAAGCTGTGCTACAAGAAATTAAAGAAATGATAAAAAATATAGATACCAATGAAAAAGTCGTATTTAGAAGTAATCATGCCTCAAATTATGTTAACTTAAAAGGAATATTACCTGAGGATAAACAACGTCTAATTGATGAGATAGATTATTATCTAAGTAACTTAAAATTAAAAAGAGAAGAGTATAGAAGACTGTAAAATTTAGCTATTCTTAATATATATGTGTAGATGTAAAATATTAAAATTATCTAGAGTTTAAGTAATCATGCTACATTAATAGTGTATCACTATTAATGTAGCATGATTTTTTTTGTTAAGAAACATAATCATAAAATTATAGAAAAAATCTATCAATAATGATGAAAATATGCACTGGTTTAATAGATTTCTACGCATTATAATAGAGACATAAATTTAAAACACAAAAACTATAAACATAAAAACGTGTGGAGGAATAGAAATGAAAATATATCAAAATATCTTTGAACCATTAACTATAAAAAGGATGAATGTAAAAAATAGAATAGTTATGCCACCAATGGGAACAAACTTTGGTGGAGAAAGTGGAGAATTTAAAGATGAACACATTAAATATTATGAACAAAGAGCTAAAGGTGGAACTGGACTTATAATTGTAGAAAATGCTTGTGTAGATTTTCCTTTAGGTTCTAATGGAACTACACAAATAAGAATAGACCATGACAGATACATACCTGCTTTATATAAGTTAACTGAGAGTCTACATAAACATGGTGCATGTGTAGCTATACAAATTAATCATTCAGGTGCTTCAGCTATGCCAGATAGAATAAATGGATTAACTCCAGTATCTTCTTCGAACATACCCTCAAAAAATGGAGGAACAATACCAAGAGAATTAAAGAAAGAAGAAATACTAGATATAGCTAAAAAATATGGAAAGGCAGCAAAAAGAGCTCAAATAGCTGGTTTTGATGCTATAGAGATACACGCTGGACACTCATATCTAATAAGTCAATTTTTATCCCCAATTTACAATAAGCGTACAGATGAATTTGGTGGAAGTCTTGAAAATAGAGCGAGATTTGCAAAACTAGTAATTGATAAAGTTAGAGACGAAGTAGGAGCCTTATTTCCTATATCTTTAAGGATAAGTGCTGATGAATTTATAGAGGGAGGAAATACTTTAGATGATACTTTAAAGCTTCTTGAATATTTAAATGAAGAAGTAGATATATATAATGTATCAGCAGCATTAAATGATTCTATACAATTTCAAATCGATACAATGACATTAGAAGATGGGTGGCGTTCATATATGTCTAAAGCAGTTAAAAAAAGATTTGGAAAAACAACAATAATAACTGGAAATATAAGGAATCCAGAGATAGCATCAAAAATACTTGAAAATAATGAAGCGGATTTTATAGGTATGGGAAGAGGCCTTATAGCTGACCCTAATTGGGCTGAAAAGGTAGAAAATGGAAAAGAAGATTCAATAAGAAAGTGTATTTCATGTAATATAGGATGTGCAGGTAATAGAATTGGAGCAAATAGACCTATAAGATGTACAGTAAATCCAGACTTAATAAATGGAGAAGAATATAAACAAAGAAAAGTAAATAAGACAACAAATGTGGTTGTTATAGGTGGAGGAACGGCGGGTCTCGAAGCCGCAGCCACAGCAGCAGAGGTGGGATGTAATGTATTTTTATTAGAAGAAAAAGCAGATATAGGAGGGCTTGCTGAGACAATATCAACTTTTCCGGATAAAAGTAGAATAAATGATTTTCCAAAGTATTTAAAACAGAGAGTTAATAAATTAAAAAATTTAATTGTTTTTA
This sequence comes from Clostridioides sp. ES-S-0010-02, assembly GCA_020641055.1. Lineage (NCBI taxonomy): Bacteria > Bacillati > Bacillota > Clostridia > Peptostreptococcales > Peptostreptococcaceae > Clostridioides > Clostridioides sp. ES-S-0010-02. The sequence continues at coordinate 1,870,850 of CP067345.1, forward strand.
AAAATACAAAGGCCGATATTAAATTTATAGAAAATTTAAAACCTGATATAATTATAAATGCTACAGGTTCAAAACCATTACTTCCACCAATAACTGGTTTGATGGATAGGATAGACCAAGAAAATGGAAAGGTGAGTTCAATATTTAAGCTATTTAATGATATAGAATATTTTAAAACAAAAGACTTAGAAAATAAGAAAGTAGTAGTTGTGGGTGGTGGAGCTGTTGGATTAGATGTTGTAGAATTTTTCTCAGAAAATAAGGCTAAAACTTCTATAGTTGAGATGTTACCAGTTGTGGGCAAAGATTTAGACCCTATAACAAAGGTGACAATGATGAAGATGTTAAAAGATTACAATGTTGATGTTTATACAAATACAGCATTATTGGAAGTTGAGGATGATAATTTTAAAGTTAAGAAGAATGAAGAAGAGTTCTTACTAAATTTTGATTATGGATTTATATGTTTAGGAATGAAATCTAATAATCCAATTTTGAATAATTTAAAGAAATATTTTGAAGCTAAAAATGTGGAAGTTCTAAATATAGGAGATAGTAAAATAGCTCGAAGAATAATCGATGGAGTTAGAGAAGGAAGAAATATAATAACAACTTTAGAAAAGTTAAATCTTTTATGATAATAAATAATAGAGATGATTTTAGAAAAGTCGAATCTCTTGTAGAGAATAAATAATAAAAGTAAAGTAATTTTAGAAAAGTTAATTTATCTTTGTTTTATAACCTTAGTACTATTTTTAATTTTAATTATATCAAGTAGGACTATTGGCAATATAGTAGATTTAAGGGAATTCCTAAAAAGATTTCCCCTAAATCTCGTTTTAAGATAAATTAGTCATAAAATATTAAACTAATCTATCAATAGCTCCTGATTGAATGTGTTGAATACTTGATTGGATTTTTTCATATGACCAATCCCACCACTTAATTTTTAATAATTTTGAAATTATATCATCATTAAATCTTTTCTTTATAATTTTTGCAGGTATTCCTCCAACAATAGAATATGGAGGGACATTATTAGTAACTACAGCTCTTGTTCCAATAATTGCTCCATCACCAATTTTTACACCTGGCATAATTACAGCATCATAGCCTATCCATACATCATTTCCAATTACAATATCACCCTTATTATCCCAAGCATCTGTTATATGATTTATGTCTAAATCCCATTCTTCATAAAAGATTGGAAATGTATAAGTAGAGAGTGATTTCATAGTGTGGTTTCCACTAGTCATTAAAAACTTTACATTACATGCAATTGAACAAAATTTTCCGATTATTAATTTATCATTGTTTATAGGATATTGATATAGTACATTATTTTTTTCAAAATCCCTTGGGTCATTATAAAAGTCGTTATATATTGTATAGTCTCCAACTTTTATATTGTCTCTTGTAATCACATTTTTAAGATATATAGTTTGATAATCATTACTTCTTGGATATATTTTATCTGAATTTGGAATAGTCATGTTTAAATCTCTCCTTTATATTATGTTGTTTTCCTGACTATCCCATTATTACAATGCATCTCTTCACAGAATCACTCCTTATATATTACTTATTTATTTATAGTTTATTATTTTATTTTAAATAAAATATTTTTAACTAAATTGTATTTTATTACAATTGTCTATTTATTTGATTATATCAAAGTGATAAAAAATTACAAGTATTTAAGATATACTAAATATAAATCATTTTTTATTAAGTTAAATAATGCTATTATTGAATTAAACTTTAATTTTCAACAGTGATTTGACTAGAATATATTGGGTATGATAAAATTATGTTTATATAAATATTTATGTAGTATTTATGTAAATTTATTATCTATATTATATAAATAGATAGTATTTATATGTATTTATTTTTAGGAGGTTTTATTATGAGTCGACTAGAGAGACTCGAAATGAAGAAAGTAGAAACTAAGCATTTGCAACAATTCAATCAATTGTTACGTTATGTATTTCAAGTGACAAACCATGATTTACAACAAGTAGGTTGGGAGGAAAGAGAAATAACTCTTGCTAAACTACCTGTATTAAGACAAGCAGATGTATTTGGTTGGTTTGATGAGGATAAACTAGTATCTCAAATAGCTGTTTATCCATTTAAAATCAATATATTTGGTCAAGAATACGATATGGGTGGTCTTACTGGTGTTGGAACATATCCTGAATATTCTAATTTAGGTCTTATGGATAAATTGATGCGACAAGCATTAACAGATATGAGAAAAAGAAAACAATCTATATCTTATTTATTTCCATACTCAATTCCATATTATCGCCGTAAGGGATGGGAAATAATATCAGATAAGATATCTTTTGAAATTAAAGATACTCAGTTGCCAAAACCTAAAGCGGTATCAGGAGAAGTTGAGCGTGTAAGTATAGAACACGAAGATGTCAGAAATGTTTATGAACGATTTTCTAAAAAGAGCCATGCATCTATGATTAGAAGTGAGTTGGCATGGGAAGAATACTGGCGTTGGGATTTAGATGACTTAACATGTGCAATTTATTATGATAAAAACCATGAAGCACAAGGTTATGTGTTATATTGGATTTCTGATGAAATATTCTATATTAAAGAAATGGTATTTGTAGAAGAAGAGGCACGTACAGGATTATGGAATTTTATAAGTGCTCACTTTTCAATGATAAATAAAGTGGTTGGAAATACATATACAGATGAACCATTGGCATTTTTACTTGAAGATGGAGACATAGAAGAAAATATAAAACCATACTTTATGGGTAGAATTGTTGATATAGAACAATTTATAAATCAGTATCCATTTAAAGAACAAGAAAATGAAGTAAAGTTAGTATTTCAATTAAAAGACCCTTTATTAGATTGGAATACAGGAGTATTTACACTAAGTGTTTCTAAAGAAGGTAAAGGTATACTAACCTCTGGTGGTGATAAGTATGATTTGAAGCTTGATATACAAACACTTACAACTATGTTGCTTAGTTACAAAAGACCAACTTATCTTCATAGAATAAAAAGAATTACTTGTGATAAAGAAATAGTAGATTTATTAGAAAATCTTATTGAACGTGAAAATCCATATTTCTCAGATTATTTCTAATAAACTTTAATAAATTTTAAAATGTGTCTGGGATTGTACAGAGTATTTACTCTGAAACAATCCCTTTTTAACTTGTTCTTATTCCATTTTATCAATTAGATTATTGTTTTTACTATAATTAATAACAAAGTTTCTAAAACTATTAACAGCAGGAGTTAAATATTTATTTTTCATTGTAGCTAAATATATGTATCTTTCATGTATAGGATTTGTTATTGATAAAACCTTTACATTAAAATATTTAAGAGCAAAAATATTTGGAACAACTGCTATACCATAGTTAATAGAAACTAAACCTGCGACAGCTGTATCTTCTTCTGTTTCACATACAATTTGTGGTTTTACATCAACTTTTTCAAAGAGCTTATCAATAATTGGTCTAACTCCACTATCTTCACTGAAAAATATAAAAGGATAATCCTTTGTATCCTTTAAGTCTACACTTTCATTTGAGGCTAAAGGATGGTTATATGGCACTATTACAACCAATTCTTCCTGAAGTATAGCTGTAAAATCTATGTTGGGTTCATTTGGAACAAAAGAGCAAAATGCTAAATCAAATTTTTCATCTTTTAAACTTTGGATAATCTTTTTAGTAGTACCTTGACCAAATGAAAATGAAATATTTTTATTTGACTCTTTTTCTAAAAACTTACCAAGTATATCTGGAATGAAGTAAGCTCCCAATGTATAAATAAATCCTAAGTCTATGACACCTTTTGATATACTCGTATATTCTCTAAGCTTTTTTTCTCCTCTTTCTAATTCACTCAATGCTTTATCAACATAAGTTAAAAAAAATTTACCATATTTAGTTAAACGAACATTTCTACCTTGTTTTTCAAATAAAAAAGTTCCCAGTTCTTTTTCAAGAGCAGATATAGCATGACTTAAGCTTGGTTGAGTTATAGACAATTGTGTAGCTGCTTTTGTATAGTGCTCAACTTTGGCTAAAACTCTAAAGTAATGCAAATGATTTAGGTTCATTGATATTCAATCCCTTCATAAGTAATAAAATTCGGGTTATTTCTACAAAATTATACCATATTATACCATAATTCATAGATTAATTCTATCAATATTAAGAATAATATGTATTTTATTAATAATAATTAAGTAATATAATGAAATTACAAGAAAGAGTGTAAAAAAATTAAATGTAAGTATATAAAATGAAGTACTACTGTAGAATTAGTATTGTTATGACTTATAGTATTTTTACGATATAATAATATTGTGATGTAAAGAATATAAAATCTGATAAAACTTCTATATGTGTGGAGGAGAAATATGAATAATATAGTACAAGTAAAAAATATTAGAATAGGAGAAGGTATACCTAAAATCTGTGTACCAATAGTTGGAAAAACTAAAGAAGAAATTATTGAAGAAGTTAATGACTTAAAGGAAATTTGTTTGGATGTTGTAGAATGGCGTGTTGATTTCTTTGAGAATGTAGAAAATATTCAACAAGTTAAAGAAGTTATTAATGAATTAAGAAAATATATACCAGATACACCTCTATTATTTACATTTAGAAGTATAAAAGAAGGTGGACAAAAATTAATATCAAAAGATTATTATACTATTTTAAATAAGGAAATCTCTAATACAGGATTAATAGACTTAATAGATGTAGAGCTATTTATGGGAGATGAAATTGTAAATGAAATAGTCGAGTTTGCTCATGAAAAAGAAGTGAAAGTAGTCATGTCGAATCATGATTTTAATAAAACTCCCAAAAAAGAAGAGATTATATCTCGTTTATGCAAAATGCAAAAACTAGGAGCAGACTTACCTAAAATAGCTGTTATGCCAAAAAATGAAAGAGATGTTCTAGTGTTGCTTACAGCTACAAATGAAATGGTTCAAGTTTATGCAGATAGACCAATAATAACTATGTCTATGGCAGGAATGGGAGTTATAAGTCGTTTGTGTGGGGAAATATTTGGCTCAGCATTGACTTTTGGAGCAGTTAAAAAGGTTTCTGCACCAGGTCAAATGTCAGTTGAAGAACTAAATTCAATACTACGTATATTACATAAAAGTATTAATTAGTTTAAAAGACTTGAGTATATATGATAAAGGTTGATGTTGTTTCAGGTTTTTTAGGAGTAGGAAAAGCTACACTCATTAAAAAAATATTAAAGGCATAAGGTTTTGTAAATTCATCTGATGTATATTTAGAATTTAGCTATTCTTCTGGCAAAACTAATGTTTTTAAATATAGCGGAGTTAAGGATGGAAAAGTAACTATAATAGGATTAAATTTAGGTAATAAAGTTTTAAAAGAATTATTTAATTAAATAACAAAAATATATAATTCTAATTTTGATTATTAAAAGATTATTATAAGAGTCTTTACTAATATAACTAATATGTGAAATTATGGAAAAATAATAATTTTATAAAAATAGATGATAAATATAAATTAAATTATATATGTATATATTGTAGTCCAATAGTGATATAATAATATAAAAAATTTTTATAGAGAGTGAGATTACATATGCGAAGACTTGAAGAGATATTAGAGTACAATAAATCATTTGTAAAAAATAAAGAATATGAACAGTATGCAACCTCAAAACATCCAAATAAAAAAATAGTAGTCCTATCATGTATGGATACAAGATTAACTGAACTTTTACCTAAAGCCATGAATCTTAAAAATGGAGATGTTAAACTGATAAAAAATGCAGGTGCTACTATAATGCATCCATTTGGAAGTATTATGAGAAGTATTTTAGTTGCAATTTATGAATTTGATGTGGATGAAGTTATGGTTGTAGGACATCATGGATGTGGTATGTGCAATGTGGATACGGATAAATTACTAAATAAAATCTTAGATAGAGGAATATCAAATGATGTAATACTTACACTTCGTAGTGCAGGAATTGATACAAAACAATGGTTACATGGATTTGATTCAGCAGAGGATTCTGTAAAAGATAGTATTAATTTAATAAAAAATCATCCTTTAATTCCAGAGGGAATTGTTGTGCATGGGTTGATTATATCGCCAGAAACTGGAAAAATAGATGTTGTTGTAAATGGATATGAGGATAAATAATATATTGTTATAGTATATAAGTAATATATTATTAAATAAGAGGTTGTTTCAAAATTTATTTTGAGACAACCTTTTTTAATTGATAAATTTATGAAAAGGTTTATCTTAAGGTTTTAATGAAAAATATAAGTAGTTAGCTAATTAAAAAACTTATTATTAACTATTAAAATCATAACTAATCAATAGAAAAATATTTAATAAATGAAATTTATATGAATTTTTTATAAATATATTGAAAAAAGATAGCTGTTATAGTAAAATAATCATTAGCCGACTAAGTAATATAAAAATAAGGAGGGTAAGTATGAATAGCAATTCTGAAGAAAAATTAAATGATGTTTTCTTGCAATTGATGCGAATATATTTTATAAGAACTCATTTTTATTTTGATAAATTAGGCTTGTACCAGGGTCAGCCACAAATACTTTTTTCTCTTAGGATGAAAAATGGTCAAAGTCAAAAAGAATTAGCAGATAAAAGAAAAGTAAAAGCATCTACAACGACAGTTATGATAAAAAGAATGGAAAAAACTGGGCTTGTAGAAAGAAAACAAGATGAAAAAGACCAAAGAATTTCTAGAATTTTTTTAACAGATAAAGGCCTAGAAGTATGTAAGAAAGTTGAGGAATTTAACAAAGAATTAGAAAGAGAAATCTTTTTAGGATTTAGTGAAGAAGAAAAAATAGTACTTAGAAGACTTCTAATGCAAGTTAGAGACAATTTAAAAGCAGGATGTCATAAACATGAGCATGAAAAATATTTCTAAAGTTTAAAACAATGTTTTTCAATTTAATGCTATCAGACTAATTAATATTACAGAAGGGAAGAAGTGTATGTTTAAATTAATTAAATATTTAAAGAAGTCAGCCTTATCAATAGTAATAATAGTATGCTTATTGGTAGTTCAAGCAGTATGTGACCTTTCTTTACCAAAATATACATCTAATATAGTAAATATAGGGATACAGCAAGGTGGAGTAGAAAACTCTGTTCCATCTATAATTAGAAAAAGTGAATTAGATAAGATTACTTTGTTTATGGATAAAGATAATAAGGATAAAATATTAGACAATTATACTTTATTGAATAAGGAAGATTACAGCAAGTATAAAGAGAAGTATCCAAATTTAAAAGACGAATCTCTTTATGAGTTAAATACTAAAAACAAGGATACTATAGATGAGTTAAATACTATTTTTGGTAAATCTATTTTAATTGTATCAGGGCTTGAGGGGGACAGTAAGGAAGTAAAAGCAATGAAATCTCAGATAATGAGTCAACTTCCTACACAAGGGACTCAAGGTGAAGAAGTTGATATATTTAAAGTGTTATCAATGATGCCAACAGAACAATTAGACAAATTAACTAAAGAGATGAGCAAAAGCTTTGAAAGTATGCCAGAAAGTATGATAACACAAAGTTCAGTATCATATGTAAAAGCAGAATATGAAAACATAGGTATTGATACAGAAAATATGCAAAATAATTATATATTACTTACTGGTGCAAAAATGCTTGGTATAGCTATGATTAGTATGATAGCTACAATTACAGTTGGATTTTTAGCAGCAAGAGTAGCAGCAAGCGTAGGAAGAAATTTAAGAAGTGGAGTTTTTAGAAAAGTTATGTCATTTTCAAATAGTGAAATGAATGAGTTTTCTACAGCATCATTAATCACTCGTAGTACAAATGATATTCAACAGATACAAATGTTGATGGTTATGCTACTTAGAATAGTTTTTTATGCTCCAATAATGGCTATAGGTGGAATAATAAAAGTTTTAAATACTAATACTTCAATGGCTTGGATTATAGCAGTTGCAGTAGTAGCCATTTTATCTTTAATAATTGTATTATTCTCAGTTGTTATGCCTAAGTTTAAATTGGTTCAAAAGCTTGTCGATAAGTTAAACTTAGTAAGCCGTGAGATAATTACAGGTATTCCAGTTATAAGAGCTTTTAGTACTGAAAAACATGAAGAAAAAAGATTCGATGAAGCAAATAAAAATTTAACTAAAACAAATCTTTTTGTAAATAGAGTTATGACATGTATGATGCCTGCTATGATGCTTATAATGAACCTTATTACAGTTCTTATAGTTTGGAGAGGTGCATATAGTGTTGATTCTGGAGCAATGCAAGTTGGAGATATGATGGCATTTATACAATATACAATGCAGATAATAATGTCATTCTTGATGATATCAATGATATCTATTATGCTTCCAAGAGCATCTGTTTCAGCTACACGTATAGATGAAGTGTTGGTATCAGATATAAGTATCAAAGACCCAGAAAAATCAAAAGTACAAGAATTTAAAGAAGATAAAAAAGGTCTTGTTGAATTTAAAAATGTTTCATTCATGTATCCAGATGCAGAAGAAGCTATATTGACAGATATATCCTTTACAGCAAAACCAGGAGAAACAACTGCATTTATAGGAAGTACTGGTAGTGGTAAGTCGACTCTTATAAATTTAATTCCTCGTTTCTTTGATGTTACTGAGGGAGAAATATTACTTGGTGGAGTTAATATAAAAGATGTTGCTCAACATGATTTAAGAGAAAAAATTGGATATGTACCTCAAAAAGGAGTATTGTTCTCTGGTACCATAGAATCCAACTTGAAATATGGCAGAAAAGACGCAACAGATGAAGAAATGAGAGCTGCAGCTGAAATAGCTCAAGCTACAGAATTCATTGATTCTAAACCAGAAGCTTTTAAAACTGAAATTTCTCAAGGTGGAACAAATGTCTCTGGAGGTCAAAAACAAAGACTTTCTATTGCAAGAGCAATAGCAAAAAATCCAGAAGTTTATATATTTGATGACAGTTTTTCGGCTCTTGACTTAAAAACTGATGCAGCTCTTCGTAAAGCTTTAAAATCAAAAACTGCTGAAAGTACAGTATTAATAGTTGCACAAAGAATTAGTACCATCTTGCATGCAGAACAAATAGTTGTTTTAAATGAAGGAAAAATAGTTGGAATAGGAACACATAAAGAGCTTCTAAAAAATTGCGAAGTTTATGAGCAAATAGCTTTATCACAACTTTCAAAGGAGGAGCTAGCTAATGAGTAGAATGGGAAAAGGTCCTATGGGAAAATCTATAGGAGCAGGACAAAAAGCAAATGACTTTAAAGGAACCATGCGAAAACTAATTGCATACTTATCTAAATTTAAAATATCAATAATTTTGGTAATTGTATTTGCTATTGGTAGTGCATCGTTTTCTATAGTAGGTCCAAAAATTTTAGGTAAGGCGACTACAAAGATATTTGAAGGATTAGTGAGCAAAGTCTCTGGAGGCAATGTAGGTATAGATTTTGACGCAATTGGAAAAATTTTAGCCTTATTACTTTGCCTTTACTTGGTAAGTGCACTATTCTCTTTTATACAAGGATTCATAATGAGTGGAATTTCTCAAAAAGTATCTTATAATTTAAGACAAGAGATTTCAGTAAAATTGGATAGATTGCCAATGAAGTATTTTGACACTAAAACACATGGTGAAATACTATCAAGAATTACAAATGATATAGATACTCTAAACCAAAGTTTAAATCAAAGTATGACACAACTTATAACATCAGTAACAACTATGATAGGTGTTTTGATAATGATGTTATCTATAAGTGGTATTATGACATTAGTGGCAATTTTAATATTACCAATATCAATGTTTGTAATTTCAAGAATAGTAAAGAAATCACAAAAATACTTTAGATCCCAACAAGAATATTTAGGGAATGTAAATGGTCAAGTTGAGGAAACTTATAGTGGTCAAACAATAGTAAAAGCATTTAATCGTGAAGAAGAAGCAATTAATGAATTTGATAAATTAAATGATAGTTTGTATAATTCAGCATGGAAATCTCAATTTTTATCTGGGATAATGCAACCACTTATGATGTTTATTGGAAACTTAGGATATGTAATGGTATCAATCTTAGGAGGTTGGCTTGCAATTAAGAAAACAATTGAGGTTGGAGATATACAGTCATTTATACAATATGTAAGAAACTTTACACAACCAATGACTCAGATTGCACAGGTTGCTAACTTACTACAGTCAACAGCAGCAGCTTCTGAAAGAGTATTTGAGTTTTTAGAAGAGGAAGAAGAAGACCAAGTTGTTGAAAATGCAGTTTCAATAGATGGTTTAGAAGGTAAGATTGATTTTGAAAATGTTAATTTTGGATATAATTCAAATAAGACTATAATAAATGATTTCTCAGTAAATGTTAAACCTGGTCAAAAAGTTGCTATTGTTGGACCTACAGGAGCAGGTAAAACTACTATAGTTAAGCTTTTAATGAGATTTTATGATGTTAATAGTGGTTCAATACTAATTGATGGTCATAATATTAAAGATTTCAATCGTAGTGAGCTTAGAGAAATGTTTGGTATGGTTCTTCAAGATACATGGTTATTTAGTGGCTCAATTATGGAAAATATAAGATATGGTAAACTAAATGCTACAGATGAAGAAGTTATAGAAGCAGCTAAATCTGCACATGTTCATAGATTTATCAAAACATTGCCAGATGGATACAACATGAAATTAAATGAAGAAGCAAGCAATGTTTCTCAAGGTCAAAAACAATTATTGACTATAGCTCGTGCCATTTTAGCAGACCCTAAAATCTTAATATTGGATGAAGCTACAAGTTCTGTTGATACTAGAACAGAAGTATTAATTCAAAAAGCTATGGATAATCTTATGGAAGGTAGAACAAGCTTTGTTATAGCACATAGATTATCAACTATACGTGATGCTGACATGATTCTTGTTATGAATGAAGGAGATATAGTTGAACAAGGAAACCATGAGGAACTTCTAAAGAAAGGTGGATTCTATGCTAATCTTTACAATTCTCAATTTGAAGAAGATGAAGCAATGTAGTAAGAATTTACTTTAAAATATGAGTATCGTTGTAAGAGAAATATAGAATAAACTATGTAGATAAGATTATATTTTGTAAGATATAATCTTATCTATTTTTTTATGTATTTACAAAGTTATGTATTTTGTTATAATATATAATAAGGAAAATGTTGGAGGTGATTATCAAGATGTATATTTAATCGTATTCTTTAAATTTTATTAATAATAAAATTTAATTTTAATAGTTAACAATTATGTAAAGTTATCTACTTTAGTTACTTTTATTAGTTGTGTAAAAAACTACTTAAATTTAAGAATTGGGTTAAATATAATATAATAATCACATATGAGTCAATTAAATTGACATATTTTTAATATATATTTAGAATTTTAATCCTTCTTATAATGTAAGTAGATTGTTTTGTATTACTTAGATTTATAAGGAGTTTTTTTATTGAAAAAACTACATAATATAATTGAGGAGAGGTGTTTTAAAGTGATTTTTTATATAAGATTAAGAAAATAACGCACGATTATGGTTATTATAATATTAAATTAGAAGTATCATTTAAGGATAAAATTAAACAAGCAAATTCTTAATGAATTTAATTATAGAGCCATAATCTCGTGCTATATATTAAATAAAAAATAGTATATAAGGAGAATATGGATATGGCAAAAAAAGGAATAATAGTAGGACTAAACATAAATAGTAAATCTGAGGATTTCAACGAACTAATGATTGAACTTGAAAACTTATGCTCTGCATGCAATATTGATGTTGTAGGAAGTATAACTCAAAATGCAAAGCAGGTTAATAGAGCATATTATATTGGTATAGGTAAAGTTGAAGAATTATTAAATATAATAAAACAAGAAAAAGCAGATATAGTTGTGTTTTATAATGAGCTTTCTACATCACAACTTAAAAACCTTGAAGAAAAATTAAACTGTGAAATTATAGATAGAACAGCATTGATACTTGATATATTTGCACAAAGGGCAAAAACTAGAGAAGCCAAGCTTCAAGTGGAAGTAGCAAGTTTAAGATATATGTTACCAAGACTTATAGGCTCAAATGAAAATTTAGGGCGTCAAAGTGGAGGAGTAGGTACTAAAAATAGAGGTTCTGGTGAAAAGAAATTAGAGCTCGACCGTAGAAGAATAGAAGAAAAGATAACTTCTCTAAATAGGGAATTAGATGATTTAAAATTCCAACGAGAAACTCAAAGAAATATGAGAAAAAAATCTAATCTTCCAAATGTAGCTTTAGTTGGATATACAAATGCCGGAAAATCTTCAATAATGAATGAATTAGTTGATATATTTAAAAACTCTGAAGAAAAGAAAGTATTTGAAAAAAACATGTTATTTGCGACATTAGAAACTTCTATTAGAAGCATAGTTCTTCAAGATAATAAAGAATTTTTATTGTCTGATACAGTTGGATTTGTAAGTAATCTACCACATGATTTAGTAAAAGCATTTAGGTCGACATTAGAAGAAGTGTGCGAAGCAGATGTGTTATTACATGTTATTGACGTTTCAAATCCAAGCTATAAAAATCATATTAAAGTAACAGTAGATACTTTAAATCAAATTGGCGCAAATGATATCCCTATAATAAATATTTACAATAAAATTGATTTAGTTGATGAAGAATTATTAAATGATATTGTAGATGATATAGGCAAGGAAGGTATATTTGTTTCAGCCAAAAAAAATATAAATATAGACAAAATGGTAAAATGCATTTGTGATAGCATATTTAAAGATTATATAAGATGTAAGTTTTTGATTCCATACAGTGAAGGAAATGTAGCTTCTTATTTTAATAATAATACAAGTGTCATAAATACAGAATATATGGAAGAGGGAACTCTTTTAGATGTAGAATGTAGTAATATAGAATATAACAAGTATAAAAAGTATGTTTTAGAATAAACTTTTTAAAAGGTATTGTAATCTAGAATTTATTTAAAGTAGTTAGTTTGGAGTTAAGTTGTAAAATTATTATAAATTATAATTTGTATAAAGCGGTATAGTTATCTAAGCTATACCGCTTCATTATATATGATAAAAAATAAGATTATTGACACAAAAGTAATTAATTACTATAATATAAAGTAACTAGTTACTAATTATAGTTATTATCAAGATTAAGGAGATAATTAACATGAAAAATATAGTGATAATTTATAAAAGTAAGTATGGTTCAACAAAAAAATATGCTAAATGGCTTTCAGAATCATTAGCTTGTGATATTTTTGAAATTAAGGATGTTAATCTAGAAAAGATTATAGATTACGATACAATTATTTTAGGTGGAGGTCTTTATGCTTGTAATATAGCAGGAATTTCTTTTTTTAAAAAGCACTATGAGAAATTAGCAGGTAAAAATCTAGTTGTTTTTGGTGTAGGAGCATCTCCATATGATGATTCAGTAATAAGAAAACTGAGAGAAGTTAATTTTAAGGATAAGTTGAATAATATTCCTTGTTTTTACTGCCGTGGCGAATGGAATGAAACAAAAATGTCATGGCTTGATACCACTCTTTGTAGTTTTCTTAAAAAGTCAATAGCTAAAAAACAACGTCAAGGTTTTAATCCAATAGAAGCTCCTTTATTATTAGGAGAAGATTTTGATTGGTGTGATAAAAAGTATCTAAATCCTATACTTGATTATGTGGATAAACTTCAAAACACAAGCTTATAACTATATTGTAATTTATAGAGTAATTAATTCTTAAAAATACAATTTTTTTATTAGTTCTCCTGTATCTAAAAGGGGGGCTTTTTTTATTTGTAAATTTATGTTATATTGATATGAATTTATTATTGTATAAAAATTATATTAATAGAAATTTAAACAATTTGTTTTAAAAATAGAGTAGTCTAATTCTTAAAGAGGGGGGTTTAAATAGTGGATATAAATAAGATAGTAATGATGCAAAGGGAATACTATAATACAGGTAAAACAAGAGATGTATCATTTCGTTTAGAGCAGTTAAAAAAGCTAAAGTCAGTTATATTAAAAAATGAAGATAAAATACTTGTGGCATTAAAACAGGATTTAAATAAATCAAATTTTGAAGGATTTATGACAGAAGTAGGTATTTTATATAGTGAGTTGAATTTTGCTATAAAAAATATAAAAAAATGGAGCAAAACAAAAAGAGTTCGTTCAAGTATGGTCAATTTTCCATCTATATCTAAGGTTGTTCCTCAACCTTATGGTGTTACACTTATAATGTCACCTTGGAATTATCCATTTCAACTAGCTCTTATACCATTGGTTTGGTCATTAGCAGCAGGCAATTGTGCAATAATAAAACTTTCTGAGTACTCTGTATCAACTTCACATATAATCAAAGACATACTTGAAAGTATATTTTCAAAAGAATATATTGCAGTAGTTCAAGGTGACCAAGAAGAAAGCGAAAAAGTACTTTTAGAAAAATTCGATTATATATTTTTTACAGGAAGCACTGCGGTAGGTAAAGTAATTATGAAAGCAGCATCAAAGTATTTAACTCCTATAACTTTGGAACTAGGAGGAAAAAGTCCTTGTATTATACTAGAAGATGCAGATATAAATCTTGCTGCAAAAAGATTGACATGGGGAAAACTAATAAATGCAGGACAAACTTGTGTAGCACCAGATTATATTTTAGTACATGAGAATAAAAAAGATGAGTTAATAGAGAAAATAAAATATTATATTGAACAGTATTTTGGAGAGAATCCATGTGATAATGAGCAATTTCCTAAAATTATAAATGAAAAGCATTTTAAGCGTATAATATCCCTTATTGATATGGAAAAGGTAGTATATGGTGGTAATTATAATAACCATACATTAAAAATAGAGCCAACTATAATAGATGATGCTAGTTGGGATGATGATATAATGAAGGAGGAAATATTTGGACCAGTATTTCCTGTTTTGACATACAAAAACTTAGACGAAATTTTGCAAGAAATTATACAAAGACCAAATCCACTAGCTCTTTATATATTTACAAAAGATAAGTATTTGGAAAATAAAGTTTTAGAAATGATTCCAGCAGGAGGGTGTTGTGTAAATGATACAATTATCCATATAGCTACCAACTACTTACCATTTGGAGGTATTGGTGAAAGTGGTATGGGTTCATATCATGGTAAAGCAGGATTTGATACATTTACGCATTACAAAAGTGTATTGAAAAAATTAAATTTAGATATTCCTATTAGATATGCACCATATAATGATAAATTAATTAAAATTCTTAAAAAAAATGATGTAAACTATATTGTAGAAAAAATACAAATCAAATTAAAAATATATATTTTGATTATATTTTATCAAATTAAAAATTTTAATTTGGCATATTTGTTATAAAAGTAGTAATTTTGTGATAAAATTTAATTATATAGAAATAAGGAGGAAAAAATGAAAATTAATTGGAATACAAAGTACACGACAATAGCAATTTATACGTTTATAATATCTGCTTGTAGTATTATATTCTATCTTATATCATCACAAATTGATGTATTCTCCAACAATTTAGATATTATGTTTACAACATTACAGCCATTTATAATAGGGTTTGCTATTGCATATCTTCTGAATTTTATTTTGAAATTTTATGAAGAAAGACTTTTTATCAAAAGTGAAAAATTAAAAAGCCTAAAACAAAAATCAAAAAGAGGATTGGGTCTTTTATTAACATATGCAACAGCTGCATTGATACTTTACTTATTTATGCAATTCGTATTACCTCAAGTAATTGAGAGTATTGTTGGATTAGCAAATGATATACCTATGTATGTAAACAACGCAACTAAGCTTCTTGATAAATTAATGACTGATTTAAATCTTGATGAACAATACTTTAATTTAGCAGTAGATAAATGGAATGAATTTGTCACATACATTATAAAATTTGTAACAGATTTAATACCAATATTAGGAAATATGTTGAAGGATATAGCTTCTAGTATATGGAATATTGTACTAGGATTGATTGTTTCAGTATATTTGCTAATTGATAAAGAAAAATTCTATGGATTAAGTAAAAAAATAACTTATGCACTTTTTACAGAAACACAAGCTGCTAAAATTCTAGAATTAACTCACAGAAGTAACTATACATTTGGTAGATTTTTAGGTGGTAAGATACTAGATTCATTTATTATAGGTATTTTAACATTTGTAATACTTACAGTGGTAAAAATGCCATATACATTATTAATATCAGTAATAATTGGTATTACAAATATTATTCCATTCTTTGGACCACTGTTTGGAGCAATACCATCTACAATAATAGTAATGTTTGTTTCTCCAATACAAGCACTATGGTTATTGTTAATTATATTAATAATACAACAAATAGATGGAAATATTATAGGACCTAAAATACTTGGAGACTCAATTGGGATATCTGCATTTTGGATTTTATTCTCATTGTTGGTTGCAGGTAAATTATTAGGCTTTGTTGGAATGGTAATAGGAGTTCCTCTATTTGCAGTAATTTATTCTATAATTAAAGATATTATTGAGGGTAAATTAGATAAAAAAGGATTACCAACAGATACTTCTGATTATATGTAGTTAAAAATATATAAATTAATAAAATATTTAAAGCACTGAGACAATTAAAATCTTGGTGTTTTTTAGATAATAAATTCATTATAGAAGAGGTGTTTTTTGTGGCATTTATAGAATGTAAATTTAAATCAAAATATACAGGAGGAGAGACTGATATAATCGTAGTTTTACCTATAGCAAATGGAAAAGAACTATTTACTGGCAAAGAGATATATGACTTTGAAGATAAGTTTAAAACATTGTACTTATTTCATGGGCTAGAAGATGACCAAAGTTCATGGATTAGATACACTAATGTAGAACATTATGCCAAAAGCAAAAATATAGCTTTAGTAATACCAAGGGTAGAAACTAGTTTTTACACAGATATGTTATATGGACATAAATATTTCACCTTTGTAAGTGAAGAGTTACCTAGATTTGTTAGAGCTATATTTCCTTTATCAGATAAGAGAGAAGATAATTTTGTAGCTGGAATGTCTATGGGAGGGTATGGCGCTTTAAAATTAGCACTTTCAAAACCAAATGAATTTTCAGCAGTAGCAAGTTTTTCTGGTTCACCTGATATGATTCATGAGTTGGAAAATCAGCAAATAGAAACAAATGCTGATATTCTATTCCATGACTTTGGGAAACCAGAAGATGCTAGAAATAGTGAGAATGATTTACTTTACATACTTAAGAATCTTAAAGAGAGTAATAAAGATATTCCTAAAATTTATCAATTTTGTGGTGATAGGGATTTTTTATATAAGAATAATCAAACCTTTAAAAAATATGCAGAATCTTTAGATGTTGATATTGTATATGAAGAGTGTGTTGGTGGTCATGAATGGCGTCTATGGGATTTATGGATAAAGAAATTTATAGATGCAATTGGATAAGCATTTTATTGTCATTAGAGCAAAATATTATAAAGTATTTTTAAACGTAATAAAGACTGAAATATTAAAATACAATTATGATTTCAAAATTTCAGTCTCTAAAAGTTCAATAAAATTTTATTAAGTTCTTATGCGAGTTATTATTGGCGTAAAATTATCAACTATATCTATATAGTATTTACTCAATTCTTCTAAAATATCTTCGCATAAATCAGTGCTGTGACCAAGGTTAATTAGAAACTGTTTTGTAAAATATTTTATTACAGATTGATAAGATATATCATATTTATGTGAAGTATAGACCCTAATTATCTCAGGTTTCATAGCGAGTATACCAATACAGGAAAGTATCAATTCGTCATGTTCTATAGATTCTTTTTCATTAACATATCTTTTCATGACCATTTCAGTTACACTTCGTTGATAGCTTAAAATAGCTTCCTCATAAGCTATATCCAAATAAAAGTTTCTATACGCTTCATTTTTTAAAAGAAAACAAAGGTCAGCATTCATAGCAAGAAAGAACATCATCATTGTACCTTCTTCATGATAATTATAGATTAAAGATTGCATTTCATCCCTTATATCTTCATATATTATAGCTCCTATTTCACTTTTACTTGAGAAATAATAACTTATTAAGCCTAAATTTATATTGGCTCTTTCTGCAATTTGCCTAGTGGTTGTCTTGTGATAACCTTGTTCAAAAAATAATTCTCTAGCAGCACTTATAATACTAGCTTTTGTTTCCTTACCTTTTTCTGATTTTGACATATTTACTGTGTATACCTTTCTTTTCAATCTTTTTTTGAAAATTTACTAACTATAAATATCGTAACCGAACCACCTATTATAGGTACTAAAATTCTGTCAAAGACAGTAAGGAGGCCAATCATATTTAAAAATGCTAATATTGCACTTACTATGACAGCACAGATAGCTCCTTTTTTTGTAGCACCTTTCCAGGAAAGACCAATGACAAATGGTGCAAATATCACACCTGTACATAATGGTGCTGGCCAAAATAATAGTTCTAATAAACTGTCAAACTTGAGTGCTATAATTGCTCCTATTATAGCTGTTAAAGCTGAGGCGATTTGAGAGTATTTAAGAGTATTTTTTAAATCATTAAACTCTATATTAGGATGTAATAATTTATTATAAATATCTCTCGATATTATGGCACTCATTGAGGTCATTAATGAGTCAGCAGTGGACATTATTGCAGCTAATATAGCAGCTAAGAATAATACAGAAACTAAAGGAGGTAGAGTTGTTGATATCATTTGAGGTAAAACCTGAACAGATGATATGTTTGGAAATAAACTACCACCAATAGCTCCAATTATGCCTATAGGGAAAGCAAGAAATAATAGTATAAATCCTGCAATAACACTGCTTTTAACTGCATTTTTAGCATTATCAGCACATTGGTATCTCAAAAAACTTTCATAAGAAAATATTGAGCCTAAAACCAATGGTAAAACTGTATACATAAAATCACTAAGCGACTTATTTCCTGGGAAGAATGGTTCTTTTACCATTGATTGTAACATAAGTAAAGGATTGTCGCCAACTAATTTTAAGCTTATATAAGCTACTATTGGCAAAAATACTACACAAATAGCAAGTTGAATAAATGCTGATACTGCAACTCCCCACATTCCTGATGCATAAGTATATATAATGATTACTATGACTCCTACAATTACAGCTATATCATAAGGGATACCAAATGCAGTAGATACAGAACCAAAAGATATTAGTTGACTGCCCATAATAGCTAATATTGATATTGGTGTTACAAGACATTGATAAGCTCTTAAGAATATACTATGACCATATCTAGTTTCAATATAGTCAGCAGGTGTTATATCACATGATAAGCTTCTTAATTTTCCTGCAAAAAACGCATTTACAAAACAAGCTAAAGCCGCACCTATAGTAGAGTACATACCAACCCATAGTCCTCTTTCAGCTCCCCATTGAACTCCACCAACCAAACATCCTCCTCCAAAAGACGTAGCAGCAATAGTTGCGGCAAGTATGGGTAAAGGAAGATTTCTACCCGCAATTAGGAAATCGGATGCTGTTTTAACTTTTTTAGAAAAATAAAAGCCAATCCATATGTACACTGCACATGTAGCAATTAAAAGTAACATAATTTTTTCTCCTTATATAATATTTTTTAAATAAAATTTATAAAATATATTTATAAAATATATTTTATATAAAAGTAAGACAATATTGACTTTAACTGGCTTTGGATTAGTGTAGCTACAATAATTTAACATATTATGTTATGTAAAAGTTAGATAAAATAAGAAAATTGAAAATTCTGAAATTAAAGATTATAATAAACGTTTACTTGATATATTCTTTTTTGTAATTGTAACATGCTTTTATTTTAAAATCAATAGTACATGTATAAAAATAAAAGGAATTTAAAGGGCGAAAAAATATTTTTAATATCTGATTGTAGTATATAAAAAGAAGATAAAAATTATTCTTGAATAAATTTATAATAATTTAAAATAAGTAAAATTTTGATAAAATAATTTGGAATGTATGCTTTGGTGACACTTTATATGGATATATTAATAAAAATAACGATTTAAATTAAGTATAAATGCCTTTTTGGTTCATTTGAGTAATGAAAAAATAAAACCAAAAAGTGTTTGACAATTATGAATTTTAAGAATATAATTAAATTAAAATTATACATATATAAAAATTTGATTCGAATTATAGAAAGTGTAGAGATGGATTTGAAATTCAAATTATTATACGTGAATAAAAATAAATAAAGAATAAATTATATTAAGGAGGGGTAGATGTGAGTAGTCAAGAAAGCAAACCAAAAGGAAACCTTATATCAAACTTTAGAGATGATATGAGAGACCCTAAAAAGAGAGCAGTATACACTTACTCAGGTTCTATAAATTTGGCATATAATTTTATAGGCTACTTTGTATCAACAGTAACAAACATATTTTTAACTGATGTAGCAAAGCTTGGGGTAATTATGGCAGGTGGTATGCAAATAATACAATCTTTCATAAAGATGGCTGTGGCTCCAATAACAGGGACTGTATTTGACAAACAACCATTTAAAAAAGGAAAATATTATCCTTGGCTTAGATATACACCAGCAGCATTAGCACTAACATATGGAGTATTTTTCATAGTTCCATTAATGAAAATAAGCCCAACATTACTTTTACCTTTAATGACAGCATTATTGTTAATAGCATCTTGTGCTCAGCAAGTAGTTTTCACTATAATCTATGCTATTTACCCTGTGGTTACTAAAACACCTAGAGACAGAGTTATAGGTTCGACTACTACAAATATATTCAAAGAAGTTGGAAAATTTTTAGTAGGTTTTTCATATCCGTTATTATTAGTTTTATTTGCAGATGTACTAGGTGGAGAAGGAATGGGTTATTTAGGTACTTATCTATTCTTTGCAGTAGGATGTCTTCTAGTATTTTGGTTTTCTTCAACAGAGATAATAAAGTCTGGAGCAGAAGCTGAAGTACTTCAAAAAGAAGAAAAACCAAAAATTAAAGCAAGTGAAATGCTAAAAGCTTTATTTACTAATGTACCACTTATGATGGCATTCTGTTTAGAGTTTCTTATATGCATAAGATCTATAGGGCTAGGACCTTTAGCTCCTTATTACTTTAAGTATGTAATAGAAGATGAACGTGGATTAGCAGTATTTTTAGCAATAATGCCTTTGGTAAGTGTAGGCTTTATGTTTTTCGCACCAGTATTTATAAGAATTTGTAAAGAACAAAAATTAGCTTCAATAATTTCTTTCTCTATATGTGCATTATGTCACTTGTTAGTTGCATGGACTCCTTGGGGGAGAACAACTTTAGGTGTAACTATGTTATTGGCAATTGGTGGAGGTTTCTCAAATGTAGTATCAATAATAAATCTTAACTTCTTTGCTGGTTCTTGTGATTATGGACATTGGAAATCAGGAAAAGATTTACCAGGTTTAAGTATGTCACTATATCCAGTTGCAATACAAGTAGGTGTATTACTTGCGACTACTATAAGAACAATTTTAATGAATTCAATGGGATATCAAGCTGATATGGTAGTTACAGCAGCAGTTAAAACAGGTTTTATAAATATGATTTCTTACTCTATGGCAATACCTTTAATAATAGCTGTTGTTATAGCAATCTTATATCCAGTAAGTGATAAAAAATTAAATCAAATAAGAGAAGAATTAAATCAAAGAAACGCTTAATAAAAAATTTGAGTAAATGACTTAGTTTAGTTGTGAGAGTAAGTAGACGCAATAGCGTTTATATAAATGAAAATACATATACAGAGGGGGCTTTTAAAAATGATAGAAAAATTATTGAGAAATACAGTAAAAGAATTACATCAATATGTTCCAGGTGAACCAATAGAAAAAGTAAAAGAAAAATATGGTGTAAAAGAAATAATAAAACTAGCTTCAAATGAAAATCCTCTAGGACCATCACCAAAAGCAATGGAAGCTATGATTGAAATGTTAAAACAAGGTCAACTTTATCCAGAGCCAGAAGCTAATGAACTTAGAAGAAAATTAGCTGAAAAATTGAATCTAAAAGCAGAAAATTTCATTGTTGCTAATGGAGCAGATAACGTTATCACGCTAATAGGTGAAGCTTTTATAAATAGAGGGGATGAAGTTATATACTGTGACCCAACATTCCCGTCTTATAGAACAGCAACTGTTAAAAATGAAGGAATACCAGTAGAGGTACCTTTAACAGAGGATTATAAGTATGATTTACAAGGTATATTAGATAAGATTACAGATAAAACAAAGTTAATATGTGTATGTAATCCTAATAATCCAACAGGAACAATTGTAGATGATAAAGAATTGGAAGAATTTTTAAAGAAAGTCCCTGAAAATATTATAACTATATTAGATGAAGCATATATAGAATTTTTAACAGTACCTAATTATGTGGATGGGCTTAAATATGTAAGAGAAAATTACAATGTTATAGTGACAAGAACTTTCTCTAAAATATATGGTCTTGCAGGACTTAGAGTAGGGTATGGTATTGCTAAAGATGAGATAATAAGAACTTTATTTACCGTAAAAGAACCTTTCTCTGCTAATCGTGTTGCGATAAGTGGAGCAACAGCAGCACTTGATGATGATGAATTTATAAAGGAGACATATGAGTTAAATAGAGTTGGAATGGATTATTTCAAAGACGAGTTCACAAAAATGGGATTTGATGTTGTAGATTCACAATCAAACTTCCTTTATGTAGATATGAAAACAGATATACCTAAGCTATTTGAAGACTTAAAACAAAGAGGTTTTGTAATAAGACCAAATGCTACACATGCACGTGTAAGTATTGGAACTATGGAAGAAAACAAGAAATTTGTAGCAGTTTTAAAAGAAATATTAAATCTTAAGGAAGAGCCAAGTATTGGCTAATAGATAGAAATATTACGAAATGGGGTGTAACTATGAGTTTAAAAATAAACGCAGAGAGATGTAAAAGTTGTGAATACTGCGTTATATCTTGTAAAAAAGGAGCATTAAAAATATCCGATAATATAAACACAGAAGGATATACTCATGTAGAAGTCGATGAAAGCAAATGCATACTTTGTGGAATCTGCTATCAAGTATGTCCAGATAATGTATTTGAAATAATTAAAGAAGAAGCATGTCAAGAGGCTTAAAAGGAGTTGGGAGAATATGAAAAAAATGTGGAAGGGGAATCACGCCATTGCAGAAGCAGCTCTAAGAGGTGGTTGTGAGTTTTATGCAGGATATCCAATTACACCACAAACAGAGGTAATGGAATTTTTATCACATAGAATGTCTGAACTTGGAAGAACTTTTATACAATCTGAAAATGAAATGGCTGCTATATATATGGTATATGGAGCATATGCAAGTGGAATGAGGTCTATGACAAGTTCTTCAGGACCAGGAATATCTTTAAAACAAGAAGGAATCTCATATTTATGTGCAAATCATTATCCTTGTGTAATTGTAAATGTGCAAAGATGGGGACCTGGTCTTGGTTCACTAGATTCAGCACAAACAGACTACCTAAGAGACACTAGAGGGGGAGGAAATGGAGATTATCATCTAATAGTTTATGCACCAAATAGTATTCAAGAAACTGTAGATTTAATGTATAACTCATTTGATGTAGCGGAGAAATATAGAGTGCCTGTTGAAATTTTGACAGAAGCAGCTTTAGGTCAAATGATGGAACCAGTAGAGTTTCCTGAATTTAAGAAAAGAGAAGAAGACTTAGGTTGGACTTATGATGGAAGCAATAGAGACCATGCAAAAGTTCCAGATAACCAAAAACCAGCTTTTTGTATGGAAAAGCGTATGAAAATAACTGAAAATGAACAACAATGGGAAGATTATCAAGTTGAAGATGCAGAATATGTGTTTGTAGCGTTCGGTATACCATCAAGAACAACTATGAATGCGGTTAGAAGACTTAGAGAACAAGGCGAAAAAGTTGGAATAATAAGACCAATAACAGTGTGGCCTTTCCCATATAAAGCATTTGAAAAGGTAAATAAAGATGTAAAAGGATTTATCTCAGTAGAGTCAACTGATACAGGGCAGTTAGTAGAGGATGTTGCATTAGCTTCAAAGAAAATATGCAAAGAAAATGTACCTGTTTATGGATTATTTAGTGGAAATCATATACCAAAAACATTACAAGTAATGGACACTTACAGCAAAATAAAATCTGGCGAAATTAAGGAGGTGTTCTAATATGGCTACAGATAGATTAACACCTAGCATTGTTTCAATACCAAATAAATTTTGCCCAGGTTGTGGTCATGGAATAGTAAACCGTATAATAGCAGAAGTGATAGAAGAAAATGGATATGAAAAAAATCATGTATTAACTTTAGGCGTTGGCTGTGTTTGTAATATGAATTTTAGCTGGAATGGAGATAAGATGCAAACCGCACATGGTAGAGCTTCATCTACAGCTATAGGAGTAAAAGTAGCACGACCAGATATGTTAGTTATGACTTATCAAGGTGATGGAGATGCATATGTTATAGGTCTTTCTGAAACATTAAATACTGCATATAGAAATCATAATATAACTGTGTTTGTAATAAATAACAATAACTTTGCAATGACTGGTGGTCAAATGTCATGGACTACTATGCCAGGTCAAGTTACAACAACAAGTGTAAATGGAAGAGATATAAAAACTACTGGTAGTCCATTAAAAGTTCCTGAAATGGTGGCAAATTACTTTGATGTAGCCTATGTAGCAAGAGGTTCAGTTCATAGTCCAAAAGAAATAATTAATCTAAAAAAATATATAAAAAATGCTATAGAAGCTCAATTGAATGGAGAGGGATATTCATTGGTTGAAATATTAGCACCTTGCCCAACTAACTGGGGTGTATCATTAGAAAAATCTATCCAGTGGATTGAAGAAGAAATAGTGCCATATTATACTCTTGGCGAATTTAAGCAAAGGGATGGTGAATAGTTATGGAAAAAGAGTTAGTATTTGCAGGATTTGGTGGTCAAGGAGTCTTAACTTTAGGTTTAATTGTGGCTGAATCAGCACTTGAATTAGGAAAACAAGTTACTTGGATGCCAGCATATGGTCCAACTATGAGAGGTGGAAAAGCATACAGTGTGGTTAAGTTTTCTGATGAGAGTATAGGTGGACCTGATATGGAAGAAATAGATGTTTTAGTAGCAATGAATAAGCCATCCTTAGATTATATAAATTTAGTAAAAGAAGGAGGAACAGTAGTTATTAATACGTCTGCTATAGATGAAAATATAGTATTAAGAGAAGATGTAAATGTAGTTAAAATAAATTGTCAGGAATTAGCTCAAAAGGCAAACAATCCAAAAGCCGCAAATGTAGTAGTTCTTGGAGCATTGGTTGCAAAAACAGGATTATTTGAGAAAGAATTAGCTATAAAAACTATGTGTGATTTCTTTGAGGAAAAAGGAAAAGGCAAATTTAATGTTCAAAATGAAGCAGCATTCATGGAAGGCTATAATAACGCCATTTAATAAATTACCCTTATCTTAAGTGATTCATCTCAAGATTTAGCAAATCTTAAGTGCCAAGAGAAGCTTTATCTTGAGATGGAATTTACTTAAAATCACAACTATAAACATATAGGAGAGTGAATTTATGAGTTTGGAAAAACTTATTAGACCAAAGAGTATTGCTATAGTAGGAGTTACTGATAAACTTGGTTTTGGTAGAAGTGCTGCACTTAGCATAGTAAAAAGTAAAGATACAGATAGAGTATATTATGTAAATCCAAAAAGAGAAGCGTTATTTGGCAGAAAATGTTATAAGACAATACAAGAAGTTCCAGAAGTTGTAGACTGTGTGGTAGTATGCACACCTAGAAATGTAGTTCCATCTGTGTTAAAGGATTCTGGAGAATTAGGAACAAAGGCGGCAGTGGTATATGCTAGTGGATTTGCAGAAGAAGGAACAGAAGATGGAGTAGATTTAGAAAATCAACTTATAGAAATATCTAATACATATGATATGAAAATATTAGGTCCAAACTGTATGGGATTACTAAACTGTATAGATAAAGTTAATCTATGGGCTGGTGGTTCTAAGTGGGATTTGGATACTAAAAAACCAGGGATAGGAATTGTAGGGCAAAGTGGATTTATAACTGCAGAAATTGTTTCAAGTGATTATTTTAATATATCTTATGGTTTTTCAACAGGAAATGGAAATATAGTTACACTAGAAGATGCAGTAGACTTTCTTGTAGATGATAATTATGCATCAGTAATAGCTATTTATCTTGAGGGACTAAAAAATCCTCAAAAATTTATAAATGCACTAAAAAAAGCAGCTCAAAAAAGAAAACCAGTAATAATCTTGAAGTCAGGAAGGTCAGAAAAAGGAGCTATATCAGCTGCTTCCCATACAGGAAACTTAGCTGGTTCAAGTAAAGCTTTTGAAAGTATTTTTGAAAAGTATGGAGTAATTTCTGTAGAGAATTTAGAACAATTTATGAGTTTAGCTCAGGCTTTTAGTGTCTTAGAGGGTAATTTACCTAAAAATTCTAATTTTGCAGCAATAAACTTCTCAGGCGGAGAAAATACTATTTGTGCAGATTTAGCAGAAGAAAATTGCGTAGAACTTGCAGAAATATCTGCTGAAACTAAAGAAGAGATGAAAAAATATCTTCCAGGATTTGCAACACCTAAAAATCCATTGGATGCTACGACTGCATTATTCCATGAAAAAGATATGATAGTAGGATTATTACACACATTTGATAAAGATGATAGTGTTGGATTTACTATGATAGGTGCAAATATAAGAGATGAAGAAAATGAAATGCATGAGACTCTTTGTCAAGCTGTAAGCGAAGCTAGAGAGCAGGGATTAAAGAAACCTGTATTTGCAGTTCCTACACTTGAAGGAAATAGATATCTGAATTATAGGGCTAGGTTAGAAAACAGCCAAGTACCTATAATGTCATCAGTTGGGACTACATTTACTTGTTTCAATAAAATGGCTAAATTTGTAGATTATGATTATTCAAAGAGAACTTTAGAATTTGAAGCTGTTAAGAAAAGAAACTCAAATAATGTAGTAGCTTTATCGGAATTAGACAGTAAAATTGAAATGAAGAAATATGGAGTACCAGTGCCAGGTCAAGGTATTGCAAAAAGTATTGATGAATTGGATGAAATTTTAAATTATATAAACTATCCTGTTGTCCTAAAAATAAACTCTTCAGAGATATTACACAAGTCTGATGTTGGAGGAGTCAAAGTAGGAATTAATAATAGAGAAGAGGCAGTAAACGCATATAATGAGATTTTAACTAACGTAAAAGAAGCAAAGCCAAATGCCAAGATTGATGGTATATTGGTTCAAGAAATGGTTGAAAGTGGAATAGAAATAATTATTGGTATAACTAATGATGACCAGTTTGGACCAATGTTATTGGTTGGTTTAGGTGGAGTATTTGTAGAAGTATTTAAAGATACTACTTTATATCCTTTGCCTATAAATCATGATGAAGCTATAATGATGCTTAAGAAGTTGAAATCATTTAAGCTTTTAAATGGATACAGAGGTAGTGAACCTTGTGATGTTGATGCTCTTGCGGATATGATGGTTAAATTAGGTAAATATGCTTATGAAAACAAGGATGAGGTTAAGGAAATAGATTTAAATCCTGTGTTCGTATATCCTAAAGGAAAAGGTGTATGTGCAGTAGACGCCTTAATAGTTAAATATAAATAGTTAACAAGTTTTGGTATTCAACCATAATTAAAGTACTGACTGAAAATCACACTAATTTATAGATTGTGATTTTCAGTCACCCCACATTTAATACACCTTATCTATTATACTAAAAATTTTAATGGTAATATTTTTATATTGTTACAGGTGGATTTGTTGGTGCTGAATATGTACGAGTAGCCAATTCTTGGTCCACAAAGAATAACCCACCTTCTCCAGCAAGTTTAACACGTTTTATATTGTCTTCGCAAGTTGTCTCTTCTTCTGCTTGTTCAGATATAAACCAAAGTAAGAATTGAGAAGTTCTAAAGTCTGCTTCAGAGTTTGCTACAGCAGCTAGATTGTTTATTAAAGCAGTAACTTTTTGTTCATGAGCTAATGTACGCTCAAGAACATCCATTGCAGAAGTGAAGTCTGCATCTGGCATTGGTATAGCATCAAGCTGAACATTTCCTCCTACATTATGTAAGTATTTGTAGAAATACATAGCATGGTCTGTTTCTTCTTTATATTGAACATAAAACCAATTAGAAAATCCTTTAAGTCCTTCTGCTTCAAGGTAAGAAGACATAGAAAGGTAAAGATATGCAGAATATAATTCATGGTTAATCTGTTCATTAAGTAATTTTTCCATTTTAGCTGAAATCATTTTTATACCTCCAAATTTTAAACGCTCTTATAAGATATAATAATATTAAATGGAAAAATATTCAACAAAAGTGATTAAATATTTTAATATTTTACATATTTAATCAAAACTTATACTACCATTAAAAAAATTATAGCTTACTATGGCTACAGAACCAATTAGTGGTGCATTTGCTCCAAAATTTGAATGCCTTACATTTATTTTTTTATATTTAGAAAAACTTGCTGAAGCAGTCAATTTCTTTAATAATGTATTTTCTATAAATGTACCAGGAATATTAAAGTCATAACCTATTATTATAGAACTACAATCAATTAAGGTAAGTGTATTTACTAATGCATATGATATATATGTACAAAATTCATCAAGTAAAAACATACCTAGATTATCCTTGTTATTGGCTTCATCTATTAACTTGACTAGAGAAAATCTTTACAATTAATTAGTGGAGAATCTGGATAAATATGACTTAACGATTCAATTCTTTTAATTAACTTACTCACACTTGTATAATAGTCTAGACATCCATTATTGCCACAACTGCATACTGGACCACTAAAATTAATAGATGTATGCCCTATTTCACCACTTTGCCCTAAATTACCAGTGTGAAGTTTATTTTCTAATACTAAACCAGCTCCGATTCCATTCATTATATGTAGATATATATAATTTGGAATATCTTTACCTAGACCATACATTTTTTCAGCCAAAGCACCTGCATTAGCATCATTTATCAAAAATATAGGTAAATCAGATATTTCTCCTATAAAATTTACTATGTTTAGGTTTGATACGTTTCCAAAGTCTGGAGGATTTAATATTATACCATTTATATTATCTACAGGACCTATTGAAGAAATCCCAATTCCAATTATATCTCTTTTGTTATTTTTCATTATTTTAGAAAACATTCGTTTTATTATATCTTTTAAAACGTCATTTGACAGATATTTAGGGTAAGTCTCAAAAAGTTGTTTGACAATATTACCTTTTAAATCTGCAATGATTACCTTACAAATATTTCTTCTTATCAAAATGCCACAAACACAAGGAGAGATATTAGAAATATCTAATAAAATAGGTTTACGACCTGATGAATGTGCATTTAAAGTTGATGATTCTATCTCTCTAATCATATTTTCATTAATAAGTTCAGTGACTAGGTTTGATAAAGTCATTTTAGTAAGACCTGTAGATTTAGCTAAATCAACTCTAGACATAGGAGTATTTGTAGAAAGTAGTTTCAGTATTATTAACTTATTTTTAATTTTTACATCTTTTATGTTAGAACCTTGTTTGTTGCTCATCGTAGATCTCCTTAAAAAAGTTAAGTATTTTTATGTATTTTCATATATATACTATGACCTTATAATAGAATAACATTTGATTAAGTTCGAAAATACCATTAATTAGAATATATCACATTATATATTAGAATAGCACTAAAAATATGTTATAATAGTATGAAAAAATATTAAAGTAAGTTAAGGTATACAATAATAAATTAGGATTTGAGGTGAAATACTATAGATAAATATACAAAAGAAGAATTGATACAAACACTAAGAGTTGTATCTTCAGTTATCGTAAGATGTGAAAAAGCACAACTAAAGTTTATGGAAGGGACTTCTCAACACTCACTCCTTAAGAATAGGATAAAAGCAATGTATATTTCAAAATCATTAATAACAGATGAAAATATAATTGATAAATATACAAAAGAAGAATTAATAGAAGCACTACGACCCGTATCTTCAAGTATAGGCAAATGTGAAAAAGCACAGTCAAAATTTGCAGAGGGTACTACTAATTACAAACGATTTAGAAATATAATAAAAGCAATGTATATTTCTAAATCATTAATAACAGACGAGATTAATAGAAGAAGTTAGATTCCAGATTTTTAAGTTATTAGAAGCTTATTTTTTAGGTTATTTTGAAAAAATAATTATTCCTATTTCTAAAATGGGAAAGTCATTTTATATAATCAATTAGAATAATAGTCATCCACTTAAATGCTATATTTTTGTGCCCTTTCTTAACTTTTTCATATCTAAAATTTTCTATTTTAATATCATGATGAAGGATTAGTCATACCTGCTACACTTGTTACTATAATATTTCTGCTTAAATTTATTACAATTGTTCCTGCACATGTAGTTACAAATACAATAATAAGGGTTTCAAGAGCAAAACCGAACATTAAAGAAAGAAGCAGTGAAATATTGATTGTTATTTTTCTCATTAACTTTAAAATAACAATTAGTACAATAAATAGAAAGAGCAATGTAATCGCAAATAACATGCAAATGATAAATGATAATATGATTTTTGAAAAAAACAAATCCTAAATTGTCTTTGTGCTGTTATTGAAAAGAGCTACAGTACCACCAGTCAGTACAGGTATTAAAGATAGGAGCAGAAGAGAAATCATTTTTTTGACTCCTTGGTTCTTATCTCCTACGCAATACATTATATTTCGTTTATTCAAATAAAGCAATAAAAGATATCTTTTATTGCTTTTTATAATATGTTTATTCAATAGTGAAAGTCTTATATAATTTTTATTAAATTTTTATATGCAATAAATTTCATTATTGTATAATATTAAAATGAATACAAAGTGTATTTACTATCTTTTATTACAAATTGTTACCAAATATGTATACATTAGAATTAAAAAATGGAAAATTGTAACTAAAATGTAAATTTTTTCTCTAATCTATCTAATATTATGGAAACTTTTTGTAATTTATGATATAATAAGAAACATATAATTATTAAATTATAATAAATGACTATAGCGTAGATGTATTACTATGTTATAGTCATTTTTGGATTAAACTTGATATATCAAGGGGGAAGAATATGAGAACAATTAAAAGAGTTTTAGCATTAGGTTTAACATTAGCTATATTTCTAATGAACGCACCTAATGTAAGTGCATTAACATCAGATACCATTAAAGGTAAGAACATATACGAGACGGCTGGATTAATAGCAGATAAAACGAGTTATGATACAGCAATTGTGGTAAATATGGATAGTTCTATAGCAGATGGTCTTTCAGCAAGTGGTCTTGCTGGTGCTGTAGATGCTCCGATTTTACTTGCTCAAAAAAGTAACATACCAAATGAGACAAAACAAAGATTAAAAAATGTAAAAAAGATATACATAATAGGTAAAGAGTTATCAATAAGTAAGTCAGTAGAAACTGAACTGAAAAATACAGGAGCACAAGTAACTAGATTAGGTGGAGATGATAGAATAAAGACTAGTTATAGTGTTGCCAAAGAAGTAAGTAGCATTAAAAAAGTTGATGAAGTTATATTAACTAATGCATATAAAGGAGAGGCTGATACTATAAGTGCTGCACCTGTCTCAGTAAGAGATGTAGCTCCTATAGTACTTACAGATGGAAAAAGTGTTCCTTTTTCAACAAGTAATGTAAAATCATATGCTGTAGGTGGAAGTATTTCTATGAGTACGAGTTTAGTTAACAAGACTAACTCTAAGAGACTTGGTGGTTCAGATAGATATGATACAAATAAAAAAGTTATAAAAGAATTTTATCCAGATTCATCAGAATTTTATTTAAGTGATGGATATGATTTAGTAAATGCTCTTACAGGTTCTACAATTGCTAAAGATAATCCAATTGTATTAGTATCAGAAGATAGTGATAAATCCATACTAGCAGGAGCAGATAAGATTACTAGATTAGGTTCAATAAGCGATAGTGTATATAATAAGTGTGTTTCTGCTGCACAGAATAATGGTGATTCGTCTACAAAAGGGGATTCACCTATGAAAGATGAGACAAGTATATTAGGTGAACCAACAGCTAGCTTAGAAGCTTGTTTAAAATGGGCAAAATCTAAAAAAGCCAATGATTTATTTATAGAATTAATACCAATACTGTATGATACAGCTGTTCAAGAAGGTGTAAATCCTGTTTTAGCTGTAGCTCAATCAGCAAAAGAAACTGGTTTCTGTAATTTTGGTGGAGTATTAGATGCATCTTTTAAGAATCCTTGTGGACTTAAGACTTCTGTTGGTGGTTCTGATACTGACAAAAATGCACACTCAAAATTTGATACTTGGGAAGAGGGAATACTAGCTCAAATTCAACATTTATGTCTATATGCAGGACAACAGGGTTATCCACTTTCAAATCCAGTAGACCCTAGACATGAAAAATCTTTGTTTGGGAAAGCTAAAACAGTTGAAAGTCTTTCTAATAATTGGGCTGGTGGTCAATATGGACAAGACTTAGTTAGAATGATGGGAGAAATTGAGGCGACAAAGTAATTAAATTATTAATTTAATGGTTATATTTAATGAGTTTCATTAAATAACCAATTCAAAATTACAAATAAGGAAAATTTATTATGAAAAAGAGTAATGTTTTTAGTATTATATTTCCTACAATCATAATGTTATTGGTGTTTTTGACTTTTGCTACAGATATATTCAATATACCAGATATTCATTCTAAAGGGATTTTTGTAATAGGGATGATTTTAATTTTTCCAATTGCCTTTTTAATTCAAGGGATAGTTTGTGTATTGAGTAAAACCAACTGGATTTTATCACTTGTAGTATCTTTAATAACTTATATAATATTAATGTATATGTTTTTAAATGATTCAGCATATATCTATATTTTACTTTATGCCGCTTTTTATATGATTGGATATATAACCACTAAAATTTGTCAAAAAATGCAAATTTTTAAAAGATAAATTAACCAAAATATATTAATAAGGAAGTGTCTGCATTGATTTTTTTAAATCAAAAGATAGACACTTCTTTTATTGTAAAAATAAAATATTTATTTAAGAGGAAGTATTGTAAATAAAATTTAACTATTATCATTTTCTTTTAACAATTGTATACAATAAACCTGTAGTATAATTAAGATAGATAAAATAAAGGGAGGGATAATATGAATTTAATTGATAATCATATTCATACTAATTTTTCAAGTGATGGAAAGGATTCAATGGAAGATACAATAAAAAAAGCTATAAGTATAGGTGTTAGATATTTAACTTTTACAGACCATTTAGAACATGATGAAGGGAAGGGATTTTGTATAGATTATAACAACTATGTCCCAGTGTTTAATACACTAAAAGAAAAGTATAAAAAGGATATAGAATTATTATTAGGTGTTGAAGTAGGATATAGAAAACATTTAAAAAATGAAATAAAAGATGTAATAAGTTCACATCCTTTTGATTTTATATTGTGTTCAACTCATACAATTGATAACGTACCTGTTCCATCAAAAAAATACTTTGAAGGACTTAGCAAAGAAGATGCGTACTATAAATATTTTAATAGCATACTTGAAACTAATCATGAGTTTAAAGATTATAATATATATGGACATTTAGATTATATATCTAGATATGGGATATATTCAGATAACAGAGTGATATATAATGATTTTAAAGATATTATTGATGAAGTTTTAAAGTCAATAATTAATAATGGAAGTGGAATAGAGTTAAATACATCTGGTTATAGATATGGATTAAATGCCATACATCCAAATGAAGATATCTTAAAAAGATATAGAGAACTTGGTGGTTTTATAGTTACTGTAGGTTCTGACTCTCATAGAGTAGAAGATATCTGCAAAGATTTTGATGTGGCTTACGATATGCTTAAATATCTTGATTTTAAATATGTATCATTATTTAAAGAAAGAGAAACTTATTTTTTAAACATAGAAAAAGTTAAATCTAATAATATAGCATAAAGAACTAATATGGCATATAGAGTCTTTTTAAATAATTTGAAAGTTAGTATAAAAATTAATAGCAGAATATTGTATCCTCTAGGAAAATACTAGAGGTTTTTATTTTGTAAAAAATGATAATAAAGAGGAGTTTAAGTTTAAGAAAAATGATTGTCTTAAATTAGAAAACTATTACTATTATATTTAACTATTATATCTTTTTATTATGATATAATAGTTAAATACATTAACCTATCTTTAAATCATGCAAATTATTAGAAAGAAGGGATAAAGTTGTCTAATAAAAATAAAGAAAATATAACCTTAAGCAATCAAATCACAGAATCAACTCAACAAACTTTAACAAAAGAGGCTATACTACATATACCAATGAGCAACTATGCTTATGGCTATGATAGAGAAACATTACATATAAGAATTAGAACCAAAAAAAATGAGGCAAAAAAAGTGACCTTAAGGATAGGAGACCAATATGTATGGGACAAAGGAGGTGCAGGAGGAGGGAATCTAAATGCATCTGGACTTGGTTGGTCTGGTGGAACAAATATAACAATGAACAAAGAAGTAGAAACAGAATTATTTGATTATTGGATAGCTGAGTGTAAGCCTTTAAATAAACGTTCGAGATATGGATTTATAATAGAAGGTCAAGAAGAAAAAATTTTATTTACAGAGAAAAAGATAATAAAATTAGGAAACGAAAATGATGAAAAAGAGTTATGCGAAATAAGTAATTTTTTTGGATATCCATATTTGAATTATATAGATATACCTAAAGTTCCAGATTGGGTAAAGGAAACTATTTGGTATCAGATATTTCCTGATAGATTTGCAAATGGAAATCCATCTATAAATCCAGAAGGAGTAGATATATGGGGCGCTATTCCAACAAGAGATAATTTTACAGGTGGAGATTTACAAGGTGTAATAGACCACCTAGATTATTTGAGCGATTTAGGGATAAATGGAATTTATTTTTGTCCTATTACAGTTGGAAAAACTAATCATAGATATGATACGATGGACTACATGGAAATAGACCCTACCTTAGGTGATAAATCTACTTTGAAAAAACTAATAGAAGAAGCCCATAAAAGAAATATAAAAATAATGTTGGATGCTGTATTTAATCATATAGGATATTATTCTAAGCAGTGGCAAGATGTAGTTAAAAATAAGAATAATTCGAGATATAAAGATTGGTTTTATATAAAAGATATGAGTAAAGTTGATACTCCAATAGAAGAAATAGATGAAAAAAACATACCTTATGAAACTTTTGGGTGTGAAAAATACATGCCAAAACTTAACACAGAAAATTCAGAAGTAATAGAATATTTATTGCGTGTAGGGAGGTATTGGATACAAGAATTTGATATAGATGCATGGAGATTGGATGTATCAAATGAAGTAGATCATGTTTTCTGGCGAAAATTCAGACAAGAGATTAAAAGAATAAAACCTGATATATATATATTAGGAGAAATTTGGCATGGAAGTTTACCATGGTTGATGGGAGACCAATTTGACTCAGTTATGAACTATTTAATGTCAGAAGCTATGAAACAATTCTTTTGTACAAATGAGATAAATGCTGAAGAATTTAAATACATGATAAATGATGTAATAGTAAGCTATCCAATGCAAGTTAATGAAGTTATTTTTAATTTACTTGGAAGTCATGATACTACTAGAATATTGAGCTATGCTGATGGAAATGTGGATAAATTTAAACTTGCATATTTGTTTATGTTTATACAATCAGGAAGTCCGT
Organism: Clostridioides sp. ES-S-0010-02; assembly: GCA_020641055.1. Lineage (NCBI taxonomy): Bacteria > Bacillati > Bacillota > Clostridia > Peptostreptococcales > Peptostreptococcaceae > Clostridioides > Clostridioides sp. ES-S-0010-02. The sequence goes on from CP067345.1 coordinate 1,906,911, forward strand.
GTATATACTATGGTGATGAAATAGGAATGCAAGGAGAACTAAGTCCAGTATCTGAAGGACAAAGAAAATGTATGGAATGGAATGAAGGAAAGTGGAATAAAGATATACTTGATTTTATGAAGAAGATTATTAGACTTCGTAAATCAAATAGAGAACTTAGAACTGTATCAAATGAATGGATACTAGCAGATAAAGAAAATGGAACAATTATATTAAGGAAAGAATCTATTACAATAATAATAAATAATTCATCCAAAGATTTAACCTTAAGATTACCAGATTATTTGGTAAATAGAAAAGTAAAAGATTTATATGAAGAAAAAATAGTTGATTTAAAGGAAGAAATAACATTAAAAAAATACAAGTTTATTATTTTAAAATAATATAACCATGTGTTTGTTAGATTATACTATAACTTTTTATATTATTTAAACAAAGTATCATTAATTATAATAAGTGAATTCAGTATAATTTTATATACAAATTATTTGCAGTAAAACTTGTTAAGTAAAGTTTTTATTTGAATAAAAATTAATATTGAAATTTTTAATTATTTTGTAGTTAAGTAAAGATGTATAATTACTGAATAAGTAGAGGGAAGGGAAAACATGAATGACTATGAAGAATATATAGTTACAGTAAAATCTAGTATCGTGAATCTAATTTTAGGTTTAATATTTTTATCAATTGGGATTGTATTAATTGTATTTTGTGTATATATTAAACAGTACTATATATTATTAATTACTCTTGTACTTACAATATATGGATTAATTTCAATTCTCAAATATACAAGAAAGTATATTATTTTTGATTTATATAATATTAAAGTTCGTAAATGTATAGGGAGTGAAAAAGAGTATTCATATAATGATATTACTAGAATTTCAATAAATAATAAGAAACAGGAATGTCCAGTTAATATATATGTGGATAATAATAAAATTGCAACTTTTTTTGTATCGGATAAAAGTTATATGTCTGCTATAGCGGAAATGAAGCGAAGAGAGTTGCCATTTGATGATAAAAGTATAGACTATATATCAGATATGCCACTTTGGATTCCAATTCCATCTAGTGAGATTAAAAAATTTTGCAATGAAGCTTCAAGAAAACTTGAAAAACAGGTTAAAGAGGATTTGTGTAAAATAGAAAAGGAGTTTGGAAAAGATATATCCTTTTCTTTTGGTATAGATGTTGAAGAAAAAATATTTGTATGTGTATTTTTAGTATGTATTATGAAAAATGGCAACTATACAAAAGTTATAAAAAAATACAGAGGAAAAAAAGCATGGGCTATGTTTCCTGTATATATAGTGGGTCCACAACTATATAAGAAAGAGATTGAAGATGGCAAATTTATTTGTAATATAAATTATTTAAATGCTTTTTCTGGAAAAATGTGGTCAAATTTTTCTAAAATGATAAAAAAATATGGTGTGCAAGAGAGTGAAATAGAAGTTGATTTTGAATTAAAGAGTGAATTGGATTAAATAGTTCTATAGAGAATATCTTAAATATAAGGTATAGACACAAAATAAATTAATTATTAGTCTAAAAAATCCTTATAGAGAAAGGGGTACAAGAATGCTAGAAGCATTTATATTTGATTTAGATGGAGTGATTGCAGACACAGCATATTATCATTATTTAGCTTGGAAAAAACTAGCTGATGACATTGGCATAGATATAGATATAGAATTTAATGAGTCTTTAAAGGGTATAAGTAGAATGGAGTCATTAAATAAAATATTAGAATATGGATATAAAAAAGATTTATTTTCAGAAGAAGAAAAAATGAAAATGGCAGAAGACAAAAATAACTATTATGTATCTTTAATAAACAAAATAACTTCAAATGATATTTTGCCAGGTATAAAAAATTTACTTGATGATATAAAATCTAATGATGTAAAGATAGGGTTGTCTTCTGCAAGCAAGAATGCTACAAATGTATTAAAACATCTAGGCATAAGTGATAAGTTTGATTTTATAGCAGATGCGTCAAAATGTAGGAACACCAAACCATATCCAGATATATTTCTTATGTCAGCAAAGGGACTTGGTGTAAATCCTAAAAATTGTATAGGAATAGAAGATGCAAGTGCAGGTATTGATGCTATAAACTCAGCCAATATGTTTTCTGTTGGAGTTGGAGATTATAAAAATCTAAAAAAAGCAAATTTACTTGTAAATTCAACAAGTCAGTTAAATTTTAAGTATATATTAAGTGAGTATAATAAGTATATAGTTAGGAGCATTATATGAAATGTTTGTTTGATAATATAAATGAGTGGAAAGTTATACAAGACAAGATTGAAATTAAAGAAAATAGATTAGCAGAGTCTATAATGAGTATAGGCAATGGTTATATGGGTATGAGAGGAAACTATGAGGAAAGATATAGTGGAGATAGCCATAGAGGTTCTTATATAGCTGGAGTATGGTTTCCTGATAAAACTCGTGTTGGATGGTGGAAAAATGGATACCCAGAATACTTTGGTAAAATTCCTAACTCAGTTAACTATATAGGGATAAGAATTTTCATAGATGGGGTAGAGTTAGACCTTGAAAAATGTAATGTTGAAAATTTTTATAGAGAATTAGATATGAAAAATGGTATTTTAAAACGTAAATTTACTGTGAATATTAATGGTAAAAAATTTGAAGCTAATATAACAAGATTTTTAAGCGTATCAGTTAAGGAATTAGCTGTAATAAAGTATGATATAAAAGCTTTGAATTCTAGTGCTAAAATAAAATTTATTCCATACTTAGATTCAAATATAAAAAACGAAGATTCAAATTACGAAGAAGAATTTTGGAATGCAGTTTCTTCAAGTTCCTCAGAATATAGAGGAAATATACTTTCACGTACAAAAGAAAATACATTTAAGACACCCATATTTACAGTAGGTGCAACGATGCATATTAAAGCAAGAGGTAAAGTAGATGATATATCTTATTTAAGTACTGATAATTACTGTGAAAATTCAATAACAATGGATGTTTTAGAAAACGAAACTATTGGAATAGAAAAATATGTAACAATAACTTCCACTAGAGATTATAGTGAAAATGAGTTATTAAAGAAATGTGATGATATCTTAAATATAGAAATATCTAAAGAGTATGAAGAAATTTTAAATGAACATACAAAATTGTGGAATAAAAGATGGGAAAGTGCAGATATAAAGATAGAAGGAGATAAGAGTAGTCAACAAGGTATAAGATATAATCTATTTCAATTATTCTCGACTTATTATGGAGAAGATTCAAGATTAAATATAGGGCCAAAAGGTTTTACTGGTGAAAAATATGGAGGTGCTACTTATTGGGATACAGAAGCATATTGTCTTCCAGTCTATTTAGGTGTAGCAGATAAGAGTGTAGCAAGAAATCTTTTAGTATATAGATACAATCAGCTAAAGCAAGCAAAAGATAATGCCAAAAAACTTGGACTTAAGGGAGCACTATACCCAATGGTTACTTTCGATGGAGTGGAATGTCATAATGAATGGGAGATAACATTTGAAGAGATTCATCGCAATGGAAGTATAGTATATGCAATATATAATTATACAAATTATACAGGTGATTTTGGATATATAAAAGAAAAGGGCATAGATGTAATAGTAGAAGTAGCTAGATTTTGGGCTAGTAGGGTACATTTATCTACAAGAAAAGATTTATATATGATACACGGAGTTACAGGCCCAAATGAATACGAAAGTAACATCAATAATAATTGGTATACTAATTATATAGCTAAGTGGTGTTTAGAATATGCTGTAGAAAACATCTTAAAATTAGAAAAAGAGTACAGTGAATGTATTAAAAGAAATAATGTAAGTAAAGAGGAAATTGAGGACTGGAAAATAATATCAAATAAAATGTATTTGCCATATGATGAAGAATTACAAATAATAGTTCAAAATGATAATTTTTTAGATAAGGAATTTATAGAGGTAAAGGATTTGCCAAAAGAGAATCTTCCTCTTAATCAAAAATGGTCTTGGGACAAGATTCTTAGGTCATGTTTTATAAAACAAGCAGATGTGTTACAAGGAATTTATTATTTTGGGAATATGTTTACTAAAGAAGAGAAAAAGAGAAACTTTGATTTTTATGAAAAATATACTGTACATGAGTCTTCTTTATCTTCTAGTGTTTATTCTATTATTGCTTCTGAAGTAGATGACTTAAAAAAAGCTTATGAATTATACTCAAGAACAGCTAGGCTTGATTTAGATAATTATAATAATGATACTAATGATGGTCTTCATATAACTTCAATGTCTGGCTCATGGCTTTCTATTATACATGGATTTGCAGGGATGAGAACATGGAATGAAACACTATCTTTTGAGCCTAAGTTACCTCAAGAATGGAATAATTATTCTTTCAATATAAATTATAGATATAATAATATCCATGTTGATGTATGTAGTAATTTAATTAAGATAGAAAATTTAAAGGGAAAACCAATAAAAATTATTGTATATGGAGAAGAGTATGTATTAGAAAAATCTATAGAAATTAATAGAAGTAAATTAAAATAATGTCTTAGTGTATAAATAGTTAAAATAAATTTATCTAATTTTAAATTTATTTTAACTATTTTTTATTTAATGCAAACCTATATATTATAACAATAATCGTGCTTTAAATTAAATATATTACATAAATCTTCATAAAATCTTCATAATTTCGTAAAGAATATGTAACAAAAGTAGGGTATATTGTATTCTGTAGAGAATATAAGGGAGGAAATAATTTATGAAGAATAAGAAGTTCATTATAGCAATACTGATAATAATAGTTGGAATAGGTGTGTTAGTAAAAGAATATTCAATTAAAGAGATAAATAAGGCTGATATAGATGTTAGTAAGTATATAGAATATGCTGATTTAGCAAGTGAAAATAATGCACAAGTTAATTGGAAGTATGTAGCTTCTATCATTGCTGTATTAAATAAAAATAAGTTAGAAAAAGTTAATGATTCACAAATAAAAGAAATATCAGATTTATTTGTTAAAGATTTTTCTAAAAATAATAAAGTAGAAAATTTAAGTAGTGTTTTAGATGAGTTGAAATTTAATAATAAACAAAAAAGATTGGTTAATGATTATATAGAGGACCTTAAAGATTATGGAATAAAGCCAGAAAGATTAAAATCTGATACACAATATATGAAATTTATTAATGAGATTGAAACATCTGCTATACAAAACTATAAAAATTATAAAATATTGCCATCTATAACCATTGCACAAGCAATAATTGAATCTAGTTGGGGTAAATCAAGTTTAGCAAAAGAGTATAATAACTTATTTGGTATAAAGGCTGATGCCTATTGGAAAGGAAAATCAGTTACTTTAGAAACAAAAGAACATTTAGATACAATTATAGATGATAAATTTAGAATATATGATGATAAAAGTGAATCTATAAAAGACCATGCAGAATTTTTAGCTACAAATAAAAGATATAAAGCCAATGGTGTATTTGATGCAAAAACATATATCTATCAAGCTAAAGCATTAGAAAAAGCAGGTTATAGCACTGCAAAAGATGAAAGTGGAAGTAACATATATGCAGAACGTCTAATAGAATTAATTCAACAATATAATCTTCAATTAATAGATAGTGAAATTCAAAGTAAATTGTAACTTTGGTGTAACATAAGGGTGATATATTTATCGAGGAGGTGGATTTTATGAAAAAAATATTCTCGGTATTTACAAGTTGTATGATTATTGCAACTACTATCACTGGATGTAGTAGTAGTGAGGTTATTAATGACACATCATCTATGTATAATGTCAAAAATCTGGACTTTAATTTTGAAGTAAAACCAGAAACTTTTGAGGTATCAGTAGAATCTAATGGTTTAAAGGAAAAGATATCTGAACCATTAAAAGAAAGGAAAGTATCAAATTTTAAACAGACAAAAACAGAGACATCATGGACATATCCTGATGAAAACATAGACATAAATATAAAAAAAGAGGAAAGCTATTTAGATGTAGATATTAAATCTAATTCAGAAAAAGAAGCTAGTTTTAATTGGCCAAGAATTGAAGGCGAAAGTTATGTGTTACCACTTTATGAAGGTAAATTTATACCAAGTGATGATAAATACTGGAAAGAGCATTTAAATGAATCAGCTTACAATGTCATAGAATCCTTTTCGATGCAGTTTTTTGCAGTAAATAAGACAAAGTATTCTGTGCTTTATATTATTGAAAATGAATTTAATAATGAGATTAAATTTAATTCTAAAGATAAAATTAATTTTACATTTACACATGAATATCCAAGTATAAATAAAAATAAAGAGTATGGATTTAAAATATATTTGACTGATAAAAATATTACAGATGTGGCAAAAACCTATAAAAATTATATAGTTGATAAAGGTGAGTTTAAAACATTAGAAGAAAAATCTAAGGATAATAAAAACATTGAAAAGCTTTATGGAGCTCCTCAGATTTATTTTGCAGACAAATCTATAATAACAGTAGGTGATATTAAATGGGACAAATTAAAGGAAAATTTATCAGATGATTTAATTAATTGGATGAAAGAACTCCTAAGTAAAAAACCTGATAATAGTGAATTTATAACTGTACTTAATCAAATAAAAACCCAAGATTATATAGATAAATATCAAAAAAATCAAATAGTTCAAGCCTTTAATCAAGTTATGCAACTAAATACTTTTTATAATAGTAAGGTTTTTGATAGTAATGATAAAGAAATAAAAAAAGTACTAGATAAAGGAATATCTAAATTAAATAGAGTAGAATTTATAGAGTTTAACAAAAAGTTATTAAAGTCAAAATTGGGGAATAGTGTGAATAAAATTGATACATGGGCAAGATATAATACAATTGATGTAATTAATGATATGAATAAATCTGGTATTGATAATGCTTGGATAGGGTTTGATGATATGGAAGAAGGTTATGTATCACCAGAAATAGTCAAAAGAGCTAATGATTTAGGTTATCTTGTAGGACCATATGATTCATATCATTCTATACACAAGCCAGGGGAAGAAAAATGGAGTACAGCATCATTTAAAGATAAGTCACTATATGAAAATGCTACTATAGAAAATAAAAAAGGTGAAAAAGAATCTGGATTTCAAGGAGAAGGAAGACAACTAAATCCTACATTATCTTTACCAAGTGTAAAAGAGAGAGTAAAAAGTATATTGAATGAGGGGTATGAATTTAATTCTTGGTTTATAGACTGTGATGCTACAGGAGAAATTTTTGATGATTATTCTCCAAATCATATAACAACACAGTCACAAGATTTAAAAGCTAGACTTGAAAGAATGTCATATATAAGAGATAATGCAAATATGGTTATAGGTTCAGAAGGAGGAAATGACTTTGCAAGTAGCACTATAGCATTTGCACATGGGCTTGAAACACCAGCGTTTGCTTGGGTAGATAAAGATATGAGTAAGAACAAAGAAAGTGAATATTATGTTGGTAGATACTATTCTCCAACAGGAGGAGTGCCAGAAGTCTTTTCAAAGCAGATACCTGTAAAAGAAAAATATAAAAAAATATTTATAGACCCAACTTATTCTTTACCTTTATTTAGATTAGTTTATAATGATTCTGTTGTATCTTCTCATCAATGGCTATGGGGAACTTTCAAAATTAAGGATGAAGTTGGAAGTAGAATGATGAAAGAAGTATTATATAATACACCACCTATGTATTATATAGATAGAACTGAATGGGAAAAACATAAAGGTGAAATAATTTCTCATGATAAAGTATGGACAGAGTTCAATAAAAAGGCTATTAAAAGAGAAATGACAGACTTTAAGTTTATTTCTGATGATAGATTAGTTCAAATGACTAAATATGGAGATGATTTAAAAGTAGTAGCTAATTTCTCTGAAAAAGATGTTAAATATGAAAATGAAATTGTAAAATCAAATTCTTTGGTAATATATGATAATAATAAGAAAATTATGTATAAATCAGAATAATAGATTTAATGAAAATAAATTCTATCAAACTCACATATAAAATAATATTTAATTAAACTATACAAAATGGTGACTATAATTAATTTTAATAATTAAGATAGTCACTATTTTTATATCATTTTTAATATTGAAAGCTTTACTTCAGTAATATTAAATATCCTAATTATTCTAACATATGTCATACTCATTGTGCCTCTTAATAAATATAAGTTTTATTTTTATTTTAGACAATATATTGACTTTTTGTATTTGAAATAGTATTCTTAGATAAGACACTATATTGTCTAATTGAAGTAATATTATTTTATGAATTATGAATGAATCAAATTTGAAAGATTTAATAAACACTAAAAATAAATACTGGTTCATAGAGAAAGGAAAATATTAAAGAAAATGAATACAATCATTAAAGTTCAAGATTTGGTAAAAGTATTTGATAATCAAGAGGTCATAAAACATTGCAATATAAATGTAGAGAAAGGAAGTATTTATGGATTTTTAGGTGCAAATGGAGCTGGAAAAACTACAGTACTAAAATTGATAGCAGGTTTATTAAAACCAACCACTGGGAATATAATGATTTCTGATATGAATATATCAGAAAATCGTAATAATATTTTAAGAAAAATTGGATGTATTATAGAAACACCAATTTTTTATGAACATTTATCAGCTGAGGAAAATTTAAAGATACATAATGCTTACATGAATTTTTATGATGCAGATATAAATGCTGTTTTGCAAAAAGTAGGACTCGAAAATACTGGAAAGATACAGGTATGTAAGTTTTCTTTGGGTATGAAGCAAAGGTTGGGGATTGCTCGTGCAATGATACATAATCCAGATATTCTTTTACTTGATGAACCTATCAATGGTCTTGACCCTATGGGAATAAAACAAATGCGTGATTTATTCAGAACACTTGCAAAAGAATATGATATGACACTTATTATTTCAAGTCATATATTAAGTGAAATAGAGTATATAGCTGATACAATAGGCATTATTTCGAATGGAAGTATTTTAAAAGAAATTCCTATGTCTACAGTAAAACAAGAATTTCCTAATGGCTTGGAAGAGTATTTTTTTGAAATAATGAATGGAGGAAACAACTGTGTATAAACTTATAAAATTAGAACTAAAAAAAAATAATATTCGCCCTTATCTTCATGCCATGGGTATCATTACCTTATGTGTATTAGGATTTTTGTATACATTTGCTATGATTGCTTATACAGGGGGGGATACAGATTCTGCTGAGTTTTCTAATTACCATAATATTTGGGTAATCACTAACGTTCTACAAATGTCAGCTTATGCCATTTTATCAGCTGTATTGTTTTCCACATTTGTTATAAAAGAATATTCTGGAAAAAATGCAATTTTGATTTTTACTTATCCAATAAATAGAAAGACTTTATTGAACTCAAAGATTGTATTGATAGCTACATTATGTTTGAGTTTTATGTTGCTTGGGACGATTATTTCCCTCCTTATATTTATGGTTACAGAAGCTTTTTTTCCTATGATTTCTGATAATTTTACTCTTGGATTGTTTTTTAAGATTATTATTGAAACAATTTTGTGTGCTGTATTCTCTTTATTTATAGGTGTAATTTCTGCTAGCATTGGATTTCGAAAATATTCCATTCAAACAACGATTATAGTCTCTGTTATTCTTGCTTCCTGCACTGCTAACATTATAACAACTATGCTTCACACATATATTCCTTTTATTATTGTATGGATAGTAGCAGCAGTATTAGCTGGACTTTCGTATTTATGGCTTATCTCAAAAGTTGAAGACATAGAAGTATAATTGTATACTTAATAAAGGTAGTTCTAATGAATAAAGCAACAGATAATAATGCGTCATACTTTATTTATCTGTTGCTTTTTAACATTTTGTGGATGATTAAAGTATGTTTTCCAATCGGTTTGTACATTTAAAAATAATTTTTAATTATTTTATACTTTATGCTTTTGATTCATTCTTATATAGATACTTAGCAAGAATTGAAATTAATAGCATAATTATGAACATACATACTATAGGTATATAGACTGTGGAACTGAAAATTTCAAATAATTTTCCATGCATAATTTGACCAACTGGAGCAACACACTGTGATACAGCGGTAACAGTAGCCATTACTTTACCCAATAATTCATTAGGAGTTTGTTTTTGAACAATAGTTAAAACGAATATAGTAATAATTGTCATAGACATGGCTATAGGTATAACACAAATAAATAACAATATAAAAGATGGATAATATCCTAGTCTAAGCATTAAAGGTGAAATAGAAATAGCCATTGGTATCATCAGAATACTAATTAACATTAACCAGCGATACAGTGTATTCATTTTCATTTTTTAGCAAACAGACCTATTGAAAGTGCACCTAAAACACTACTAAATTCAATAATTCCTATCCCTATGCCATACATATTATTACTACTATGCATTGTTATACGTAAAATATATTGTATTCCTACAAGTAAGAATGGAGTCAAAAATAAATTTAAAGAAGCAGCTAGAATCATGGCTTTACTAATATAAGATTGTTTTATAACATAAGAAAATCCTTCTTTCATATCACTGACTATTGTTGATACTATGCTTCCATTAACTTTTCTTTTATTAAAAGGTATATGAATAAACATTTCCATTACTGCGGATAGAAAAAATGCAATACAACTTACAATAAGAAGCATCTTAATTCCAATAAGACCATATAACAAACCTCCAAGTACAGGAGCAAACATACTTGAAAGAGAGCTTATTCCGTTTACAATTCCATTTGCTTGTTCTAAATCTTTTTCATTTGCTATTAAAGGTATGCTTGCTTGTACAGTAGGTTGATACATAGAACTAATAATTGATAATAGTACCATAATAACCCCAATTAATATAATAGAATTGTTTAAAGTAGAAAGAAGACAAATAAAAGTAAAAATAATAACTGAACTAATAAAATCAAATATAACCATTAAATTTTTACGATTAAATCTATCAGCTATTGCACCACCAATTGGAGAAAATAAAAGAGGTATGCTTGATATTGCGTATAAAGCTGCAAATATGTCTGCACGTCCTGTCGTGTCTAAAATATAAGTGGAAAGTCCAAATCTTAACAACGATGAACCAAGTATAGAGACAATTTGACCAAGTACTATTAAATTAAAATTCTTATTAAAACAACTATTCATTTTATTTAAATCTTGCATTTCTAGAACACCTCACTTTTTAAGACTGACCGTCGGTCTATAAAAATTATAATCAATCACAAATAAAAAGTCAATAGAAATATTTAATTTATAATTTTAAAATTATATTTTTATTTTAAATAAAAGGTATGATATCTATCAAAAATATATCATATCTTATAAATAGCGATATTTATTTCATACAAAATTAAAAATGGTAATTTGAAATAGTTATAATGAATAGTATTAATATATAGATATAGGGAGATTGATGAAATCATGCATGAAAAAGATAAGGTTATATATAATCTGGAAGAATGTGAGAGTCTAGAAAATACACTCTACTTTTCTCAATTTAATACATATAAAAATTTTAAGCTAGTTTCTAAAAAATCTGGAGTAAATTTATTAGATACATCTGTTTGTGGAATGAATATCCACGATATAAAATTGATTGATACAATAGAATGTATGTCGTTAGAGGATGAGCAGATGACTGGTAAAAAGTTAATTTTAGTTGGTGATATAAATACTAACATAAGGTTAGAAAATATAAATAATGCTAAAAGAAATAGGAATTTTACAAAGAAAAATATACTTGAATTAAAAATACCTTTTAGTACATTTATACAAATGCCTAGAGGAATAAAAAATAACGATAAAATTAATTTAAAGTATATTATACAAGATATAACATCATCCATTTTAGATGACAATAATTTATTTATAAGTATAACTACAATTATAAGTTATGACAATAATTTTAAAATAAGATAATATTTAAATTATAGAAAGGTGGGTGCAATGAGAGGTATCAATGAATATGGGGGAGATTTTAGTTATAAGTTATTATCTAGAAGCCCTATAATAACAAAAACTACTTTTAGTAATATTGTTTCAAATGATATGAGTGGAAATATTTTAGAGGTAGAAAAATATGTTGATAAAGAATGTGCATCTGTATTTGATATTTTAACATATACTATTGTTGTTACAAATATGAGTAATCGCAAAACTGGGAATATATTTTTTAAAGATTATATTTCTAAGTACATAAAATTTATAAATAATACTGTAGAAGTTAATGGTATCAGAAAGGGTGGATTAAATCCACAACAAGGTTTTTACATAGGTAAAATAAATGGAAATTGTAAAAAAATAATATCTTTTAAAAGCATAGTATTAGCAAATTCAGCATGTAGGGTTATAGAAAACCACGCTAATATATATTATTATTATAAGTATGATATGGAAAAATTTCCAATGAAAATATCAATAGAAAGTAATCGTGTTTATACAAGTATTAAAAAAGCTGTATTTAAACAATTAAATATAAGCAATACTTTAAAAGCACCTAAAAATCTAAAAGATATATTAAAAGTGAAGACAAATAGCAAAATACTTAGTATAAAACTTATAAAAAATCCTATAAATAAAGACAAAAATCTAAAACTATGCAATTTAATAATTGTTGGAAGTATAGAGTTTGAAATTAACTATAGTTGTAGAAATTATAGTAGATTTAAATCAGTAAATAAATTAGATAATAGTTATAACATTCAAGAAGATAAGGACTATAGAAGTAATATAAAAATGGCTAATGAAAATATAGAAAATTACAAAAATCAAATTAATATTACTCCTAGCAAAGTTAAAAAAGTTACTAAAACCTTTGGTTTCTCTTGCTTTATTTGTTCACCTGTTGGAATAGTTTATGAAGATGTAAAAAGTATAAATATAAAAACTGAACATATATCAATAAATGAACTGAATAATGGTGAATTATTCATAAATACATCGCTTTTATTATACTATTAATTGGTTGTACATAAAATTTAAAATTACTAAAACAACTATATGATTTAATGTATACAAATATTATTATAGATTAGATATAAGGTGATAATTATTGTTAAAATAGCATCAATTATAAAAAATCAGTTAATCAAGTATTTATGACTTATAAATTGATTATAAAGCCTTAACAATAAGCTATTATCAAATAATTTATTATAATATTATAATGACAAGTATATAGTTTAAGAATAAAAGTGTTAGCAAAGTTAGAGATAAGAAATTTATGATTCTTGAGGAAATTTTAGCTTGCAATATATCTGTAATAAATATAGAAATATAAATTTAATAACCACAGTATTCTTAGGAATACACCAAATAATTCAATGTTTGTAACATATACTGTTAGATAATGTGTTGAACTATAATACTTATACTGGATTTACAGTAGTTATTATGAAATAGAGTTAAATAATAATTGTAATAAATAAAATTAAGCATCTAGATTTATGCTAAAATAAGACAAATATGTTAAAAAAATGATAAGTTATGAGAACTTTTGCCATCTTCAATTAATATATTATTACTAGTAATAGCTTTAAAATCATATTACTATTATACAAATTTTAGCTTTAAAAGAAGGTGACAAAAAGTAAATGAAAATATGCATAACAGTAGGTCATAGTATACTAAAAGGTGGAAAAAGTACAGGTGTAAATGCAATAGTTGATGAGTATAGTTATAATAAAAAATTAGCTCCTATGTTAGCAGAGATGCTCATAAGTCAAGGTAATACAGTAGATGTAATAATTTGTCCAGAAAGACATTTTGTAGCAGAAAAAGAAGAGTTTTTTTATAGAGTTCCAAAAGTAAATAGTGGCAAATATGATTTACTAGTAGAGCTACATTTAAATAAAAGTGATGGAAAAAGCTTTGGTGCAGAAGTACTTTATTATGGTAATGAAGGATTAGAATATGCTAAAAGAGTATCTAATAAACTTGGAGAATTATTTGAAAATAGAGGAGCTAAAAAAAGAGAAAATTTATATATCTTGAGAAACACGAATCCAGTTGCAATACAAATTGAAAGTTTTTTCTGTGATAATGTGGATGATTGCAATAAAGCCAATGAAGCAGGTTATGACTATATAGCACGATTAATTACAGAAGGTATTTTGAATAAAGATATAGGTATGTGAGATTATGGTAATTTAGGTATTGATTAATACCTTTTAATCTTAGATATAAATTGAAAAATTGTCTAGGAATATAAATTAAACCTAAGAAGTATACTAATTCAGTTTATTTAAATCAATTTAATTATCTAAAAAAAATACCCCTTGAAAATATTGACTTATCAATGTTAATAAGGGGTATTTTTTTAGATTTTATTTTGATTTAAGGACTAGTTCATAATTTTTTCTGCTAAAATCTATATATAATGATAAAAAGTATAAAAATATCGGTGTCTTACATTATAATAATATAATGGAGAAAAATATAATTGATAAGATAAAAATAAACATAATAAGGTGGTAATATATGAAATATACATTCGAAAGTTTTAAATTGGATAAAAAGATACTTAAGTCATTAAAAAATTTAGAATATAATGTACCTTCTAAGGTACAAATAGAAGTTATTCCAGAATTGTTAAATAGTAAAAATATAGCAGTAAAATCAAAAACAGGAAGTGGGAAAACAGCAAGTTTTGCAATACCGATATGTGAAAATATTGATATAGAATACAATAATATTCAAGCACTTATAGTAGTACCAACGAGAGAATTAGCGCTACAGGTAAAAGATGAGATATCAAGTATAGGAAGGTTAAAGAAGGTAAGATGTAGTGCTATATTTGGTAGACAATCTATAAAAGAACAAGTAGCTGAGTTAAAGCAAAGGGTTCATGTCGTTGTAGCTACTCCGGGTAGAATAATTGACCATATAAATAGAGGCACTATTAATTTAGAAAAAATAAAGTATTTAATAATAGATGAAGCTGATAAAATGTTTAATAAAGGTTTTCTTGAACAGATGGAAACAATATTAACAAATATACCTAAAGAGAGAACCTTAGGTCTTTTTTCAGCTACAATAGGTGAAGAGATAAAATATATATGTGAAAAATATACGCCAGATTACGGCATTATAAATGTAGAAGGAAATGAAAGTAACACTAATGAAGGATTAAGACAAATAGATGATAAAATAATCAAGTCAAAGGAAAGAAATAAGTATGTAGTTTTAAAAGAATTAATATACAGCGAAAATCCAAGGAGTGTAATAATATTTTGTAATACTAAAGAAAAAGTATCTAAACTATATAATAAAATGAGTAAGGAAGGTTTTTTGGTAAGAGAGTTACATGCAGATTTATCACAAGAAAAAAGAATATTTGTGATTAAGGATTTTAAAAATATAAAGTTTAATGTATTAGTTAGTAGTGATGTAGCATCTAGAGGAATACATATTGATGATATTTCTTTAGTCATAAACTATGATGTGCCACAAGATAAGGAAAACTATATACATAGGATAGGTAGGACTGGTAGAAAAGGAAATAGTGGAAAAGCTATCACTATAGTAGATGAAAAAGATGAGAAATATATAGATAATATAGAAACATATGTAGGATATAAAATAAATGAGTTAACTAATATAGAACAAAGTAGTATTATTAAGGGTAAAGTTTTGTTTGAAGAATATTCAAAAGAAATTTTGAAAGAAGTATCGAAAAGAAAAAAAATTGCTAAAAATTCAAACAAAAGTAAAGATATAAAATCAAATCTAGAAAATGAAGTAGTTAAATTGTATTTAAATGCTGGTAAAAAGAAGAAGATAAGGGTCTTAGATATAGTTGGAGCATTTAGTAATATAAAAGGTATTACTAATGATGATATAGGTGTAATCGAAGTTCAAGATTTATGTTCATATATAGATATATTAAATTACAAGGGAGACTTGATATTGAAAAGATATAAAGAGATTCCTATAAAGAAAAAAATGGTTAAGGTAAAAAGAGATATACAATAATTCAATTATCATTATTAGTTAATTATTATAATAAATTGCATTGGTTTTGTATTTTCTAAGTATAATGAGATTATAAAGGCTAGATAAAATAAAATTAGAAGAAAAAAGAATTTGATTAAGAGGTACTATATGAAATATTTTGGAAATGGGTTAAGTGAAGTACACAAAGAATTAAATAAAATCATACGTAAAGAAGAAAAAATAGAACAGGTAAAAACACTATTTTTAGAAATTCATTCAAAATTACATCTCTCAGAAATATCAAATACAGAAAAAAATGAAGTGGACAAACTTATTAATGACTTAAACAGAAATGAATATGCTATTGTGCCAACAAGTAAAGACGAAACTATTGCATGGGTTTTGTGACATATCTCAAGGATTGAAGATTTAACAGTAAATGTACTAGTTGCCCAAAAAGAACAAATTTTTAATGAACAATGGAAAGAGAGATTGAATATTTTTATTACAGATACAGGAAATGCTCTCTTTGATGATGAAATTATGAATTTAAGTAAAAGTATCAATACTAATGAATTGCTTTGCTATCGAAATGAAGTTGCAAATGGAAAGAACATTTTCGTACAAAAAAGAAACTTTACAGAAGTTAGATTATAATAACTTAAGTAAACAACAAATCAACTAAGGTATTATTGATTTTGGTTATACTCTAAGTTATACTATTTTTAAGTGTTTATGACAATAGTCATTTTAAATGTAAATCATAAACATATATTTATAGAAATATTAAAGGGGGAAACATATGGCATACTTTAAATATAATAACAAACAGTGTTACTATAATGAAATTGGAGATGGTACACCATTACTTTTTTTACATGGAAATACAGCCTCATCTAAGATGTTTGATGATATAATCGATTTTTATAAAGATGAATATAAAATAATATTAATTGATTTTGTTGGTCATGGCAAATCTCAAATGGTTGATAAGTTTTCTGTCGATTTATGGTTTGATGAGGCTATGCAAGTTATATGTTTTTTAGAAAAGATGAACTATAAAAAAGTAAATATAATTGGCAGTAGTGGAGGAGCTCTTGTTGCATTAAATGTTGCACTTGAAAGACCCGATTTAGTGAATAAGGTAATTGCAGACAGTTTTGAAGGAGAAGCTCCTCTAGAGTCATTTGTGCAAAATGTGAAATTAGAGCGTGAAGCATCAAAGCAAGATGATGATGCAAAAGCTTTTTATATTTACAATCAAGGCGAAAATTGGGAGCAAGTAGTAGATAATGATACAGAAGCTATTTTTGAACATTATAAAACTATAGGTAAATTTTTTCATAAGCCTCTAGAAACTATGCAACCAGATGTACTTTTAACAGGAAGTAAAGAAGATGAATTTGTATCTTTAGTAGCTCATGATTTCTTTGAAAATACTTTTTCATCACTTCTTGAAAAAATTAAAAATGGAAAAATGCATCTGTTTAATAAAGGTGGACATCCAGCTATTTTATCAAATGGATTAATTTTTTCAAATGTAGCAAAGAAATTTTTAAAAGAATAATTTAATGATATAATTTGAGCATGGAATAGAGTGTGTTATGGAAATAAAGAATACTTTATATTTTATAAAGGAGTTGGAATATATGAGATACGTACATACAAATATAATAGCAAGAGACTGGGAAAAGCTGTCTGAATTTTATAAAGATGTATTTGAATGCAGAAAAGTACCACCACAAAGAAACCTAAAAGGTGAATGGTTGGATAGATTGACAGGGATAAAAGATGCTCATATTGAAGGTGTGCACTTAGCTTTACCTGGATATGATGATTGTTTACCAACATTAGAAATATTTTCATATAATTTATATGGTGAAGTGCTTCAAAAAAATATAAATAATTATGGTTTTTCACACATCGCATTTGAAATTGAAAATGTTGAAGAAACCCTAAATAAAATAAAAAGTGCAGGTGGAGGTCAAGTTGGAGAAATTGTTAAAACAAAATATCCTAATGGACAAGTTGCTACATTTGTATATGCAACAGATATAGAGGGAAATATTATTGAATTACAGAGCTGGGATTAAATAATAACACAAACAAATTTTTATTTATATTACAAAAAATTTAAAAAGGGTGTTATTAAAATATGTAATTAGACATATCTATTATGTATTGATAATACTTTTTTAATAAATTGGTCATCCTGCAATTTTATCAAATGGTCTTGCTTTCTTAAAAATAGCTAAAGGTTTTCTTAAGAAGTAATTTAAAAAGTTTTTGTATATAATAATGAATAACAAACAATGGAAGAGAGACTTATAAAAAATAACAAACATTGTTTAAAAAGGATACTTGAGTATCTCATAGAATTTATCAAGTATCCTTTTAAATGCTAAATTAATTTACATAGTTTTTCTAATGAGGCAGATTTATACTTATTTTTATTTATTACTACAGTAATATCATTAAAAAGTTTAAAATCAGGAATAAATATCTGTATAAGGTTTCCTTTTTCTATTTCTTGCTCAACTAGAATTTTAGGAAGAATTGAAACACCTAAACTATTTTTAGTAGCTTCTATTAGGGATTGTGAATCTACACTTTCCCAGCTTGCATGTACTTTGTAACCTTGCAAGGTTACAGCTGATTCAAAAGTTTCACGTACAGCACTTCCTCTTTCTCGTAATAGTAAATCCATACCCAATAGTTGAGATAAACTTAACTCGGCAGTATTGCAATAGCTTGGTGAAGATACAATGCATAATTCATAAGAAGAAAATTTTCTGATTTCTAATGCGCCTTGTATGATTTTCCCTTCAATAAAAGCTATATCAACCTTTCCTTGTTTCAATAATTTTAATGCTTTTAATGCACTATGAACTTCAACATTAATCTTAGTATTTGGAGATATTTCTTGAAATCTCCTTATTAATTGAGGCAGCCATATTTGAGCAAACGTAATACAAGACGCAATATGTATGGGCGTTTCACACTCTAAGTTTTTAATCCTTGATTCAACATTTTCTAAATTTTCAAGTATTGGCAAAATTTCTTGTAAAAGAAGTTCTCCTGTTTTTGTTAATTTAACACTTTTATGTAATCGCTCAAATAATTTGGTTTCAGCCTCATTCTCAAGCTCTCTTATTGCATGGGAAACTGCTGATTGTGTAATAAATAGATTATTTGCAGCTTTAGTGAAATTTTCTACTCTTGCAACTTCTCTAAAAATAATGCAATGTTTAAAATTCATAATTAGACTCCTTTACTCATGAATTAAATTCATGTCTGCAACAATATTTTATCATTTTACAAATAGCAGTACAACATTTATAATATGTCCATGTGCACATAGAAAGGAATATTATGAGAAAAAATATTAAATTGTATTTATGGCTTTGCTATATAAGTTTATTTATAAGTGCCTTTACTTTTGGTGGTGGATACGTTGTTGTTCCTATGATAAAAAAGTACTATGTTATGGATAAAAAAATATTTAGTGAATCAGAGCTTATGGAAATGGCTACAATTGCTCAATCTTCACCTGGAGCAATTGCAATCAACTTAAGCATTTTAGCAGGTAAAAGAACAGCTGGATTTATAGGAGTAATTATCAGTTGTATTTGTTCAATTATACCTCCTATAGTAATTTTAGGACTTGTTTCAAGGTGGTATGTTGCGTTTTCTTCAAATATTTATATAATTGCAATCTTAAAAGGTATGCAGGCATGCGTTGCTGCATTGATTGTAGATTTGACTATAGATATGTATAAAATGATTCTTAATGAAAAATCAATGTTATTAAATCTATTAGTACCATTTTCATTTATTGCTTGTACTTTCCTTAAAATTAATGTAATACTCGTATTACTTTTAAGTTGTTTGATTTGTTTATTTGCTATATATATTCAACTTCGAAAAAAGGGGGAGAGTATATGATTATAAATTTATTCTTTACGTTTTTGAAAATAGGAATGTTTAGTATAGGTGGTGGTTATGCTATTATTCCAATTATACAGGAACAGGTAGTTTTTAAGCAAGGATGGATAACACAAAAGGTTTTTACTGATATTATTACAATTTCTCAAATGACTCCAGGTCCATTAGCTGTTAATACTTCTACTTTTGTTGGTATGCAAGTGGCAGGAATTGAGGGTGCTATATCAGCAACAGTTGGTTGTATAATATCAGGAATAATTATTTCTATGTTTTTATATGGATTTTTTAAAAAATATAAGAGTTCGAAATTTGTTTTTGAAATTTTAAATGGACTGAAAGCATCCTCTTTAGGATTAATCATCTCAGCAGGATTTACAATTATATTGTTGACATTTTTTGGTTCTTCAAATTATTATACTACCAATATTTTCAAAAATATAGATATTATAGCTGTTATTTTATTTTGTTGTTCATTGTATTGTTTACGAAAATATAAGATTGGACCTATACTTATGATGGTGTTATCTGGATTGTTTGGATTAATTGTATATTTATAAAGAAGGTTAATATATAAGCAAAGAAAGATTTACATATAATTTGCAAAGCTTAAGATATTATGGAGTCTCCTATATTTTAGGAAACTCCTGTTTATCAATTACAAATAACATAGTAGTATTTTATTTTTACTTACTATATATCTTACCTTCAATTAAACAAGTCCATTATCTCACTATCAGATAAACTTCTTAATACACCTTCGTTAGAAAGCTCTCCATTTATAAATTGATTTATAAGCTCTTTTTTATTTTCTTGTAATTTTATTATCTTTTCTTCTATAGTGCCTTTAGCAATTAACTTTATAACTTGTACTACATTTTTTTGACCGAATCTATGAGCTCTGTCACTAGCTTGATTTTCTACTGATGGATTCCACCATGGGTCAAAGTGAATTACAATATCAGCAGTTGTAAGATTTAATCCTGTACCACCTGCCTTTAAAGATATTAAAAAAACTTTTTTGTCAGTACTATTATTAAATTTATCTACAAGTTCAAGCCTTTCTTTAGCATTAGTTTTACCATCTATATAGTGATATGCAATTTTACACTTATCAAGTTCCTTGCCTATATTTTTAAGGACAGATGTAAATTGTGAAAATAATAATATCTTGTGATTTTCATTTATACTATCTCTAAGTATTTCTAGACATGTTTCTATTTTTGAACTTTTTTTATTATAATCTTTTACCACTATACTTGGGTCTAAACAAAGCTGTCTTAGTTTAGTTAAATAAGAGAAAATAACTATTTTATCTTTCTTAAGATTTTTATCTTTCATTTTATCTTGTATATCTTTTGCATACACACTATATATTTTTTTCTGTTCCTTATTTAATTCAACAAAAAAGTTTTTCTCAATCTTGTCTGGGAGTTCTTTCATTACTTCTTTTTTACTTCTTCTAAGAATAAAAGGCTTTATAAGTCTTTTTAAATTTTCAACATTATCTTCTTTATTTATAAATAACTCTTGAAATTTTCCTCTACTATATAAATATCCAGGCATTATAAAATCAAATATAGACCATAACTCTACTAAATTGTTTTCCATAGGTGTACCAGTAAGTGCAAATTTATTTTTTGCATTTATATTTTTTACAGCTTCTGTTACTAAAGCCACTGGATTTTTAATGTTTTGAGCCTCATCTATTACACAATAATCAAAAATTATTTCATTATATTTTTCTAAGTCATTTCTAAGAGTACCATATGTTGTAAGGACTACATTAAAATCGTTTATTTCTCTAAAGCACTTTTCTCTATCTTTTTTATTTCCATGTATCAATAGAACTTTTATATCTGGAGCAAATTTTTCAAATTCATTTTTCCAATTATAAATAAGTGATGTTGGCGTAACAATAATACTTTTTTTATTGAATACAGATAGTAAAAATGTAATAGTTTGTATTGTTTTTCCAAGACCCATTTCATCAGCTAATATACCACCAAATTTATAAAAATCTAAAACTTTAAACCAATTAAAACCATTTATTTGGTAGTCACGTAGATTTGCTTTTAAATTACTTGGAATTTCTGAATTTATAACATTAAAATTTCTAAATTTAGCACATGTATTTTCTAATTCATTTTTACCAGTTATAAATTTTAAATCTTTACCTTTTATCATTTCATTTATATATAGAGCTTTATTATTATGAATTTTATTATCTTTTGATTTATCAATTACATCCAAATTTTCAACCAGTTCAAAAAAATCTTTAGTTTCTTTTTCTGATAAGTCTATAAAACTTCCATCTTTTAGCTTATAAAAAGTACGTTTTTCTTGGAGAGCTTTTAGAATATCTTTGTACTCTTTTGGATTTATATCAGATATATTAAAATTAAATTCTAGATAATTTTGATTAGTTTGATTAATTGAAGCTTGAATTGATGAAGAATTATATATTTTCTTCAATTTAAACTTTTCAGAATAATAGATATCTCCAAATTCCTTTAAAGATTCTAACTGTGAATCTAAAAATGTAAATAGGTCATAGTCAGTTCCTTTAAATGTATATCTGTTATTTTCTTTTACAAATTGTGAAGAAAGCATTTTATTTTCAATTTTAGCCTCCTTTTGTATATTGGGAAGTATAAATTTTTTACCACTTTCATCATCATAGATATACTTTATGTCGCAACATACATTGCCACCAATTATATCAAAGTAAAACTCTGTTTCAAAATTATTTGCTATATTATTTTTTATGTTTTCATCCAAATAAACTTCTTTGGATATTGACTTTAATTTAGGCACTAATAGCCCTAAAACATCTTTAGAGTCTTCTTTATCAAATTTTAATTCCTTAGATTTTGATAATACTTGATAGATTTTTGAATAATCTCGAGCCTTTTTATGAGACAATAAGTAGATATTATTCTCATATAAAAGTACATCACCTTTTCTACTAAGTGGAACAGGTAGTAAGTCTTTGGAGGATAAGACAATTTTATCTTCTATATTTTTAAAATTAAATTTTATTGGTAAAATATCACTTGATACTTTTGGATGATATTCTTTCTTAGAAAAAATTAGAGTAAAATCCTTGTCCTTAAGAGCATTCAAAAATTGTTTCAGAGAACTCATATTTATTTCCATGAACTTTTTTGAGTATGACGAAGAAAAATTATATGAAAGATTTGTTCCATATTCTTCTATCATATCTATTAACTTCTCATCTTCATCAGCAAAATAATGGATGTTAGGATTATAAATAAATTTTTTTCCAAACTCCAATTCATATCCATTAAGTTTTGAATATGCAAATTCAGTGATATTTTTTAAAACATACATTTTATCGATTCCAATTTTAAACTCAGCAATTGCTTTGTTTGAATCAATGTTTAATAATACATCTAAATTGACTCTTTCTTTTTTAGTATCATTTAAAAAAGAAAGTAGTTGTTTACTTAAGTCCAAGCCGACTTTAGAATCAGTCTTAGAAAGTTTATCTTTATCATCATCTAATATATCTATTAGAACAGGAGGAATGTCATTTTTACTTTTTATTTGCTTTAGGCTTTTTATCACAATAGCAACTAGATGTTTACATATAAAGATGCCTCGATTTGTAATATTTGATTGACAATCAACACAACTACAGTCACTTTCAATTATTTTAAAGTGTTTTATATCTATTGTTATTGAATTAAAATAAAAGCTATAATTATCCTCAGAATTGACTCCACCACGAAATGTTAGCAAGTTATTTTGTAAGTCATCAATATCAATGTCTATATAATCAACTAATTGATTACTATAGTATTTTATACCTCTTGACCATCTTGATGGTTCTGTATTTCTTTTGATTAATTTATATATCATATCTATTTTCATTTTATTCACCTTACCTCACTGTATATATTATAATCTAAATCTATTCAATTTACACTCTAAATACAGTGTTTAAATTAAAGCATATATAAATAGCTTTTATCTATTGCAAAATATATATAAATAACAATTTGCTATTAGATTTTTATTGTAATCTCCTGTAAACTAGGAGTGAAAAATAATGATTTAAGTAGTTTATAAATGTATATAAAATTTAATTATTAAAAACATATTTTAAGTTTATGATATTTAAATTAAAAGAATGTATAATAATTATAGTGTTTTATATTTATCATTGGGAAAGGAAGATATTGATATGGATAGTTATAAATTGATTAAGGCTAAGATACCATGTAAGGAAACAGGAATAGAAATAAAGAAGACTTTATGTGATATTTGTTCTCCAGGAATTCATTGTGGAATTGATGCATATGTCAAAGATGGCAAAGTAATAAAAATAGAAGGAACAAAAGAGCATCCAATGAACAGAGGGTTGTTGTGTACAAAGGGGCTTTGTAATAGAGAATATATGTATCGAGAAGATAGAATAAAAACACCACTGAAGAGGATTGGAAAAAGAGGTGAAGGAAAGTTTAAGCCAATATCATGGGAAGAAGCTTATAGTGAAATAGGGGGAAAATTAAATAAAATAAAAGACGAATATGGAGCAAAACATGTAGCATTTTTTACAGGGTATGGAAAGTGGTATAGACCGTTTTTACAAAGGTTTGCATCTTCATTTGGTTCTCCTAATTATGGTACAGAATCAAGCTCCTGTTCAACATCAGCACAGATGGCTGGAAATGTTGCAACTGGGAGAAATTTTACAATGCAGGATATGGAAAATGCAAATACTTATTTAGGTTGGGGGTTTAATCCATACTACTCTAAATTTTTAAATAGTGTAAATTTAAGTAAACTAAAGGAAAAAGGTTTAAAATTTATAATTGTAGACCCTAGGATAACACCAACAACTCAAAAAATATCAGATTTGCACTTGAGAGTTAAGCCTGGTACTGATGGAGCTTTAGCTCTAGGAATGGCTAATTTATTTATAGAAAAAGATTTGATAGATAAAGAATACATAGAAAAACATGTACATGGGTTTGATGAATACAAGGAATATGTAAAATTATTTGATTTAGATACTGTCAACAAAATTACAGGGGTTTCTAAAGATGATATAGTAAAAGCTGTAGAGATGTTATCGAAAGGTCCATTTTGTATAAATGAAAGTGCTGCTCCAGTAGTTCATCACCAAAATGGATTTCAAAATTATAGGGCAATGATGTCTCTATCTGCTATAACAGGTAATTATGATAAAATTGGAGGTAACATACCAAAACAAGATTATTTTGCTGGTAAGGTAGGAGGATTTCAAACATTAGAAAAAGAGTTTGTAAAAGAAGTGCTACCTAAAAATATAAATGAAAGAATTGGTGGGGAAAGATTTCCTCTTTGGAATGAAATGGTAAATCAATTTCAAGCTATGGATTTAACTCGACAAATAGAAGAAAAGACACCTTATGAAATAAAAGCATTGTTTTGTCATGGTATAAATGCTAGAATGTTTCCTAATTCAGGTAGGCTTTTTAACGCTCTAAACACTGTAGATTTCTTTGTCAATATAGATTTATTTATGACAGATGCATCAAAATATGCAGATATACTTTTACCTGCATGCACATCTTTTGAAAGAGAAGAATGTAAGAGTTATCCAGGTGGATATATTACATATACGAAAAAAGTAATTGATACATTATATGATTCAAAATCAGATGTAGAAATACTTTCTGACTTAGCAAATGTTATGGACATAGATGATGATTTCTTAAAAGCAGGTTATGAAGCAAGTATAAGACATATGTTTAAAGGAACTTGTGTAGATGTAGATGAACTTAAAGAAAGTGATTCACCATTGAAATGTAAAGATTTTAAATCATATGAGGTAGGTTCGTATACAATGGAAGGTTATGATACTAGTACATCTAAGTTTGAATTAAAATCTACAATTATTGAAAAATATAAAGATTTTGGATTAGATACATTACCAACATACAAAGAATTTAATGATGATATAGATGAGTATAATTACCTATTAACATCAGGTGCAAGAATTCCAAATGCATTACACTCAAGACTTCATGATGTTAAGCTTTCGAGAATATTAAAAAATGAGGCTAGTTGTGACATTTCTAGTTTAGATGCAAAAGACTTAGGTATTAATAATGGAGATTATATAAAAATAACTACTAAAATAGGAAGTTTGAATGTCAAGGTCAATGTTACTGATAGAGTTTTATATAAAAACATACATATGTATCATGGATATAGAGAAGCTGATGTAAATAGTATCATCTGTGATAATTTTGACCCTTATAGTGGATTCCCTGCATATAGAAGTTGTAAGTGTAAGATTGAAAAAGTGAATAAATAATTGGGGGGATATAATGAAAAGTTTATTTGAATTCAATAAAGAGTTATGTACAGCATGTGGGGCTTGTTTGCTTGCTTGTATAGACCAAAATGATAATGACATAGATAAGGGTGAATTTTTTAGACATGTATTTACAGTGGAAGAAAAAGAAAAGGTAGAATATTTTTCATTATCATGTGTTCATTGTGATGAAGCAAAATGTGTAGATGTATGTCCTAAAGATTGTTTTAAAAAAGAAAATAAATTTGTCATATTAGATAATCAAGATTGTATAGGATGTAAACTTTGTGAAAAAACTTGTGAATATGGAGCTTTGATTTATGGAAATGATGGTAAAGCAAACAAGTGTAATGGTTGTGTTGAACGAAATGAGTGGGGTATGGATGCACCTTGTGTAATGGTATGTCCTACAGGAGCATTAAAGTTTAATATGGAAGTAGATTAATTATAAATTATAATTTATACTAAGATGTAAAATGAACTTTGTAAAAGACTACATTAAATTTGTATTATAACTAATTTAATATAGTCTTTTTATGTATATACTTATAAAATAAAAAATTGAGATAGTTAGAAGTTTAAATTTTTATTTTAAAAAGTTTGTCTTATGGATTACTAATCAATTAACATGTTTAAGAATTTTTCTTTATGATTTAAAAAATCTTGAGTAAGTTGATAATTTTCACTATCTTCGCATTTAACTTTATTAATGCCATTCTCATTTATTTCATAGATGATTGAATTAGGATAACAAATTAATATGGGTGAGTGTGTTGCTATGATGAATTGGCAATTTTGGGTTACTAATTCGTGTAATCTTGTTATAAAAGCCATCTGTCTAGCAGGTGAAAGTGCTGCCTCTGGTTCATCTAATATATATATTCCTTCTTTAGAAAATTTATGAATAAATAATGAGAAGAATGATTCACCATGAGATTGTTCATGCAATGATACTCCTCCATAATAGTTTATAGTTTTTACTCCTGACGAAAACCTAGAAGCTTTATCTATTGCAGTAGCTACATTATAAAAAGATTCAGCTCTCAAGAAAAAATTTTGCTTAGGTTTTTTAGGTCCTTTTGTGATTGTTATATATTTATGAAGTTCAGAGTGGCTATTATAAGTACTAAAGCCAAAGTTTTTTGTACCACCTTCAGGGTTGAATCCATATTCAATAGCTATTGCTTCTAATAATGTTGATTTTCCACTTCCATTTTCACCAATTATAAAAGTTACGTTTTTATGAAACTCAAGTTGATATAAGTTTTTTACTATTGGTAGATTAAATGGATATTCATTTATACTATGTATACCTTTTCTGTTTAGTTTAACTGACCTAATATATTGATTTATTTTTTCAGCATTCAAATTTAAAACTCCCTTTTATTGATTTTAATATACTTATTATAACTTAAAATTAGTGACTATATTTAGGTTTTTATCTAATAAATTTTAATATAGATATTAATAATTTTTAAATTGGAATCTAGATATAGATATTCATAGTGTTAATTATCAGAAACCTTACACTAACAACAGATAATTTTAATTACTCTTAAAATATTTACTTAGGAAATTAAAATATTTTATATTTTTAACAATAAAAATATATCTTTTATTATAAAAAAATTATTGAAAAACGATATTGTATGATGTAGTATATAATATATAAAATATTTTAAAGGAGTTGATATAGTGTCTGATAAATTTATAAAAAATCTATTAAATGGTATATTACAAATTTTATTTTTTCTTTTAGCATTAGTACTTTCTGTAGGAGGAATTAAAGGCTTTAGTTATATTTGTTTTAGTGGTGAAGCAACTATACAAAGTTTTATATCTGGTATGTTAAGGTTTTCTTTGGTTGTATCATATTTTATTATAGTAAAGTCATTGTTAGAAATATTAAATAGTTCTGAATATAGCTTATTCATAAATGAAAATGCAAAAAGATTTAGACTTATTGGCTATCTTTTACTTTTAAATTCTGTTATAGAATTTAGTTCAACTTTCGGTACTACTGGAACAGGAATGAGGTTCCTAGATTTAGGATTCGGATTTTACTTCACAGTCCCAACTCTTGTATATTTTGTGGTTGCTCTTATGAGTTTTGTGATTTCAGACGGATTTAAGAAGGCAATAAAGATAAAAGAAGATAATGATTTAATTATTTAGGAGGCACACTATGTCAATTATAGTAAATTTAGACATGATGTTTCGATAACTCTATATTTATGTTTAGTATATGGTAATAAAATATTTAATATATACTCAGTCTTTATTTTAATATATCCAGTATTCGTTCCATCACTACATCCATAATAATTCTTCTGAAGTAAATGATACACGAGATATATTTAATTCTTTACTAAATTTTTTCGTATCTAATTTTTTATTGATTAATATACAGTCTTCCACGGAGGTTGATTTGCAATAGCAGTAATGATATGTAAATATCTATATTACAACTTTTTCATATGTTTTAATTTTATAAAAACGAGTTAGACAGCCCAATTATATTAAATAAATTTGATATTAAAAAGGGCTATATAAGTGGGTAAGGAAATAGTTTTTTTCTATTGGAAAAATAAATAAAATTCTATTATAATTTAATATGTGACAAAAGTTTGCAAAAAACAACATTAAGTGAGGGGGACTTATTTTATGATTTTTAACATGAAATATTTTTTGGAATTATTTCAAATAATAATGAAATCATTCAATGTAACTGTGATTTTAGCAATAAGCTCACTGATATTTTCATTAATTATAGGAACGATAGTAGCGTTATTATCTTAGAAGAAAAAGTGCTTTAAAAATACTTGGAGATGAAAATATTGAAATGATTGATTTTTCAGCAATGACAGGTGAAGATTTTGCTATTTATATGAAGGAAAGACCTAGTTTATTTATGTATATAGGGGTAGGAAATAAAGAAAAAAATATAAATTACAGACTTCATAATAACAAGTTTAATATAGATGAAAAATGTTTAAGCACAGCATCTTCATTATTTGCACAACTTGCAGTAGATTATCTTTGTCAATGTTAGATTATAATTATAAGAATATATTCTATTTAAAAATAAAATGACTAAGTTATTTTTAGATTTCAAATTAACATATTAATTTTAGTATCAAATATATGATTAGTCTATTATATTTATTAAAAAAGGTGGATACTGATGATAAAAGTAGAGAATTTACATAAAAGTTTTAAAGGTACAGAAGTTCTTAAAGGTATAAATTTAGAAATAAATCAAAGTGAAGTAGTAGCTATACTTGGTCCATCTGGAACAGGTAAATCTACGTTACTTAGATGTTTAAATTATTTAGTTGAGCCTACAAAAGGAAAAATAATGATTGGAGATGTAAAAGTAGATGTAGAAAAAGCAACAAAAAAGGATATAGCAAATTTAAGAAAACATACATCTATGGTATTCCAAAATTATAACCTATTTAAAAATAAAACAGCATTAGAAAATGTAATGGAAGCATTGATAGCGGTACATAAAAAGAGTAAACAAGAAGCTAGAGAAATTTCGATAAAATTAATAGAAAAAGTTGGGATGTTAGATAGAAAAGATTTTTATCCATCAAAGTTATCTGGAGGTCAGCAACAAAGAATAGGTATAGCTAGAGCGATGGCAGTAAATCCAAATGTAATATTATTTGATGAACCAACATCTGCACTTGACCCAGAACTTGTTGGAGAAGTTTTAAGTGTTATAAAATCGCTTGCAAAAGATGGAATAACAATGCTTATTGTGACTCACGAAATAAATTTTGCAAAAGAAGTTGCTGATAAAATTATATTTATGGATAATGGTGTGATAGCTGAAGAAGGAACTCCTGATGAAATATTTAATAATCCAAAAAATGAAAGAACGGCAAAATTTTTAAATATTATTAGGAAAGAAGAAGTATTTAATTAAAAACATATAATTGAAGTATGTCTTAAGACATATGAGATACTTTCATAAAAGTAAGCTAATTAACATACAAAATTAATAGATATCTTAATTTATATAATTAAGATATCTATTAACTTTTTGAGTAAAAATATAAATTCTAGATTTAGACGTAATGCCTATAATTTGAATTAATTAAAATTATGTGTATTGAATCATATAAGTTTAAATATCAAACTTATTTTGGAAACAAAAGATTTCAAACTTATTTTTGTTAAAAGATAATAGACCTTCATCTCTCATTTTTCCAAGTTCTCTTGACATAGAACTTCTATCAACACATAAAAAGTCAGCCATTTCATTTCTTGAAAAAGGGATTGTAAACTTATAGTTACCTGTTCTCTCTATTTGATTTGAAAAGTACATGAGCAATTTTTCACGAGTTGTTTTACAAGAAAGCAACTCTATTTTGTTATGAAGTAAAATATTTTTTTCAGCTATTAATTGTAACATATTTTCAACAAGTCTATTGTGAAATTCACATGTAGACGAGCAAATACCAGTCACACTTTTAAACTTTATAAATAGAACTTCACATGAAGATGTTGTCACTACTGTTACAGTACTTTTATGTAGTCTAGTGCAAGCAAACACCTCTCCAAATAAATCACCAGGTAAAAGTTCAGCCACAATATTTCTATTACCTTCAATATCTTCTTTTATTATGTGTGCACTTCCCTTAAGCATAATTCCAATAGAAGTCACTTCATTTCCTACAGAAAATATTATGTCATCTTTTGGATAAGTCTTATCAGTAACACCCAAACATTCTAACATTGCTTCAAGTTCATCATCTTTAATCCCTTCAAACAGAGAAATCCTTCTTAATAGATTTATATGTTTTTCTAAAAATTTTTTCAAATAATCACTTCCTTGTTGCATATGCAACCGATAATTTCTTTTCATTGTACTATACTAAATTTATAAAAGCAAGGAGATATAAAAATCCTGATACAAAAATCTAAAATAAAAAAGACCTATGTCTTAAAAATAAATATCTAGTAAAGTAGTATTTTAAACAAAAAAATTTTATGAGGTGATATAAATGATTAGAAAAATAATTAAAATTAATGAAGAAAAATGTAATGGTTGTGGATTATGTGTTGAAGCTTGTCATGAAGAAGCTATAGGTATGGTAAATGGAAAAGCAAAACTTTTAAGAGACGATTATTGCGATGGTTTAGGAGATTGTTTACCAACTTGTCCAACGAATGCAATTTCATTTGAAAATAGAGAGGCTGCAGAATATGATGAAGAAGCAGTAAAAGCAAATATGGAAGCAAAGAGAGCACAAAAAGAAAATTTAGCATGTGGATGTCCAGGTTCTCAGTCTAAGTCTATAAAAAGACAAGATTTAGATACTATATCTACAAATAACAATATAGTAATGGAGGCACAAGAGTCTCAGCTTAATCAGTGGCCAGTGCAAATAAAACTAGTACCTGCTAATGCATCATATTTAAAGAATGCAAGTCTTTTAATAGCAGCAGACTGTACAGCATATGCATATGGAAATTTCCATAATAAATTTATGAAAAATAAGGTTACATTAATTGGTTGCCCTAAACTTGATGAAGTTGATTATGCTGAAAAACTTACAGAAATTTTAAGATTAAATGATATTAAAAATATAGTGGTAACACGTATGGAGGTACCTTGTTGTGGTGGTATCGTAAATGCAGTTAAAACAGCCCTACAAAATAGTGGAAAGATGATACCATGGCAAGTAATTACTATATCTGTAGATGGGAAAATAGTAGATGGAGAAATCTAATTAAGTAAATCGTAAACAATTTAATAAATTTTAATAAATAAAATTAAATGGGAGGAATAAAAGATGGAGAATATGTTTTGTTTTCAATGTGAACAGACAGTTGGTGGTAAAGGATGTACTATAAATGGAGCTTGTGGTAAAAAAGGGGGAACAGCTAATTTACAAGATGAACTTACAGGAGTATTAATTGGACTTTCAAGAGCAACTGTTGGAAATAAAAATAGACCAACAAGAGAAACAGATAAAGTTATGATAGAAGGATTGTTTACTACTGTAACAAATGTAAGTTTTGATGATGAAGCTATAAAAAGACAAATTGAAAAAACTGAACTAGCAAAAAGTGAACTTGTACCTAGATGTTCAGATTGCTCAACAACTTGTAGTAGAAATGATAACTATGATATGAAGAATTTATGGAATGATAATGAAGATATACGTTCATTAAAATCATTAATTTTATTTGGATTAAGAGGGATGGCTGCTTATGCTTATCATGCAATGGTACTTGGATATACAGATAAAGAAGTGAATGACTTTTTCTACGAAGGGTTAATAGCAGTTGGAGAAGACTTATCTAGTGATGAACTTTTAGGATTTGTAATGAAAACTGGGGAAATAAACTTAAAATGTATGGAATTACTTGATAGAGCAAATACCGAAACTTATGGAACACCAGAGCCAACTCAAGTACCTATGAAAATTGAAAAAGGTCCATTTATTGTAGTTACAGGGCATGACCTTTATGATTTACACAAATTGCTAGAGCAAACAAAAGATAAGGGAATAAACATATACACTCATGGAGAATTATTACCAGCACATGCATATCCAAAATTAAAAGAATATAAGCACTTAAAAGGAAATTTTGGTACAGCATGGCAAAATCAACAAAAAGAATTTGACAATATACCTGCTCCAATACTATTTACGACAAACTGTTTAATGCCTGTTAAGGATAGTTATAGAGATAGAGTATTTACTACAGAAGTGGTTGCTTATCCTGGTATGGTTCATATTGGAGAAGATAAAGATTTTTCTAGTGTAATAGAAAAAGCACTTGAACTTGGAGGATATAAAGAAGATATGCATATGACTGGAATAAATGGAGGTGATATGCTAACTACTGGTTTTGCAAGAGGAACAGTTTCATCTGTACAAGATACAGTAGTAGAAGCTGTAAAAAATGGTGCCATAAGACACTTTTTATTAGTTGGTGGTTGTGATGGTGCAAAACCTGGAAGAAATTATTATACTGAATTTGTAAAACAAGCTCCTGAAGACACTGTTATATTGACTCTTGCATGTGGAAAATATAGATTTAATGATTTAAATCTTGGAGAAATAGGTGGTTTACCACGTTTAATGGATATGGGACAATGTAATGATACTTACAGTGCAATTCAAGTGGCTATTTCATTGGCAAATGCTTTTGAATGTGATGTAAATGAATTACCTCTTAGCATAGTTCTATCATGGTATGAACAAAAAGCTGTTTGTGTACTTCTTACATTGCTTTACTTAGGTATAAAAAATATCTATATAGGACCTTCTTTACCAGCGTTCTTGTCTGAAAATGTATTGAATATATTGGTTGAGAAATTTGCTTTAACTCCTATATCTACTCCAGAAGAAGATATGAAAAAAATATTAGGATAAAGAAAATACGCTTAGCTGATAAGGTATAAATTTTATAATCAAAGTATTATTAAGATTAATTATAATTAACATAAATAAGGGGTGGCTTTGTATAAGGTCAACCCTTATTTATATTTTTATGGTCTATTACTAAAGTATATATTATTTTAATCAATTATTTATAATAAATCATACTTTTAAACTTATAATACTTAAAATATGTGTATAGTACAAACAAATAAAAAGTATAGTTTTAATAGTGCAGGATACTGAATTTAATTATAGAAAGAGGAACTTTGTAATATAGAATTTGCATAATATATATATATTATAGTGTAATTATTTTAACTAAAATTTAAAATATATAAGGCATTTTATATGGGGGTATGTATATATGAAAAATTCGAATTTTAATATATTAACATTCGATGGTGGTGGATTAAAGGGAGCATTAAGTATATCCATACTTGAGAGAATAGTAGAGGAGTATCCAAGTTTGTTAAATAACATAAATATGTTTGGAGGAACATCTACAGGAAGTTTGATTGCATTAGGGCTTGCATATGGTGTAAGCCCAAAAGAGATAAAGACTCTCTATTCAATTGAAAATTCAAAGTATATTTTCAACAAAAGTTATGCAGAAATGCTCAGACCAAAGTATGAAAATAAAAATTTAAAGGAAATTTTACTAAGTATATTTCCAGAAGACTTAGAATTGAAAGATTTAAGTAAATTAGTCATGGTACCAAGCTTTTATATAGGTAATGAAGAACATTCATGGAGGCCTGTATTTTATAATAATATGCCAAATTCTCTTAATAAAACTAGTAAAGTTGTGGATGTAGCAATGGCAAGTAGTGCTGCACCAGTATTCTTTCCAACCTATAATTGTCATGTTGATGGTGGTATAATAGCAACTGACCCAAGTTTAGCATGTATAGTTTATTCAATTGACAGTGGACTTAAGCTAAATTATAAAAATACAAGACTTTTTTCTATAGGGACTGGATATGTATATAATAGTATAAAGACAGATACAACTGAATGGGGAGCTATTGACTGGATAATCAATAAGGAGCCAGACTTACCAATTATATCTGTTACACTAGAAGGGAACTCTCAAATGAGTCAACTATTTTCTCAAAAACTTCTTGGAGATAATTACTATAGGTTAAATCCTAAAATGGAGAGAGATGTAGCTATGGATGATTGTGATTCACTAGAATATTTAATATCTCTAGGTGAAAACTGTGATATAAAAGATGCATTTGAATGGATAAATAAAAAAGGTTTTTATAAAAATTAGGTATAGTTTTTCATTATATTTATAAGTAGAAAATTTTTATAGTTTATAATTTTGATAAAAGATTTTGCAATTTTAAATACTTTAATATCATATAGTATTTTCTAAATAAAGTAAAAAATAATAAAATACAAGATTATTAAGTTACTTCTTAGGGAATAAATAAAATATAATTTTTTTAAGGAGTGATGAAAATGATAAAACTTGCTACTTTTGCAGGTGGGTGTTTTTGGTGTATGGTAAAACCTTTTGATAAATATGATGGAGTTATAAAAGTAGTTTCTGGATATACATCTGGTCATGTTGAAAATCCTACATATCAAGAAGTATGTTCAGGAACAACTGGCCATGTTGAAGCTATTCAAATAACTTATGATGATAATATAATAAGTTATGATGAACTTTTAAATATATTTTGGAAACAAATTAATCCTACGGATGATGGTGGACAATTTGGTGATAGAGGAACTCAATATAAAACTGCTATATTTTATCATGATGAAGAGCAAAAAAATACAGCTTTGAAGTCAAAAGAAAGCTTAGAAAATAGTAAAATATTTGATAGTAAAATAGTTACTGAAATAATTCCAGCAACTAAATTTTACGAAGCAGAAGAAAATCATCAAGATTATTATAAAAAAAGACCATTAAATTATAATATGTATTATAAAGGTTCAGGAAGATATAATTTTGTAAAAAGTTATTGGGATGGAAATAATGTAGATAGGGAAGCGTTAAAAAAGACTTTAACTCCTATTCAATTTGAAGTTACTCAAAATGACATGACAGAAGTACCTTTTGAAAATGAATATTATGATAATAATGAAGAAGGTATCTATGTGGATATAGTAAGTGGAGAGGTTTTATTTTCTTCAAAGGATAAATTTGATGCAGGATGTGGATGGCCTAGCTTTGCAAAGCCAGTTATAGATAAGTCTATAATTGAAAGAAGTGATTTTTCACAAGGCATGTATAGGGTTGAAGTAAGAAGTGCTAAAGGAAATTCTCATCTAGGTCATGTTTTTGATGATGGGCCAAAGGAACTTGGAGGTTTAAGGTATTGTATAAATTCTGCTTCTCTTAAGTTTATACCTAAAAAAGACATGGAAGAATTAGGATATGGAGAATATTTAGAGCTTTTTAAATAATTAAAACTAGTTATATCATATATTCAGATTAGAGATGGAAATATAAATTTATGTTTTCATCTTTTGTTTTTTTGCCAATAATATGATAAATTATTAATTGTAATGTTATAATTTATATTTGTATGACTAAAGAATTTAATTTTTGAAAGAGAGAAAACAAATGAATTTAAAAGACTTTAATGGAAAAAGATTAAAATCAGCTAGAGTTTTTAGAGCTAAAACTCTAGAGCAGTTATCTAAAGAAACTAAAATAAATAAAAAAGATTTACAAGCTTTTGAAGAAAATAAGTATGTTCCAAATATTGAAAATGCATTAAAATTATCAAATATATTAAACTTCCCAAAAGAGTATTTTTATAAAAACGAAAGTATAAATGTTATTGTGGAAGATAGTCATTTTAATCCTCAATCTAAACTTCCTAGAGTGGAGGAAATTTCTTATAGAGAAAAAATAATAATCATTCATAAAATATACTCGTTTATGGAAAGTTATATAAAATTTCCAAAAGAAAACTTACCAAATAGAAAACTAATTAAGGATGTTAATATAAATGATATAGAAAGTCTTGCTAATAAGACTAGAGAACTTTGGAATTTAAACAACAATCCAATAGTAAATATGGTAAGTTTATTAGAGGCTAATGGGATTATAATATCAGGAATGAATGTAGATAGAAAAGGAGCAACCGTATTTACTCAAAAACAGAGAATAGGTAAAGAAACTAAATATCTAATATCTCTTGGGAATGATAAAAAATCAGCATCAATTAGAAACTATGATTTAGCCTATGAGCTTGGATATATAATATCAAGTCAATTGGGAATACCAAATAAGCAATTCTTAGCAGATGAATATGCCTGTGCATTTTTGCTTCCAAGAGAGACTTTTTTAGAAGACTTGGTTTATCCAGAAGACCTAGATTATTATGTAGAACTAAAGCAAAAATGGATTGTACCTATATCTGTTATGATTTTTAGAGCATACAATTTAGGTGAGATAAGCTATAAAAAGTATAATTATCTTATGAGCGAAATGGATAAACGAGGATGGTTAATAGAAGAACCATTAGATAAAATGAAGGGTGTAAGTCCAGTATATTTAAAAAAAGCAGTCGAATTACTGATAGAAAACAAAATAATGAACACAGACAATATAGTATCAAATTTAGGAGATATAGGAATAAGTCTTTATCCAGAAGACCTAGAATTATTGATGGGATTGAAAAATGGACTCCTATCTCAAAATACAAAGAAAAAAAGTAAAGTTATAAAATTTGATGGGAAAAGATAAATTAATATTTTAATATTGAAAGATAAAAGCAGGTATTTATGATTTAAATTTAAGGTTTATTAAGATAATTTTTTATCATAAGAAATTTACCTGCTTTCAATATTAAATTTGAGATACACTTAAAATATGCTATTAACTTAAATATGTATTCTAATATGGTATTAATCTAAATATCCTTAGCAATTTTAATGTATTCTTTTAAAATAGTACATGATTTATTGAATTTTTTTTGTTCATCATCAGTTAAATTAATTTCTACTATAGACTCAACTCCATTTATGCCAATTATGGCAGGAACACCAGCAAACACATCTTTTTGCCCATACTGACCATCTAATAAAGTAGAAACAGGAAGGATTTTTCTTTCATTATGAAAAATTGTCTTTACTATTTCTGTTAAAGCAGTACCAATACCAAATTCAGTAGAACCTTTGCCATAAAGTACATCCCAACCAGCTCTAGCTGTTTTTTCAGTTAATTCATCTAAGTTTAATTTTCCATAAGTGTTAGGATTTTCTTTCATAATATCAAATAATGGTTTACCACCAATTGAAACATGAGACCAAGGAACCATCTGAGAATCTCCATGTTCACCCATAGAATAAGCTTGTATTGATTGTTGAGGAAGATTTGTTTCCTCAGATAAAAGCCTTCTAAGTCTCGAAGAATCGAGTGCAGTGCCTGTACCCAAAACTTTATTTTTAGAAAATCCAGAAACTTTCCAAATATAATCAGAAATTATATCAACTGGATTTGAAATTACAATAAATATACCATCAAATCCAGAATCAACAATAGGTTTTACAATTGTTTTTACAATGTTGACTGTAGACTCAAGAGTATCCAATCTAGTCTGATTTTTTTCAGGTAATGGACCTGCACTTATTACTACAATATCAGAATCTTTACAATCATCAAGTGTTCCACTTTTTATTTTTGTAGCATGTTTAAGATAAGAAACTGCATCTGATAAATCTAAAGCTTGAGCCTTTGCTTTATTTTCATCTATATCAATCATCAGTAGTTCATCACAAACACCTTGAGTTATTAAACTAAATCCACAATGTGAACCGACATGACCAGTTCCTATTATTGATACTTTTCTTGGTTTTATTGACAAATTTAACATCTCCTTACAATTTGTTTTATGTATACATATGAGAATACTCTATAATAATTATAGAGTATCTAAATAAGTTAATTAAAGAATAAATCGTATAGATTTAAAACTAAATAGTCTTTGAAAGTGCAATATGGTCTCTTAAAACAGAACAAGATTTACTAAATCCTTCTTGCTCATCATTAGTTAAATTGATTTCAACAATTCCCTCAATCCCACTTTTTCCTATAATACAAGGAACACCTGCAAATACATTTTCTTCATTGTATTGACCTTCTAATAATGTAGAGACTGGTAAAATCTTTTTCTCATTATGTAGTATAGCCTTTACAATTTCTACTAAAGCAGTTCCTATTCCAAACTCTGTGCAATCTTTGCCATTTATTATGCCTATACCTGTTTTCTTGTTTTTTTCAACTATTGATGGTAAGTCTAATTTGCCATAAGTATCTGGATTATCCTTCATCATATCTAAAATTGGTTTGCCACCAATTGAAACATGAGACCAAGGAACTATTTGAGAATCTCCATGTTCACCCATTGAGTAAGCCTGTATTGATTGTTGAGCGATTCCAGTTTCTTCAGATAAGAGTCTTCTAAGTCTTGTTGAGTCTAAAGCTGTTCCAGTTCCAATAACTCTGTTTTTAGGGAAACCAGACTTTTCCCAGATATAATTTGTAACTACATCAACTGGATTAGAAATAACGATAAATATACCATCAAATCCAGAATCAATTATAGGTTTTACTATAGATTTTATCATCCCAATAGTTGGTTTTAGTAAGTCTAACCTAGTTGTGTTTTGTCTGCGTAAAGGACCTTCTGAAGAATCTGCAACACTTATCACTACAATATCAGAATCCTTACAATCATTAAAAGTTCCTTTTTCTATATGTACTTTATGTGGAAGATAGGAAACCGCATCAGCTAAATCTAAAGCTTGAGCCTTTGCTTTAGCTTCATCAATATCAATCATAAAGAGTTCATCACAAACTCCTTGAGTTATCAAACTAAATCCACAGTGTGAACCAACATGACCTGAACCTACAATAGATATTTTTCTTGGTTTTATTGGCATTTTAAATCACTCCCCCTACAAAATAAAACGATATATTTATAATACAATGCTATATGTTATTAAATATGTTTTTTATAGATTGCAATATTCTATCATTTCAGAAAATTTATTTAATATGATTTTATACTAAAGTTTTTAAAAAAGCAATGTTAATATACTTTATATTATTGAATATTTAAAATAATATATAATTATAAATTTGTTAACATTAATATCTATATGTTAAAATATAGTAGAAGATTACTATTAAAAAATAGGTTAAGCTCTATCTGGTGTAATTACTTTAAACTTAACCTAAAATATGTGTATATTTAAACAATAAGGCAGTTTAGAATAAAGGAAATGGAGATAAAATCATAATGGAAAAGTTATACTATACAAATCAGTATATAAGAGATTTTACAGCAGAAATAATTGAGATAAGAGAAATAGAAAATAAGTTTCATGTTTTGTTGGATAAAACAGCGTTTTTCCCTGGTGGAGGAGGACAATTTGGAGATTTAGGAAAAATAGATAATTATGAAGTAATAAGTGTATATGAAGAAGATAAAAAAGTATATCATATATTAGATAAAAAACCAATAAAGATACATAAGGTAAAGTGTAGTATTGATTGGGATAGAAGAGAAGATGGTATGCATCAACATTTTGGACAACATGTACTCTCAGGATGTTTTTTTAAGACTTTTAATGCAAATACAACGGGTTTTCATTTAGGTAATGAGTACAGCACAGTGGATATAGAGGGTAATTTAGATGAAGAAAAAATTAGAGAGATAGAGTTGCTTGCCAATGAAATTATTCATCAGAATATACAAGTAGAAACATTACTTCCAACTAAAAGAGAATTAAAAAAAATTTGGTTAAGACGTGCTTTACCAAACACAAATGAAGAAATAAGGGTAGTAAAAATAGGTGACTTAGATACAAATGCGTGTTGTGGAGTACATCCAACATCAACAAGTGAGCTTAGAATGATAAAAATAAAGAAATGGGAGAAGCATAAGTCTAGTACAAGAATAGAGTTTTTGGCTGGTAAAAGAGCTGTAGATGAAGTATTAAAAAGGGATATATATTTAACTAAAATCTGTAGATATTTAAGTTGTAGTGAAGAAGATGCTATAAATGGAATTGTAAATTTAAATGAGAAAGTGGAAGATTCTCTAAGTAAAAAAAGAAAACTTGAAGAAATAGTAGCTAAGTATCAAGTTAAAGAAATGGTTGAAAATGCAAATAAGATTGGAAATATTTCAGTTGTTAAAAAAATTTATGATGAAGAAGATTTAAAATATGTAAATAAAATTGCAAATAAAATTACAGAAGATGAAAATAAAATTGCATTATTAGCTGTTAGATTTGAAGAAAAAATAAACTTGATTTTTGCATGTTCTAAAAATTTGAAGGCTGTTAATATGGGAAGTTTATTGAAGGATGCAATAAGTCTTATAGATGGTAAAGGTGGAGGAAGTCAGGTTTTAGCTCAAGGTGGGGGAAAAAATAATGGTAACTTAGAATCTACCTTCGATTATGCATTTATGAAACTAGAAAAATTTTTATAATGTATTATTACAAAGAGATTAATGTAATACGTAAAATAGATATGGGGGAATAAGTATGGAACAAAAGGACTATATAGAATTATATGAAAATGAAGAACTGATAGAGATAAGAGAAGCCCGTTTAGATGATTTGGATATAATAGCGAGATTTAATTATAATTTAGCTAAAGAAACAGAAGGAAAAGAACTTGACATGGATGTTTTAACTAAAGGTGTAAGGGCGCTGTTATTAGATGAAAGAAAAGGAAAATACTATGTATATACAGTATTTGATAAGGTTGTTGCACAGATTATGTATACATATGAGTGGAGTGATTGGAGAAATGGAAACTTTCTTTGGATTCAGAGTGTATATGTAGAGAAAGAGTATAGAAGAAAGAACATCTTTAATTATTTATTTAATCATATAAAAAATATGTGTGATAGAGATGAAAATATTGTTGGCATGAGATTATATGTAGAAAAAGAAAACATAAATGCAAAAGCAACATATGAGTCTTTAAATATGTATGAATGTGATTATAATATGTATGAATATGAAGTAATAAACCAGTAATGTAAATATAAGATGTAATAAACCAATAATATAAACTTATACTATTATTATATTAAGATTATAAGTTTATATTGGGTATATTGAGAATTGTATGAAATAAAGCAGATATTATAATTAAATTTTTTAGGGGGTATAAGTATGGGCGTTTTAAAAGTCATGTTTTATGTATTTTTGTTTTTAGATTTAGTATCAATATTCTGTTTCTTTTTTAATAAAGGCAAGATAGCATCTAACACAATTGTATTTAATGCAATAGGTGTATATACATTTGTACTTTGTTTCATGTATTTTAGTTCTTATCCAAGTAATAATATTCTTGGTAAATTTATTGCATCTCTCTTTTTTATACTTGGAGTTGCAGGAGTTATGCTTAAAGAAAAAAATTTTTTATATGCTAGATTACTTTTAACTTTGGTTATTGTTTGTTCTACACTTAAATTGTTTGTCATTTAATAAAATGTATCTATAATGAAATTTATGAAGGTCTATATTTTAAAGTATAGACCTTTTTAATATGTTTTAATTTAACACTTAAGGAAAATTTAAGAAAATTTTAAAGGCATCTTA
The DNA here is from genome assembly GCA_020641055.1 of Clostridioides sp. ES-S-0010-02. Taxonomy (NCBI): domain Bacteria; kingdom Bacillati; phylum Bacillota; class Clostridia; order Peptostreptococcales; family Peptostreptococcaceae; genus Clostridioides; species Clostridioides sp. ES-S-0010-02. The sequence continues at coordinate 1,949,207 of CP067345.1, forward strand.
AACACTTGTTGGCATTATTAAAATATTAGAAGAGAGAAGGTGTTATTATTGAAAAAAGACATGTGTAGAACTTCAGAAAAATTATTATTATCAATTATATACATAATATTTTTTGTATATGTTCTAATAACTATAAGGATAATTTTATTTAAAGATGTACCAATTTATGCCATTTTCAAGGGTGGATTTAGGTCTGTCAACTTAATTCCATTCTATACAGTATGGGAATTTATGACAGATAGTAACATTAGTCTTATAAGAGCTATTGCAAATATCATAGGTAATATTGGTATATTTATTCCAATGGGAATTTTTCTTCCTGTAGTATTAAAAAAATTAGATAAAAAAACTATAATTATAATAATTTCTCTTATTAGTTTAGGATTTGAATTAATACAATATATTTTGGCTATTGGAAGCAGTGACATAGATGATGTGCTTCTAAATTCATTAGGTGGGATACTTGGTATTATTATTTATACAAAGGTGACCAAATTATTTCCTAATAACATTAAAAAATTCCAAGCCATAATAAGTACAAGCATAGTTTTGGGAGTAATAGGATTAGGTGTCATTGTTACAAATTACCAAAGCTTGTTAACTTTTAAACTCAAGCCAGATAAACAAGTTTCAAGAATATTAGTTGAAGAAAATAAGGAAATAATTAAAGATATAGATAAAAATGAGGGAGATATAATTGGCTCATTTGAAAGCTTTAAAAATGGTGTATTAACTATTAAGGCAGCTTGTAATAATAATATAAAGAGTCCAGATAATTTAATGGATAAGAATGGTAATATAAAAGTTTATCTAAGTAAAAATACAAAACTAATATCCTTTGTAATCACTGAAGGAGAGAATAAAGATATAATTAGATATGAAGAATTTGATGCTAAAAATTTGCCTCTGTTAAAGAAATCTGATACATTTGAGATTTGGATTGATAAGTATAATCGACCAAAAGATGAACATGGAATTACAGCTGCTAGATTATTAATCGGATTAGATGAATAGAATATCCAACAAAAAAGAATAACAACAGTAAAAAACGAAAAAACTATTTCTATAATTATTTTTACATTATGCACAAAAATATATCAACTATTGAAGGAGTAGAGATAAATTATGGAGATAATAAAATATATTTTGTATTTTTTTATATATTCATTTCTAGGATGGGTAGTAGAAAGTGCAGGATGTTCTATAGCAAGCAAAAGGATAATCAATAGAGGTTTTTTAAATGGCCCAATATGTCCTGTTTATGGTTTTGGAGCAGTACTTGTGATATCAATATTAGGCAGGTTTGACAATATAATTATTTTATTTTTGATAGGAATGATTTTGACTACAATACTAGAATATTTTACAGGATTTATTTTAGAAACATTATTCCATGCTAAATGGTGGGATTATTCTGACCAAAAATTTAATGTAAAGGGAAGAGTCTGTTTAAAAAATGCAATATATTTTGGAATAATGTCTGTTGTAATAATAAAATTTATACATCCCTATATAGAATACATTGTGAGTACTATTCCGTATAATATATTAATTTCAATAGTGGTAATTACGACTTTATGGACAATTGTGGATTTAATTGTTACTATCATATCACTTAAAAAATTAGACATGAAGCTCAATTTATTAGATGAAATAATTACAGACCTAAATGGTATAAACATGAAATTAGATAAGTTTGATAGAAGAGAGATACAAGCTTTATTTAAAACAATAAATAGTGAAGAGTTAGAAGCCAGAGAAAAATTAAACAGAATAAACAGTAAATTAGACCGTATAGAATCTAATATTATCTTACAAAAAAGAATTATCAAGGCTTTCCCAGATATAAAACATAAAAAACAACAAGAACAATTACAATATTTTAAAGAAATCATTAATGATAATAAAAGATGATAAGATGATTTAATTAAAAATAAACGGAAAAATAGTATTTATAAGATAATTTGCAAAGAACTCTATTATAATAGAATAGAGTTCTTTATTTTTTGGAGAAATAGAGTTGATTTGCTGAAAATAAAATATATTATCTCTGAATAACAAATATTTTGAAAATTATAAAAACATATATTGACAATTTGTGTCAAAAATACTAACATTAGTATATAAAGAATTTTATATAAAAATATCTTTATAAATTGCAATAATTCTAAAAATATAAATTTACTTAAAGAGGGGAATGATTTGCCAATGAGCGAGATAACTAGTCAAATGATAAGTACAGAAGAAAAAAAATATGTTGCTAAAACTCAAAAAATACCTTATTATCCAGTAGCATTTAAATCAGGTGAAGGTGCAATGCTATATGATTATGAAGGTAATGAGTATGTAGACTTTTTAGCAAGTGCAGGCTCTGCAAATGTAGGTCATGGAAATAAGGAAATCTCACAAGCAGTTAAAGAACAAATGGATGATATCACACAATATACACTTGCATATTTCCATAGTGATCCTCCTGTAAAGTTAGCTGAAAAGCTTGTGGAAATAGCCCCTGGAGATAATGATAAGAAAGTATTATACAGCGCAACAGGCTCTGCTTGTATAGATGCTGCTATAAAATTAGCAAGAGGATATACTGGAAGAACAAAAATAATATCTATGTGTGAATCATATCATGGAAGTACTTATGGAGCTATATCTATATCTGCATTAAGTACAAATATGAGAAGAAAAATGGGTCCATTATTACCAGAAGTTTATCACTTCCATTATCCAGATAAAAATAGAACTGCCAAAGAATGTTTAGATGAAATGGAATATGCTTTTGCACACTACTTACCAGTAGAAGAAGTAGCTGCAATATTTATAGAACCAATTGCAGGAGATGCAGGAATAATAGTGCCTCCAGTAGAATGGATTCAAGGATTAAGTAAAATATGTAAAGAAAATGGAATACTACTTATAAGTGATGAAATACAGCAAGGTATGGGAAGAACAGGTAAATGGTTTGGTATAGAAAATTTTGGTGTTGAAGCAGACCTTATAGTTCTTGGAAAATCTGTTGGTGGAGGATTACCTTTAGGAGCAGTTGTTGGAAGAACAGAAATAATGCAAAGTCTTGATGCACCAGCACATCTATTTACTTTAGCTGGAAATACAACAGTATGTGTAGCTGCTTTAAAATCTATAGAAATAATTGAAAGAGAAAATCTACTTCAAAAGAGTATAGAAATGGGAGATTATATTAAAGCAGGATTTGAAAAACTAAAAGAAAAATACGATATAATTGGAGAAATAAGAGGCTTAGGTTTATCTATAGGAGTTGATATAGTTAAAGGAAAAGGTTCTACTGAAAAACATCCAGATGCTACAGCTAAGATATGCTACAGATGTATACAAACTGGTTTGATAATGATATTCTTAGGACAATCCACTTTAAGAGTACAACCACCTTTAGTAATAACTAAGGAGCAAGTAGATAAAGCAATGAGTATTATAGATTCTGCAATAGATGATTATTTAAATGGTAGAATTGGTGACGAAGTTTATGAAGTAACTCAAGGTTGGTAAAATAGATATTAAATAAAAAAGAGTTATCTCAATTTTAGAAAATAATTTCTGAAATGAGATAACTCTTTTAAGTTACCCACAAGTAAGAAGATTAGTCGATTCATTAAAGGTTATGTTTTGGGTATTACTTTTGTGAGTATTAGAAACAGTATTACGAGAGTAGTTGCTCTTACTCGAACTATCTGTCAATTTTGTTATAATCAAAATTGCTAAAAGAATAAAAATTACTGTGTATAAAGCAATAACATATGGTTTTCTTTTATATTTGTATTTGTTATTAAAAAAAGAATGTCCATAATTATCTTTATTGACCTTATGTTTATTTATATTTGTATTCTTTTTTTTGTTATTCTTCTTTTTATCATCCTTTTTTCTATTTTTAGGGTAAGGAATGACTTTGTGTGTATCATCAAGTTTGACATTTTTATTTTTTTGAATATTGTTTTCTAGGTTAGCTTTTTTTTCTCCAAATTGAATAGTTTTATTGGTATTGTTGTTATCTTTCAATGTTAATCTCCCTCCCTTAAACTTTCCCTTTAGATAATATTACTACTAACCTATAGAATATACAATAATAATATACAACGAATAAAATTTTATAAGTATAAATCTCTTTCCCCACGTTCTAAGGCAGTCATATTGTTAGATACGATGTTTCTTATGTCTTCTCTTTCTATCTTAGATATTTCTTCAGTAATAAGTTTTTTACCCATAGATTTAAGTTCTTCGTCACCATAATCAATTAAAAATTCATTCAATGTAGTAAGTGCATTTGGTGTGCAGACATTGTGAATTTGACGACTCTTAGCCAAACTCATAAATCTATCTCCAGTTCTACCTTTTCGATAACAGGCTGTACAGTAACTAGGGATATATCCATCAGTGATTAATTCCTTAAGGACTTCTACAGGGCTTCTGTGGTCTCCAACCTCAAATTGCTCTGTATTGTCACCATCTTCATATGCTTTATATCCACCAACACCTGTTAGAGAACCTGCACTAACTTGTGATACACCATATTTTAGTAATTCGTTTCTCATTTCAGCAGTTTCCCTAGTAGACATTATAATTCCAGTAAAAGGAACTGCCAATCTAGTTATAGCTACAATTTTTTTGAACATATCATCAGAAACTAAATGAGGGAAATTTTCTAAACTCATACCCTCAGCCTTTTTTAATCTAGGGAAAGATATAGTATGGAATCCTACACCAAATTTTTCTTCTAGGTGTTCATTATGCATCATAAGTCCTAAAACTTCAAATTTAGGGTCAGCGAGACCAAACAAAACTCCTGCACCAACATCATCAACTCCAGCTTCCATGGCTCTATCAAAAGCTGTTAAATGGTAGTAGTAGTCATTTTTTATAGACTGACCATGCATCTTTATAAATGTTGGTTTATGGTAAGTTTCTTGAAATAGTATATAAGTTCCTATTCCCTTTTCTTTTAGTAGTTTATATTCTTCTACACTAGTAGCTGCTATGTTAACGTTTACCCTTCTTATGTTTCCATTTTCATTATATGTTGAATAAATTGCATCTAAGCAGTCTAGTATATAATTTATATCACAATTTTTAGGGTCTTCACCAGCTTCTAAAGCAAGTCTTTTATGACCCATTTTTTCAAGTATTTTAACTTCTTCTCTTATTTCGTCCATAGTAAGTTTTTTTCTTTTAAATTTATTACATGTATTGAAACCACAGTAAACACATTCATTTACACAGTAGTTTGATACATAAAGAGGGGCAAATAAAACCACTCTATTACCATATATTTCATTTTTTATTTGCCCAGCTATACTAAATAATCTATCAAGTTGTTTTTTATCTTCTACTTCAAGAAGTGTAGCTATATCTTTATAACTAAGTTTTTCTCTTCTATCAGCCTTATCAAGTACTTTTTCAATATCATCAGAAGTTGAATTTTTTGCATCCTCTAACAAAGAATTAATAAGTTCATGTTTTATGAACATTTACAAACGCCTCCATTCAATATTATCACCACGAGAGTAGTCAACTTTAAGTCCTAGTGACTTGATATTTTCCTCTAAACTCTGGTGATATTCACAAGCTTCTTGACCAGTAAAGGCTTTGTTATCATAAAGAGAATATTGTTTTCTAAATTCTTGAGGAGAAAGGTTTGGCATAATTACATTACAACCAGCTAAAAGACCTGCATTTCTACCACTAGGGTTTATAGATGCAAGAGCTGTTGTAGCAGGTAATAAGACTTTTGGAAGTAGAAGTCTTGTAATTGAAAGCATAAGTAGTGTTTTTTCTAAATCACCATGTTTATAATCTTTAAAGATTGTATCATGATGTGGGATAAAAGGTCCTATACCAACCATATGAGGATTTAACTCTTTTAGGTATAATAAGTCACGAACAAGGTCCTCATTGCTTTGGAATGGTGACTCAACCATAAATCCAGCACCTACTTGATAACCAATTTCCTTGAGGTTTTTAAGGCATTCTTTTCTAGTTCTAAGTTCAATGTTTGGCGGATGTAATTTTTTGTAATGGCTGTCTGTAGCAGTTTCATGTCTTAAAAGATATCTATCTGCACCACTTAAAAAGTATTTTTTATAGGAGTCATAGCTTTTTTCTCCTAATGATAATGTTATAGCACAATCCTCATATTTATTTTTGATACTTGAAACAATCTCACATATCTTATCATCAGTAAAATATGTGTCTTCACCACCTTGTAAAACAAAAGTTCTGTATCCTATCTTATAACCTATATCACAACATTCAAGTATTTCATCCGTTGAAAGTCGATATCTTGTAATATTTTTATTAGAAGATTGTATACCACAGTAGTAACAATTGTTTTTGCAGTAGTTTGTAAGTTCTATAAGCCCTCTTAAGTAGACCCTATTTCCATAGTGTTTATTTCTCATATCGCTAGCTTGCTTGTAAAGATAGTTTCTCAAATTTTGTTCAAAGTTATATTCTTCATTGTCGATATTCTCTATTAAGTATAGTAGTTCATCAAAGCTTAGTGAATTAATGCTGTAAAGTTTATCTATAAAGTATTTAATCTTATTTTTAGTCATATCTAAGTATGTATTTATTAAATATATTTAAATTTTTAGTAATTGAAAAGTTCAAGGGATCTTTCCAAAATACCTTTTGTATATGCTATTAAAATACCATAGTTTACGATAGGTACATTGAAAGATTTTGCCTTTTCTATTCTAGATAACATTCCAGCTCTATTCATCATACAAGCTCCACAGTGAACTACAAGTGCATATTTAGTTATATCTTCAGTGAAAGATACTCCAGAACTAAATTCAAAAGTAATATTTTTACCAGTTTTCTTTCTAATCATATTAGGGATTTTAACTGTTCCAATATCATCAGTTTGTCTGTGATGAGTGCAACCTTCAGCCATCAAGACCTTGTCACCATCTTTTAAATTTTCTAAAGCATAGGCACCATCAATTAATTCTTTAAGGTCTCCTTTTTGTCTAGCGAACAATATAGAAAAAGATGTAAGAGGAATATCTTTTGGAGTATCTTTATCCACTTGTGGAAATACTTGAGAGTCAGTAATAACAAGCTTAGGTTTTTTACCTAAATTAGATAGAGTTTCTTTTAAGCTATCTTCTTTTGTAACTATAGAAATTGCTCCAATATCCAAAATATCTCTTATAACTTGCTGTTGAGGAAGTATAAGCCTACCTTTTGGAGCTGCCTTATCTATTGGAACAACTAAGACAACTAAATCATTTGGCTCAATTAAATCTGATACCAATTTAAACTCATTACTGTCTTTAGGCAAAACCTTTATTATTTCATTTTTTAAATCTTCAATTCCAATTTTATCTGTTGATGAGACAGAAACAACTGGACATTTAACTTTATTTTTAGTTAAGTTTAAAATTTCAGATTGATTTTTAATTGTATCAATCTTGTTAAGTACTAAAATGTGAGGTATATTTTTATCATTAAACTTTTCAATTAGTGATAAATCTTCTTTTGACACACCAATTTGGCAATCCACTACTAGTAAAGCTATGTCTGTCTTTTCTAAAATATCTAATGATTTGCTTATTCTAAGCTCACCAAGTTCACCAACATCGTCAAGACCAGCAGTATCTATAAGAACACAAGGTCCTATAGGAAGGATTTCCATTGGTCTAAATACTGGGTCTGTAGTAGTTCCAGCAATATCTGATACTATTGCAGTACTTTGATTTGTTATAGCGTTTATTACGCTAGATTTACCTGCATTTCTTTTACCAAAGAGACCTATATGTACTCTTATTGATTGTGGAGTAGAATTTAGACTCATTTGTACTCACCACCTTAAATTTCTTTTTTTGATATACTAGTTTTTACAGATACATGAGGTATATTTCCCAATTTACCAGTCAAACTATTGATAATATCCATTTCGCCAACAACTGCTATACATACAATTGAGACACCTTCTTCTTCACAAGGAATTCCCATTCTACCTTTAATAATACCTTTAAAAGTTGATACAACTTCATTAAATTTAAGCTGACATTCTTTTGGTTCTTCCAAAATAGCACTTATAACCGCAACCTTTTTCATAAATATCCTCCTAACTCAGAAAATATGTTCTTAAACAAATCCAAAATCAAAAAACTTTTCTTTTTAAAGAAAAGTTTCTACAAAAGAAAAGTTATTAATTACACAATTATAATGTGCTATATTAAACTATTTCCTTACAGATTAGATAACTCTTTTCTGGTAGGGTTAGCTTGTAAAATTTATTTTAACAACAATTAGCTAAAGAAAATTTTTATACAATTTGTGTGAATCATATAAAAATTAACTAAAGAAAATTGAAGTTACTTATATAATAGTAGTAAATCGAGATTAAGTCTATAGAAAAACCAATTTTTGTATAAAAATAAAAATAAAAATTGGTTATTTACAAAGAAATGACTTTAATAAAATATATAGTTAATTATTTTTTTAGCATGTAGTTTATAAGAAGTTTTAGAGTATTTTCAATTGCTTCTATATGAGTTCTTTCGTAGTGGTGGCTATTATTTGTTCCAGGGCCAACACAAGCTATTTGAACATCTTCTCCCCAACGAATAGCCTCTGAAGCATCTGAACCATAAAAAGTAAATACATCGACAGCATAATCTAAATTATTATCTTCTGCAACATCTACAAGTTTATTTCTTAAACTAAAATCATATAGAGATAAGTTATCTTTTGCAACTATAGTTACACCATGTTCACTAGATGTTTGACTTGGTCCAGTAGGTGCTATATCTATTGCTACAAATTCTCTAGTTTTTTCAGGTAAAGCTTTAGAGACACCATGTCCAATTTCCTCATAATTACTTATATAAAAGTTAGTAGTATGCTTAGGTATTAAGTTGTTTTCCTTAAAGTATCTAGCTATTTCAAGAACCATTGCTACAGCTGCTTTGTTATCTATATATCTAGATTTTATAAAACCAGATTCTGTAGTTTCAAAACGATGGTCTAGACATACAAAATCTCCAACATTTATTCCCAAATCCAAAATATCCTGTTTATTAAATACTTTTTCATCAAGTCTAATAATCATTGTTTCTTCATTTCTTTCAGATGCAGCTTTTGTCTGTCCATATATATGAGTAGAAGCGTATTTAAACACAACACTTCCTCTAATTTTTTTACCTTTTCTAGTTATAACAGTGCAATTTTCACCTTCTATAGCGGCCCAACAACCACCACCGACTTTATGGTATTTAAGAGTACCATCTGGTGATATTTCTTTTACCATAGCACCAAGTGTATCCATGTGTGCAGATATTGTTATTTGATTTGAATCATCTTCACCAGGAAGAGTAGCTATAAGAGCACCTTTTTTTGTAAGAGTAGTATTAAGACCTAAAGTTTCAAAATCCTTTTTGCTTTCTAAAACTGCATTTTCAGTATATCCAGCTGGACTTGGTATATCAAGATACTTCTTCATCAAATTTATAGTATTAGTTAAATTTAAATTCATATTATTTCCTCCTAAAAAATGTATATTCATACAAATTATAACATAAATACGAATGTTCTGAAAACTGTATTTGAAAGAAAAATTTCTAAATCTATTAAAAAAAATAATATATAAGGTAAAATTAATTTATATTATATGGGTTTAAGTTGAAAATAGTTTTATTGTATAAATAATAAAAATAAATAAAAAACAAATAAACAAATAAAAACAAATAAATAAAATATTTAGTTTAATTCTCTTTACAAATAAAGATTTTAGTAATAAAATAATTTTTGAAAAAGATTTTAAATTCAGACTATTCGTTTTTAAAGTAATTAATCTGTAAACCTTTATTAATATGTGTAAATAGTTGGTTATATATGTATTTAATTAGCTAAATATAAAAAAAAGTTTATTTTAATTATTTTCATTATTTGGAAAAAATTTATTAGGAATTATAAAAAATCTGGATTACTTAGAAAAAGAGAGGGTGTGTATAATGTGATTGAAAACGGATTCGTATTTTGTAGTTTTTTAGTTGTATTTGTAGGTGGCATTTTTTACATGGTTGATAAATTAAAATGGAAGATATTCGATGTTATTAATCCAATGCTTTTAATCTATTTAGGAGCTGCTATACTTGCATCATTTGGTTTATTTGCACAAAATGAAGAAGTTGGTATCTATCAGAATATAATAACCGTAAATTTTCTACCATTAATGTTAGTATTCTTATTAATTCAATGTGATTTAAGAAAAATATTAAAAATGGGCCCTAAAATGTTATTATCATTTTTCTGTGCTACATTGACATTTATGTTTGGGTTTGTTATAGCCTTTATAATTTTTAAAGGTTCAATGGGTGCAGATTCATGGAAAGTTCTTGGTGCAGCATCTGGGTCATGGATAGGTGGTTCATCAAATATGATTGCAGCAGCTAATGCTTTAGGTGTTGCAGAAGAAGGGCTTAGTTATGCAATACTTATGGGTTCTATAGGATATACAGTATGGATGTCTGTTTGTCTAATGTCTGTAAAATTTGGACCTAAATTTAACAAATGGACAAAATGTGATACAAGTTTTATAGATGAGGTTACAGCAAAGCTTGAGAAAGAAAATAAAGATAATACAGCACCTACGTTTGTGGAACTTATGACTTTATTATCTGTTGGATTTGGAGTTGCAGCATTTGCACAGATTGTATCTAAGATACTTCCAACTTCAGGCATACTTAATGAGACTATGTGGGTAGTGCTTGTTGCCTCTACAGTATCAATACTGTTAGGTATGACTAAGATATCAAAACTTAAAGGAAGTACATTAGTAGGAAATGTGTTTATGTACTTGCTTCTTGCAGCAACAGGAAGTAAAGCAAATTTCTTTGGACTATCAGAGGCTCCTGTTTACATAATGTTTGGATTAGTAGTAGTTCTTGTACATGCCATTTCATTTATAGGACTTGCAAAACTATTTAAATTAGACTTATTTACTTGTGAGGTAGGAAGTATAGCTAATATAGGTGGTGTAACTACAGCACCAATGATTGCTGGGGTTCATAATCCAGTATTAATTCCAGTAGGTGTACTTATGGGGCTTTTAGGAAATGTTATAGGAACTTATTGTGCTCTTATAGTTACTCAAATATTACATATGTTAGCTTAATGAAACTATAGTATAAAGCTAAATAATTCATATCAAAAAAGTTATTTCAATTTAAGCATAAGCTTTTATCGAAATAACTTTTTTTATTTGGCAAAATAAGTCGTTTTAAAAAGTTGTTTTGACATATTTAGTGAATAATATTGTAAAAATTACCAATAACGATATATATTTAATTTTTATATTGAATCGAACGTTTGTATGATGTATAATAAATATATAGAACGAATGTTTGCAGAACGAATGTTTTTTGAAATTATTTTAATAATTTATGAATATATATCACAATGCATAAATATATTTAAATATAAAGATAAAAAGAATTTAAAGGAGTGTTGATAACTTATGATAATTCCATCAAGAAAAATACAGGATATAACATTAACAAATTTAAAAAATGGTGAAGTGACTTTAATTGAATTAGATGAAATATATAAAAAGATGGGATTTTTATTTGTTGTAAGTGAAGGCAAATTGAAAAAAATAAAAAAGGAGAATCATCATTAAAAATGCATAAAATAAATACTATAAAATTTTGTAAAACCTAACTTATGTAGAATATAAATACTTAAGTTAGGTTTTTTGTGATAAAATCTGTGATTACTTGAGTTTTAGAAAGCAGTACAGTGTTTTATAAACTAAAAAATAAATGAGTTTAAATCTCAAGGGCATAATACTGCATAAGAGGTGATATTAATGAAAATAGTAACCTACAATATTCATAAAGGTATGGATTCAAATAATAAATTGACATTATCTAAAATGGGAATATATTTAAAGAACTTAAATTGTGATGTAGTTTGTTTGCAGGAAGTACTATACCCTCAATTTTTAGCTTTAAAGGCTGTTTTAAATATGGATGGTGTATTTGCTACAAATGTAAAAAAGGTAAATATGCTATATGGAATTTGTACATTTACAAAATTAAAAATATTAAACAATAATCATTTTTTTTTAACTAGTAAAAAAGAACAGCGAGGAGCACTTTGTATAACTGTAGATGATTATGGAAGAATTATAAATATTATAAATGTTCACTTAGGTTTAGATAGAGAAGAGAGAGCAAAGCAACTGGATGAAATAATAGACTATAGAAATAGATTAGTAGGAGCTGTTGTTTTATGTGGTGATTTCAATGAAAAAAATATCTCTTTAGATATGTTTAGTGATATGGCTGTTTGTCTAAATAAATCTCAGTTTGCAACCTTTGAAAAGTCAAATTCTAGGATAGATTATATTTTTGTTGATAGAAAAACTGAACTAAAAGGATATATAGTAGAGAAGATTTATTTATCAGACCATTATCCAGTAATAGGATATATTTGATTTTTAATGTAACTTAATCAATATTCGTAAATAAAGAGTAAATTTTTTATTAAGGTATAATTAAAAAAATATAATTAAAAAGTGTCAAAAAGAAATCTAATTATAAGACATAAATTTACAATAAAGTTACATTTGCTTAAATGCCTTGTTTAAAAAAAGCTATTCAAATATAATCTAAAGTAGTTTTGAAAGGGAAACTTTAATAAGCAAAATTAAGATAAATTAAGTTAGTGTTAAAATGAGGTGAATTTATGAGCAGAAGTACAACAAGGGTTTCAAAATTAGGAAAAGAAAAAAAACGAAATTTTATAATAGTGTTAGCAGTTTTAGCTGTAGCGATTGGTGTGTCTACTTATTTTTTTAACAACAAATTTCTATATAATGGGAAAATAGCTAAAAATGTATATATAGAAGATATAAATGTATCCGATATGAGCAAAGAAGAAGCATTAAAAGCTGTAACAGATAAGTATACTCCAGAAGACCTGAATCTTACTTATGATGGAAAAGATTATAAAATATCTCCAAATGATATTGATTTAAAATATAACACAGAAGAAGTTGTAAAAAATGCTTATGAGAGTACAAAAAAAGGTTCTTACTTTCAAAACTTAAAGAAGTATATTGATATAAGAATAAATAAGCTATCCCTGAAAATAGAATCTGGATATGATGAGGCAAAACTTAGTGCTCAAGTATCTTCAGTAGCAGATAGCATCAACGTTAAAATGAAAAATGCTTCAGTTAGTGTTGGAAGTGGTGGATTAAATTACACAGAGTCTGTTATAGGTAGAGAATTTGACTTGGCATCAAATAAAGAATCTATATACAACATGATAAAAAATAAAGAGCATAAGCCTTTAGAACTAAAAGTAAACCTTCAAAAACCAGATATAACGACAGAACAAGTAAAATCTGTGAATTCTGTTATAGGTCAATATTCAACAACATATTCTCAATCTGTATCAGGTAGAGCATATAATGTGGCATTGTCAGCAAGAAAAACTAGTGATGTTTTACTAATGCCAGGTGAAGAATTTTCATATAATAAGCTTACAGGGCCTAGCAATAAAGCTAATGGTTACAAAGATGCACCAGTTATAGTTTATGGAAAATTAGAGCAATCAGCAGGTGGAGGTGTTTGTCAAACATCTTCAACAGTTTATAATGCAGCTCTTCTTTCAGGTATGGAAATAACACAAGTTACAAACCACTCATCTGCATCTACTTATGTACCAAGAGGTAGAGATGCTACGGTAAGTGATGGAGGATTAAATTTAAAATTTAAAAATCCATATAACCATCCTGTATATATTAAAAATTATGCAGGTGGAGGAAGTGTATCATCTATAGTATATGGCAATTCTGGTGATAAACCAAATATATCTATAGAAGTAAAAAACACTGGAAAAGATAAATATTCTACATATAGGGTGTATAAAGACTCAAATGGAAAAGTCATAAAAAGAGAACATATATCAAATAGTTCTTATAAAGAATTGAAAAAATAGATTATTTTTTAGCTTAATATTGAATTGATACAAAAAACAAGAGAGTTGATAACTCTCTTGTTTTTTGTATAAGAGTAGACTTACTAATTGTCGTTTTGATATTAGAATCATTAATATATAGAAAATATTCCTATATATTGGTATAATTATAAATAGATTTAGTTATATAAAATGTATGAGGAGGTGACAGGGTTGAATTTTATAGGCAATAGGTATGAGGTAGTAAATTCTGATGACGTTTTAGAAATTAACAAAATCTATAAAGCTAGGGATGTTTTTTACAGAAAAAATGTGTTAATAAAAGTTATAAAACACAATAACTATATTTGTGAAGATTTTGTATCAAATTTAATTGATGAAAGTACTGCTTTAGATGAAATAAACTCTCCTTACATACTAAAAATAATTGATGTTGGGATTCATTGCACAGAAGAAACAACATTATATTATATTGTAAGTGAAGACTTTGATGGTATTGGCCTAGATGAATTAATTCTAGGTAATTATCTTCATCTAGAAGCAATTATAAATATAATGATACAAGTTTTAAAAGCTTTAGAAATGATACATAGAAATTATTCATATCATGGCAGTTTAAAGTCAAGTAGTATAATGGTGAATACAGAATATAATATTAAAATTTGTGATTTTGGAATTACAAAAGCAAATAATGGGGTTAATACAAGAAGCTATGGAAATAGAAGATATTTATGTCCACATCAACTATGTATAAACTATACTGATAGAGAGAGTGATTTTTTCGCAACAGGTCTTATTTTATTTGAGTCTATATTTAAGAAATTACCTTTTGGAGAAGCAAATTCAGAAGAAAAAATGTTACAATTGATTGATAAAGGGCTAGATTGGAATAGTATAAGAGCAATTAATGGCAACATAGAACTTATAAATGTTATAAAAAGACTGCTTGGTAGAAATAATAAATATACTAGAGCTAATGATATTATTGTTGACCTTAGTAAGGTAATGTATGAAAAAGCATATATAGAGGTTGAAGATAAATTAGAAGAAGAACCAAAAAAAATTGTTCAGGTTAGAAAAGAAGATAAAAGTAAAGTGAGAAGAAAATTACATAAAAAAATTGTTGTTGCTGGCTTAGCTATAGTTATGATTTCAATGATTATTATAGGTTCTATAATATAAAAATTATATATTGTACATTTTAAAATAAATGTCTATAAATAATATACATATAGATTAAAATTTTAGTATTGTTTTAATTATGAGAGGAAGTGGTTATTATGTTAGCAAAAAATAATGAGGTGTTAAACGTTTAAGAGTATTTTAACAAATAGCCACCTGCTTTTGTAGTTTAAAATAAAAAAGCTGTGGCTAAAAGTCACAGCTTTTTGCTACTTTTTAAAGGCAGGAGTATATTAAAAAGGAGCAAAGTATGAGTGAAATAAAAATAATAGCAAGTAACAAGTGTTGGATTGAAGATATAGCAAAGAAACAACTTGAAGATATTTTAAAATTGAATGGAGTTTTAAGAATAGTAGGATTGCCTGATTTACATGCAGGTAAAATACCTGTGGGCCTAGCAGTTGAAACCAAAGATATTATCTATCCACATATAATTGGAAATGATATAGGTTGTGGCATGACTTTATTTAAAACTGGAATTTCCAAAAAGAAATTTAAAAAAGATAGATGGATTAAACGTCTTTATGAAATTAAAGATTTATCTGATATAAAAATAATAAATCCATATGAAGAGGAATGCCCAATATCAAATTTGGGGACTATTGGAAGTGGAAATCATTTTATAGAATTTCAATGTGTAAATAAAATTCACAATAAAGAAAAATTTGAACTATTAAGATTTTCATCTGATGACATAATGATGTTAGTTCATTGTGGGTCAAGAAATTACGGAGAAACCATACTTAAAAAATTTTATAATAAAAATGGTATTGAAGTTGGAAGTGAAAAAGAAAGAGATTATATGATAAATCATGATAAAGCTTTAATCTGGTCAGAGCGTAATCGTGAAATTGTTAGTAAAAAAATCATGCAATCAATAGGTATATCTAGAGATATTGAAAAAATATTGTCTATAAATCATAATTTTATAGAAAAAAGGGAAGATAAATTCATACATAGAAAAGGTGCTGTTTCAAGTGAAAGAGGAGCTGTAATTATACCTGGTTCAAGAGGAAGTCTATCATATATAGTTATGCCTACTGAAAATACAGAACTGTCTTTATATTCTCTATCACATGGAGCTGGTAGAAAATGGTCTCGTTCAATTTGTAAATCTCGTCTTAAAAACAAGTATAATAAAGATACTATAAAACAAACAAAATTTAAAAGTCATATTCTATGTAATGATATAAACTTGTTATTTCAAGAGGCTCCAGAAGCATATAAAAATATAGAACAAATTATTGAAAGTTTGATAGAATATAAGCTTATTCAAGTAGTGGCAACTATGAAACCACTAATTACTTATAAAGGGTAATTTTAAAAATTATATTAAATTATAAATAACTGATTTTATTAAAGCATATTAAGAATGCTTTGATACTATCAGTTATTTTTTTGTTTTTTGTTAGGGTTAATAATTTAAAAAGCTTAACTTCATAATATGTAATTTTTATAAAATTACATTCTGTAAGAAATGTTGGGTATAAATGAAAGAATAAACATTATTTTTATTTTAATAGTGAGTATTATAGGTGTTTTATTATGTTAAAAGATAAATAAATTTATTTATATTGACACTAGGATATAATTTATGAAATAATGTTAAAGTGACTAAAATAGTTAAGTAAAAATAGAAAAGGAGCAGTGTTTTATGAAAAAGAATACTAACATTAGTGAGTCCGGGGTTAGACTTCTTAATAAATAAGGAGTTTAATGAACAATAATTCCTTATTTATTAAGTCGATTACAAATAATTATTATAAAAATAAGTGAAATAGTTATTTAAAATTCATGACTTATAAATAAAGGAGAAAGTAAAATAATGAATAGTAATACAATTGAAAGACTACAACTAAATGAGGTTAAAGAATTAATAAAAATACATTGTGTAAGTTCACTTGGAAGAAATTTAATAGACAAATTAACTCCTAGTGGTAATATTGAAGTAGTAAGAAGGAAATTAAAAGAAAATAAAGAAGCTAGAAAAATAATTGAAAATAGTAATCATATACCACTTGAAGGGTTGTTTAATGCAGGTTCTACAATAGATAAAATTGAAAAAGGAATGATAATAGAACCTATTGAACTTGTAAATATAGAGGATTTTTTAAGAGGTTGTAGGAAGATGAAAGCTTTTATGTTAGACAAAGAATTTTATTCGCCTACATTAAGTTCTTATGCTTTAAATATAACAGAATGCAAAAACATAGAGGAAGAGATAAACTACTGCATAAAATCAAATAAAGTTGATTCTAATGCCAGTAAAGAATTAAAAAAGGTAAGAAGAAATATAGAAGTTACAGAAGGAAAAATAAAAGATAGATTAAATAAGTTTATAACATCAAGTATAAACAAAAAGTATATACAAGAGTTTATAATAAGTAAAAGAAATGATAGATATGTAATACCAATTAAATCTTCTTATAAAAATGAAGTTGATGGTACTATATTAGATACTTCATCAAAAGGAAATACTGTATTCGTTGAACCAATAAGTGTGTCAAATTTAAGTACAGAATTGACTATGTTAAAAGCTGACGAGACTATTGAAGAATATAAGATATTATCTTATTTAACAGAGCTTATATTTGATAAAATAACTCAGATAAAGTTAAATATAGAAATACTTTCTGAATATGATATGGTATTTGCAAAAGCTAAATATAGTCAAAAAATAAATGGTATTACTCCAAGAATAAACAACAATGGATATATAAAAATAATCAAAGGTAAGCACCCACTTTTAACAGGAGATGTGGTACCTTTAGATTTTGAAATAGGTAAAAGTTATAGAAGTCTTGTAATAACAGGACCTAATGCAGGTGGAAAAACTGTAACTCTTAAGACTGTTGGTCTATTAACTTTGATGGTTCAATGTGGTTTTGATATTTCTGCTAAAGAAGACAGCGAACTAAGTGTATTTGAAAAAGTGTTTGTAGATATAGGAGATAATCAAAGTATTGAAAATGCTCTAAGTACTTTTTCATCACACATAAAAAATATTGCAGAAATTATGGACTCATCAAATAATTCTACACTTGTTCTATTTGATGAGATAGGTAGTGGAACTGAACCCAATGAAGGAGCAGGACTAGCAATATCATTGCTAGAAGAGTTTTATAGTATGGGATGTATAACAATAGCATCAACTCATTATGGCGAAATAAAAAAGTTTGCTAATTTGCATCCAGAATTTGAAAATGCAGGTATGATGTTTGATAAAGAAACTTTAGAACCATTATATAAATTAACAATAGGAAAATCTGAAGATAGTAATGCTCTTTTTATTTCTAAAAAGATGGGAATAAAAAATAAGGTATTAAGTAGAGCTAAAGAATATATAACTGATAGAAACTACAATTTAGATTTAGTTAAGAGAAGTAAATTAAAATCCCATACTGAAAATAAAGATAATGTTGAATTTATTTCCAATTATACAGAGTATAATACAGGTGATAAAGTAAAATTATTGGATGAAAATGACTTTGGAGTTGTGTATAAACCTAGAGACAAATTTAATAATGTAGAAATATTATTTAAAGACAATTTTGTTTTAGTAAATATAAAAAGATTAGAACTTAGTATAAAAGCAGAAGAGTTATATCCAGAAGGATATGATTTAAATTCATTGTTTACTAGTTTTAAAGATAGAAAATTAGAAAAAGACATTCATAGAGGTTCAAAAAAAGCTCTTAAACAGATTCAAAGAGAAATTAGAGAAAATAGAAAACAAATGTAAAAAACATAAATGACTATTTAAAATGTAAATAATTATTTTACAAAACATGAGTAATAAATGCGATTATTTTTGCGTATTTTACTCATGTTTTTTTGTGTGTAAAAATTTATACTTTAAACATAGATGAAATAATATTAAAGGAGGTATAAATATGGATGTTCTATTATCTGTAAAAGATGTAACAAAGACTTACAGTAAAAATAAAAAACCAAGTTTGAATCATGTTTCATTCGAGGTAAATTCTGGTGAATTTGTTGGAATTATGGGAGCATCAGGTTCTGGAAAAACAACTTTACTAAATGTATTATCTACAATAGATAGTGTAAATAGTGGTGAGATAATAATTAATGGTGTAAATTTAAAAGAATTAAATAATAACTCTACTGCGGATTTTATAAAGGATAATATTGGATTTATATTTCAAGAATACTTTTTGATTGATAGTTTGAATGTTTTTGAAAATATAGCTGTACCACTTACTTTAAAACATATGCAAGCAAGTGAAATCGAAGATTCTATCAAGTTATTGACAAAACGTTTTGGAATAGATTCAACTTTGTATAAGTATCCAAATGAGTTATCTGGTGGTCAATGTCAAAGGGTTGCTGCAGCAAGAGCTATTATAAAAAAACCATCTATAATACTTGCAGATGAGCCAACTGGAGCACTTGACTCAGTATCAGCAAATGAGTTACTAAAAACACTAAGTGATGTAAATCGAGAATTAAAAACTACTATATTGATGGTAACACATGATGCTTATGTAGCTAGTTTTTGTAGTAGAATTTTGATTTTTAGGGATGGTCAAATTATAGATGAACTTCAAAAAAATGAAAAAAATCATAAAGATTTCTTTGAAGCTATAGTTAGCAAGACCAGTAAACTAGAAGAAATATATTAGTATACATTAAAAGGAGATAGTAAAAATGAATATATATAACATTGCTAAAAAGAATCTCAAGAAAAACTTTTCGTTTTATTCATTATATTTGTTTTCTGTAGCTTTTATACTCATGATATTTTTTAGTTTTGTATCTTTTTCTGTGAATGATATTATAATGAATAAAATTTCATCAGATGGAAGAGTAGAAACTATGACAAAAACTATTTCAATTTTTATAATTTCATTTGTATTATTCTATATGCTTTACTCAAATAGATTTTTTATAAGACGTAGAATGAGAGAGCTTGGCATATACACCTTGATGGGATATAGAAAATCAAGTATATTAAAATTAGTTATGATTGAAAATATATTTATTTGCATGATTGCTTTTATTATAGGTGTTTTAGCTGGTTCATTATTACATAAGTTTATTATACATGTAATTGTGCATTCATTAAATTTAAATGTAGATAGTTCAAAGATACCTTTTTTCAATGTAAATGCTGTTATTTCTAGTATATTATTTTTAATTGTTATATTACTTGTACTATATTTTTCAAATTGGAAATTGATTCGAAGAAATTCTCTTCTTAATTTAGTCAAAATAGAACGAAACGAAGAAAAACAGATTATAATAAGACCTTTGATAGCTTTTATAGGTATTTTTATGCTTGTATTAGGATATGTACTAGCTTTTGATATGACTAGAGGAAAGGATTCTGTTTGGTATAGTATTGGTTTTTCTCCAATTGCTATATTGACCTTACTTTGCGTAGTTGTTGGAACTGTTTTTTTTATAAATTCATTTTTACCTTATATTATTAGAATATTAAAAACTAAAAAAAATCATTTTTATAGAGAAATACAGATTATTACAATTCCTAAGTTTATTTACTCCATACGTTCTAATGCAAAAACATTAATTTTATTAACTTTGTTGTCAGCAGGAACATTATGTATATTTGCGTCAACTGTTTTATCAATTTATTATCCTGTAGTAGCAGTTTCTCGTATAGTACCTTCTGCTATTGAGTTTAAGTTAGAAGAAAAAAGTAATGTTGATAAAATTATTAATGCTGTAAGAGATTATGAATTAATAGAAAACCTTAAATACAGAGAAACAAATATTATAAAAGTAAATTCTTCATCAAAAAATTTACCGATTGAGTATTCTATTGGCAAAGACAAAGGAAGAATCTCTGGATTTGACTGTATATCAGAGTCTGATTATATAGAATTAATTAAACAACAAGGGAAAAAATTTGATTTAAAACCTCTGAATTATAATGAAAGTGTATTAGTAAAATATAGACCAAGTGAAGAGAATGTGGATAAAGGGAAAATCCTTAACTTAGATTTATATTCAGATAAAAAGGTAGATGTGGTTATAAAGGATACTACATTAGATAATCCAATTAGTTTTTCAAATAGTATTGGAACATTAATAGTGTCGGATAAACTATATAATGAAATATCTAGATACAATAATCTATCAAGAAATTCTATTATAAGTATTGATGGAAAAGATATGAGAGATAATAAAGAAATTTATGAAAAACTTAAAAATTTATTAAAGAATAATCCATATTTTATAAGTGCTTATCAAAGAAAATTTGAAATTGTGCATGAGAGTAGTTCAACTTTTTTATTGATTAGCTTTCTTTCTGTTATATTTTTTATTGCTACAGGAAGTATGCTGTATTTTCACAGTATTTCTAATGCCATTTATGATAGAAATAGTTTTAATATATTGAGTAAAATAGGATATAGTCAAAAAAATATAAAGAAAATAATTAAGAATCAGATTTTAGTGTTTTTTTCGATACCATATGTATTAGGAATGGCACATAGTATATTTGGATTAATTGCTTACAAATCTGCTTTAATAGATAACATATTAGGAAATAATACACCTATAATAATTCCAATAGTATTTGCAAGTGTCATATTTACACTAGTATATATAGGATATTACATTTTAACAAAGTATTCATGTTATAAAATAGTGCTTAAAAAATAGCATTAAAAATTTTATAAAATATTTGGAAAATAGAAGATAAGCATCTTGTATATAAATTAATTTACAAGTTATGTAATGTTATCATATAATTAATTATCAGAAAGGAGTTAATATGTTCAAAGTCAGTTATAATAAAAGAAAGATTTTCATATTAATAAATCAATTATTGATAATATTATTTCTAATTTATGAATTTTTTAATAATAAAAATATTAAAAGTATTTCCATTTTCACTCTCTTACTTGTATCTATTATAGTTGTTGATATAATGTACATTGAATTAATTAACTTGAAACAAAATAGAGTGCTCGTACAATTTACAAACTTGCTTGTTTTGCTTTCTTGGTATTTTTTATTTTTATTTGATAATAGTAAAACATCTTCTGAATTAATTTTTTTCCTAAGTCCAATTATTGTTTTTGAAAGTGTAAGATTTTTATTTGTATTTTTCTTTCAAGATTACAAATACAACTACCAGAAAGGCTTAGAATTTATATTGAAACTTATGTGTGCTTTGACAGTCGTTTCAAAATTTATTGATAATCATCTGTTTGCACTACTTTATTTATTACAAATAATTATAAGTTTGATAAGCTTTATATTCTTAATAGTCTTATATAAAAAAACTGTGATACTTGTTTTAAAGTGTGAGAAAAGAAATTTTATATATTCAGCTATTTTATTGTTTATATTCCTTGTATATGCTATAGTTTTTTCTAAAAAACAGGAATATGTTGAGAATCTAGGAATGTATTTAATTATATCATTAGCCATATTTAGTATCCATAATATTGCTATAAAAGATAAAGGTTATATAAAACAAAATACTATGCTAAATGGTAAGAAAAGATTGATTTTTATTTCTTTAATAAGTGTATTTTTCGTTGGAATTGGAAAACTATTAGACCTTAATATAATTACGTATTTTATAATAATACATTGTATATTTTGGTTTACTCTACTTTACTTTATTTTAATTTACACAAACATTGATGATATCATATATAATAAAAATTCAGTAAAAAAATTTAGTGTGCAAGAAAGCAACTTAATAAATAATCTAATGCAGATATATAAAGAGGAAGAGCTTAAAAAGGATTTTTCTAATTATCTACATGATGAAGTATTACAAGATTTACTGTCAATTAAAAATATGATGAAAAAATCTGAAAATCCAGATGTAAAATATATAATCGTAAGTACATTAGAAAAATTAAATCTATCTATTCGCAATCAAATGCAGGATTATCATCCAATATTGTTAAAAACACTTACATTAAAAGAAAATATAGAAAATATGTTTGTTATGGTTAGAGGTAATTATTTATCTAAAAATATAGAAATTTGTTTTACATGTGAAGATAATATATTTTTGGCTGAACCATATAATTTTATTATATACCGTATATTAAAAGAGCTAGTAACAAATGCTTTTAAACATTCAAATTGCTCTAAAATCGAAATTTCACTAATTCAAAAAAATAAAGATATAATTCTTTCAGTATTAGATAACGGAGTGGGAGTGGAAAGTGAATATGATTTAATAAGATATCAAAATAATGGGCTATCTTCTATTCAAGAACAATTACACAGATTAAATGGTGTTTTTAATATTGATAAGACAGCTTCTGGGTTTAGTATTGTTGTAAAAATTCCTATGGAAGGAGAGAATTATTATAAATATTTTATTAATAGATGACCATGTGTTATTTGCAAAAAGCTTAGAAATTGCATTAGAAGATTATACTGAAATAGAAAAATTTATTTATATTAAAGATATTTCCCAGGTAATTTCAATAATTAAAAATGAAAAACCAGATATAATTCTTATTGATATTAATTTAGGAAAAATTGATAATGATGGGTTGTCTCTAGCAAAAGACATTATAAGAATAATACCTAAAGTAAAAATAGTCATGTTAACGGGTTATGATTTGCCTGTATATAAGTATGAAGCTCAAAAAATGGGTGCAAAAGGCTTTATAAATAAAAATATTGAGCCAGATAAATTTATTGAAATATTAAATCAGATTCAAAATGGATATAATTATTTTCCCAATGAAATAAAATATATTGAAGAGCTAACACATAGAGAAAAATTAATATTGCAATTTCTATATAATGGAGTTAAGAGAAAAGATATAGCAACTCAATTATACTTAAGTGAGCGAACAGTATCTAATCATATCCAAAACATTTTTGATAAACTAAATGTATCTTCTTCATTAGAAGCTGTCACAAAGGGAGTTCAGCTTGGATATATTAAACTCAATATGCAATAAGAGAAGTTTGTAGTTCAGTAAATGTATTTGATTGTAAATTTTCATCTAATATAATAATTAAATTTAAGTAGAAATTTTTATCATTTAAAATATATATAAAAAGGCTATCTAAAATAAAATTTTAAGATAGCCTTTTTGTTAACATATTTTCATAAATCCAATAATTAGTAAAATCAAACCGCTTAACCAAGATAAATTTAGATTTATATTTTTAACAAATACATTTCCTAGTAAACAACCAAATGATACTGCTAATATATTTGAAATTAGAGAAAATAAGATAACTTGTATATAATTTACACCTACAAGACCACTTCCAAATCCAATAGCCAATCCATCTAAGCTTAAAGCAAGTGCAAGTGTAAATGCTTCAGCAGATTTAAGGATTTTAGATTTATTTGTATCTAAAGTGTCAGGTTCAACACTAACATTAAAATTTAACTTAAGGTCTAGCATATTAAAATTATAATCTTTTGAATGTATGGATTTTTTCTTGAAATAAGATTTAAAGAAACTCTCAACTAATCGAGAACTTCCTAATAAAAATAAAATTAAAAAGCATATCAACATTGTTATATTTTGAGGTAAGAAGTCTCTAGCTATTGTACCTGCAAAAAGTGATATTGCCAAAATTGCTGAAGAAACCACACTAATAATCATATTTGAATATAAAGGAACTTTAACTTTATTTACGCCATATCCAAAACTTGTTACAAAGGCATCTATACAAAGAGAAGTTACTAATAAAATTGATTCAATCACAGTAGATTAACATCCTTTCTCTTAAATTTTATACTTATATAGTTATAGTATTGTAAAAAGAGATAAATTGTTACAGATAAACCAATAGAGTGTTGATAGAATTTCAACATTTTGTAACACCTAAAAAACAAAAAATTCATATTATATAATATAAAATCAAACCTAATAAAGCAGGTGAAAATAATGGAGCAACATATTGAGGTTGAGAGTTTTGGTAATCTATTGAAGGCATTATTAAAAGAAAAATCAATATCAATGGGAGCGTTGAGTAAAAAAAGCGGAATTGATAAATCTACTATATCTCGCATAGCAAATAATAAACAAAAACCGAATATAAATCACCTAGAAAAGATTGCAATACACTTAAATGTAAATTTAGAAGAGTTATTAAAAGCATCAGGATATGAGTTTAAAAACAGTAATAATAAACAAATTTTTAATATAGATAGCGATTTTAGTAACTTTGATGATGTACTTGGATTTGCAAATTTAATTAATGATAAAAATTTCAACGGAAATATTGAGAAAGAGTTAAGTAAATGTGAATTATATGTTCAAACAGATGAAGGGAAAAAATTACTTTTTGATAGTTTTAGTAAAAAAATAGATTCTATAGAAAAACAAGGACAATTTACAGATAGACTGAGGGACATGTATGCTGAATTTTGTACAGGAAAATTAGGAATAAAAAAATATTTATTGACTGGAAGTATGCTGCTTTACTTTGTTATATCAACGGATGTTATTCCAGACTTTGTATTTCCAATAGGATTTATGGATGACTTAGTAGCATTAAATATGATTACAAAACTACTTAGAAAAGATAAGTAGTTTTGTAATTGTACTACTCTATGGAGATGACAAGCAAAGATACTGAGTATAGATAAATTTTAATGTTTATCTAAGGAGAAATAACTTGAAAATTTTAAAATAAACAATTTAATATATATTTTGTATGTATTTAAGTATATAAAATAAAATAATATCCAAACTAATACAAAATAGTGATAATTTTTTTGTACTGGAGGATATTTATGAATTGCAAATGGATATCTAAAATAGATGAAAGAAAAAAATGTCATAGAGAAGCAGATTCTTCTGGATATTGTATTTTTCACAAAGAGAATAAGTCTAGTGAAGATATAAAACTGATGATGGATAATATATATAAAGAAGAAATAAATGAATTTAATGGATTTATATTTGAAAATGAATTTAATGCAGAAGAAATATTAACTTATGACTATAAATTATTAAATTTTTCTGAAACGATATTTAAAAAAGAAGCAAATTTTAGAAAATATCTTTTTAAAAAAAATGTTATTTTTAACTATACAGATTTCAGGGGTCAAGTATCTTTTAATGCTTGTGTATTTTTAGAAAATTGTGATTTTAATAAAACAAAGTTCAATAAGGTATATATAAATGATAAGATATTTGAAAAAGTAAAATTTAAAGGGCCTGATTTAGTAGTTAATAAAGTAGAAAATTTTCCAAGAATGGATGGAATAATTTTTAGTATGTGTACAAAATTTATACTTAAAAATGTGGAGTATGGAAAAAGTGAATGCAAGCATGGAAAAATAAATTATAGAATAGCTAGAAATCAAGCTACAAAAATTGGAGATTATGAGATGATAGGTCCTTACTATTATAAGGAAAGAATTTATAGTAGCAAAATGATAAAACGTTCTGACTATCCAACTCTCAGCAGTTATTTAGTTGAAAAGTTTTTTGACCAAATAGCGCACTATACTACAGGTTATGGAGAAAAACCATGGAATATATTATTTGTGATTATAGCTATAATAAGTAGTTTTGCCTTATTATATCTATTCGTAGGTATAGAAAGTTCAAACAGTACACTTATAACTTTAAATATAAATAACTTAGGTAATTATTCAGCAAGTGAGATTTTTAAAACATATATAGATTTATGGTATTTTAGTATGGCTACATTTAGTACAGTAGGATACGGAGATATGGTTGCTACAAGTTTGATTGGTAAAGCTTTAGCAGGTATAGAAGTATTTTTAGGAGTTACAATAGGAGCAATTTGGGCATCTGTGATTATTAAGAGAATGATAAGATAATATCTGTGTAAATATGGATAGGTATTAATTACTAGATATAAATTGGACTAAAGAGGGAAAATTTAAATATAAATATACTTAATAATCCAAGAAGGTGAAAAAATTGAAAAACGGAATAAAAAAAATTTTAACATTAACTCTAATTCTAGCATTTATAATACCAAATTATTCATATGCTGATGAAAAATCCGTAGACAAATACTCAAAAACATCTATACTTATAGACCAAGAAACAGGTAGAGTCTTGTATGGTAAAGAGCCTGATATGAAGGTACCTTTAGCAAGTTTAAGTAAGATGATGACTTTTTTACTTGCAATAGAGGCTATTGAAAATAAAGAAGTAAAAGAAACTGACACAATAAAGATAGACAAGTCTATTGCTTCAGTGAAAGGTTCAAGCTATAAACTAAAAGTTGGTGAAGAAGTACCACTTATAGAACTTATGAGAGGTCTTATGATTGTATCAGGAAATGATGCAGCAATTGCTATAGCAAAACATATTTGCAAATCTAAAGAGGCATTTGTAGATAGGATGAACAAAAAAGCAAAAGAAATAGGAATGACTAATACTCATTTTTTAAATCCAAATGGTCTTCCAATATATGATTTAAGTAATCCCAAAAAACCAGCAAAAGAAAATATATCTACTGCAAGAGATATATCTATTCTTGGAAAATACATGTTTGACCATTATGAAAAGCAAGTAACAGCTATAACTGATATGGAAACCTATACGAACTCAGATAGAAGCTTTGAAAAAAGCAATACAAATGCATTATTGAGAATTATACCTGAAGTTGATGGTATAAAAACAGGGTACACTGGGAATGCTGGCTATTGTTTATCATTTTCTATGATTGTTAATAAGAATGAGAAAAATGAGAAAAAACGTAGAGTAATAGGCGTTGTATTAGGTGCTAATCATAAAGATAAAAGAATATCCTCTTCTTTGGCTATGTTAAAATATGGAAAAGAGAATTTTAATATGAAAAAAGTAATTGATAAAGATAGCTTTATTGGTAAGAAATATATAAAAGGAATGAAAGAACTAGAGGTTACTTTAAAAGCCAAAAATGAACTTTATACAATATTAAAAAATGATGAAAATATAAAATCTGAAGTAAAAATTAAAAATATGGAGTATCCTGTTAAAAAAGGTGATACTATGGGTACTATAAAATATTACACTAGTTCAGGTGATTTACTTGGAAGTGTAGATATAGTCAGTGATAATAGTGTTGATAATGTACCACTAAAAATAAAATTAAAAATGAAATTTGCAAATTAAATTCAAAAAAATGGTATAAAATATACAAAAAAATATAAAAATAGAAAATATGGAAAAAATATTGTTATTTTTTCACCTCTATGATATACTACTAGAGGTGAAAAAATAAAATAAATCACACACAGCATTGGGATCCTTAAAAGGTGCCTATTACATGGTTTTTTAGGGAGAAGATCAAGCTGGAGGTATAAAACCAGGAGGTAAATATGTCAGTAATATCAATGAAACAATTATTAGAAGCAGGTGTTCACTTCGGTCACCAAACAAGAAGATGGAACCCTAAAATGGCTAAGTATATATTCACAGAAAGAAATGGAATATATATAATCGACTTACAAAAAACAGTTAAAAAAGTTGAAGAAGCTTACAAGTTCACTAAAGAAGTAGCTGAAACAGGAAAGCCAATTTTATTCGTAGGAACTAAGAAACAAGCTCAAGATGCGATAAAAGATGAAGCTGAAAGATGTGGAATGTACTTTGTTAATGAAAGATGGTTAGGTGGAATGTTAACAAACCACAAAACTATAAAAACTAGAATAAATAAATTAAGAGAATTAGAAAAAATGGAAGAAGAAGGCGTATTTAACGTTCTTCCTAAAAAAGAAGTTATAAAATTAAGAGCTGAAAAAGAAAAACTAGAAAAGTACTTAGGTGGAATAAAAGACATGCCTGAATTACCAGGTGCAATGTTCGTAGTTGACCCAAGAAAAGAAAACATAGCTATTCAAGAAGCTCACAGATTAGGTATACCAGTAGTTGGTATAGTTGATACAAACTGTGACCCAGAACAATTAGACTTTGCTATACCAGGAAATGATGATGCAATAAGAGCCGTAAAATTAATAACTGGTGCTATGGCAACAGCTGTAATTGAAGGTAGACAAGGTGCTGAAGAAGAAGTAGCTGAAGACCAAGAATAATAATTTGACAATTAAATGGTAAGGGTCGCCCTTACCATTTATAATATGGAATAGAATAAGTAGGAGGAAACTTAAAAAATGGCTAATATAACTGCTCAAATGGTAAAAGAGTTAAGAGAAAGTACAGGCGCAGGAATGATGGACTGTAAGAAAGCTTTACAAGAAGCTGAAGGAAATATGGAAAAAGCAGTAGATTTATTAAGAGAAAAAGGATTATCAAAAGCTGCTAAAAAAGCTGGTAGAGTTGCTGCTGAAGGTCTAGTTGCAATAGAAATGAACGATGATAATACAGTTGCTTCTATGGTAGAAGTTAACTCAGAAACAGATTTCGTTGCTAAAAATGAAGACTTCAAAGTGTTCGTTAAAGATGCTGCTTGTATGGCATTAGCTACTGATAAAGAAGATATCGCTTCTTTATTAGGTGAAACTCATAGAGAAGGAATAACTTTACAAGAAGTTTTAAATAATAGAGTTGCAAAAATAGGTGAAAAATTAGACTTTAGAAGATTTGCTAAAGTTGTAACTAATGGACAAGTTGCTGGATATATCCACGGTGGTGGAAAAATAGGTGTTCTTGTTGAAATGGAAACAGAAGCTAGAGATGCCAAAGTTTTAGAATTAGGTAAAGATGTAGCTATGCAAGTTGCTGCTATGAATCCTAAATACGTTTCAAGAGATGAAGTAGATGCTGAATACATAGCACATGAAACAGAAG
Organism: Clostridioides sp. ES-S-0010-02; assembly: GCA_020641055.1. NCBI lineage: Bacteria > Bacillati > Bacillota > Clostridia > Peptostreptococcales > Peptostreptococcaceae > Clostridioides > Clostridioides sp. ES-S-0010-02. The sequence continues at coordinate 1,979,068 of CP067345.1, forward strand.
TATTAACTCAACAAGCATTAAATGAAGGAAAGCCAGCTAATATAGTTGAAAAAATGGTTAAAGGAAGATTAGAAAAAGAATTAAAAGAGGTTTGTTTATTAGAGCAAACTTTCGTTAAAAATCCAGATATAACTGTTAAACAATTAGTTGCTGATGTTGCTAAAGCAGTAGGTTCTGATATAAAAGTTGTTAAAGTTGTGAGATTCGAAGTTGGTGAAGGTATACAAAAGAGAGAAGAAAACTTTGCAGAAGAAGTTGCTAAGCAACTTAAGTAATAACCAAAGAGAGAACACGCAGGTGTTCTCTTTTTTAAAAAATAGAAAAAATGGATATGAAGGATTGAAATAGGAGGTTTCTGATGGATAAACCAATGTACAAAAGGGTATTGTTAAAATTAAGTGGAGAAGCATTAGCGGGAGAAAGAGGTTTTGGTATAAATAATGATGTAGTTAATGATATTGCTATTGCTATTAAAAAAATACAAGAAATAGGTGTTGAGGTGGCTGTAGTTGTAGGTGGCGGAAACTTCTGGAGAGGTAGAACTAGCGAAGGAATGGATAGAACTACTGCTGACTATATAGGTATGTTAGCTACAGTTATGAATGCAATGGCATTACAAGATGCACTAGAAAATATAGACGTTGCTACAAGAGTTCAAACTGCTATAGATATGAGACAAATTGCAGAACCATATATAAGAAGAAGAGCAGTTAGACATTTAGAAAAGGAAAGAGTTGTTATATTTGGTGCAGGAACTGGAAACCCTTACTTTACAACAGATACAACTGCTGCTTTACGTGCTGCTGAAATGGAAGCAGAAGTTATTTTGTTAGCTAAAAATGTTGATGCAGTATATGACAAGGATCCAAAAGTACATGCAGATGCTAAGAAATTTACAGAATTAAGCTATATGGAAGTTATACAAAAAGAATTAAAAGTTATGGATTCTACAGCTACATCTTTATGTATGGATAATAAGATTCCAATAAAGGTATTTGAGCTTACAACGGAGAATATAATAAGAGCAGTAAAAGGTGAAAATATAGGAACTACTGTAAAATAATGAAGAATGAAGGAGGAGTAAAATTATGAAACTAGAAATACATAAGCAGTTAGAAGAGAAAATGAATGGGACAATTGATGCTTTAAAGTTCGAATTTGGAACTATAAGAGCAGGAAGAGCCAATGCACAAATGTTAGACAAAATAAGAGTTGATTATTATGGAACTCCAACTCCAATAAATCAAATTGGTGCTATATCTGTACCAGAGCCAAGAATACTAATGATATCTCCTTGGGATAAATCTGCTATGCATGAAATAGAAAAAGCTATAGCTAACTCAGATTTAGGATTGAATCCATCTAATGATGGTGAAGTTATAAGACTTTCTGTACCAGCTTTAACAGAGGAAAGAAGAAAAGAATTAGCTAAAAAGGCCAGTAAAGCTTCAGAAGAATTTAAAGTTAGAATAAGAAATGAAAGAAGAGACGCCAATGAAAAAATTAAGAAAATGGAAAAAGGCGGAGAAATAACAGAAGATGAATTAAAGAAAGCACAAGATGAAGTTCAAAAAATGACTGATAAATTTATAAAAGAAATAGATACATTATTGGCTAAAAAAGAAAAGGATATAATGGAGGTATAATATTGAAAAAATATTATAACCTTTTAGGTCTTCATATAGATGAGGTAAAACAATATTTTGATGAACAAAATCTAGCTTATACCATAAAATCTATTGAAGGTAAAAAGGATAAAGATAAACTTGTAGTTCCTAGAGTTATAAAAATATCTGAGATAGGTGATAGTGTAGAACTAATAATCACATACTTTTCTGACTCCTTAATTTAAGGAGTCAGAACAATATTGGAGGCAAAATATGAATAACAACATCATGTATGACATAGACTTAAATAACATACCTACTCATATTGCTATTATAATGGATGGGAATGGAAGATGGGCAAAATCCAGATTTCTTCCAAGAACTGCAGGACATAAGGCTGGAGTAGAAACTATAAGAGATATAGTTAAAGAATGTTCAAATTTAGGTGTTAAGCACTTGACACTATATGCATTTTCAACAGAAAATTGGAAAAGACCAAAACTTGAAGTTGATACACTTATGAACTTATTATCTACATACTTAAGAAATGAAATAGCTGAACTGCATCAAAATAATGTAAAAGTAACAGCTATAGGAGAGATAAGTGCTTTACCAAAAACTTGTATAAGAGAATTAAATTCAGCTAAGGAAATGACAAAAGACAATACAGGAGTTAACTTAAATTTAGCATTGAACTATGGAAGTAGAGCAGATATAAAAAATGCTCTTATAGATATAGTAAAAAATTGTGAAAGTGGTAAAATAGATATAAACAATATTGATGAAGATATTATAAAAAACTATTTAAGCACAAAGTCTATACCAGATCCAGACTTGGTCATAAGAACAAGTGGGGAACAAAGATTGAGTAACTTTTTACTTTGGGAAGTTGCTTATTCTGAGTTTTACTTTACTGATATACATTGGCCTGATTTCAACAAAGAAGAATTACAAAAGGCTATATATTTATATCAAAAAAGAGATAGAAGATTTGGAGGACTTAAGTAAGGAGATTATTTTATGCTTACAAGAATTATTGCTTCACTAGCTCTGGTTCCATTATTTCTATTTGTTGTATATGGAGGGATTCCTCTTTATATAGCTGAGATGGCAATAGTTTATATTGCATTACATGAATTTTATAAAGCATTTAAAATAAAAGATATACATCCAATATTTATTATAGGGTATATATTTTCTATTTATTTAGCTGTAAAAAATATTTTTAACTTACCATTGGAATATACTTATGCAGTGCTTTTCATTTTATTTTTAGCAAGTATAATTTATATGTTGATGGGCAAAAGCAATGTTATAGATGTTTCGATTACATTTTTAGGAGTTTTTTATATAGGAGTATTTTTAGATTTTATAGTTATAACTATAAATAGCTTTGAAAGAGGGAATATCTATGTATGGCTTATATTTGTAATATCTTTTATGACAGATATATTTGCATATTTTAGTGGCTATTTACTTGGCAAACATAAGTTAATCCCTAAAGTGAGTCCTAAAAAGACTGTAGAAGGAGCTATTGGAGGAATAATAGGAAGTACACTTTGTTGTATTTTATTTGGGTATTTATTTGGTATTGATTTGCTTCAATTGGCTATAATAGGAAGCATAGGAAGTATAATAGCTCAATTAGGAGATTTATTTGCATCCTCAATAAAGAGATATGTAGGGATAAAGGATTATGGAAAGATAATACCTGGTCATGGGGGTATATTAGATAGATTCGATAGTGTTATATTAGTAGCACCTTTTGTATATAATACTATTAAATTTTTTATTAGATAAAGATTGGTTGGTTTTAAAAAGGCAGTCTATAATTGCTAGTAATGAAAATAGCTATGTAACTTTTAAAAAGCAGAAGAATTCTGTGAGTATTTAGTTACATGGCTATTTTCATTTTTTTATAATTTAGAAAATATTGTAAAAAATCTTTTTTTATTTAATAATTTCGACATTTTTAAATATAGTATCTTTTTATAAGCTATATATCTTAATATAACTAATTTATTCTCAATTATAAATTTTATTTTTATGTATAATTAATAAGTCATAAGTATATTATTGATTTTATTTGATAAGTATGGGTATAATTTAAGTAATATATCAAAAAAAAGGAAAATACTTCCAAAATATGATAAAATAAATTCAAATAGTTAAATTCTCAATAAATAATATATTTTACTTGTTTATTGAAATATATTAGGTACTCCATCTTCAACATCATCAAGTTGATGATGTAAATTTAAAGTATACCAGTATAAAAATAGCTTTTGAATTAGGTAAGAATTTATTATATATATAAAAATTTTCATAACTAGAAAATCTTATTGGAATTAAAAAAATAATAGAAAAAAGTTTATTTCAAGAAGTTAAAGCAATTTAGGGGGGATGGATTAATAGGCATGTTAACTAATAATATTATAGACAAATTAACGAATTTAAATGGAAATTACAATTTGAGAATGATGCTTTCAAGTCTAGAAACACAGAAAAAGCCATATGGTATTATGTTTATTGGAATTGATGATTTCGAACAAATTAATAACTTATATTCTTATTCATTTGGAGATAGGGTTTTAAAAAAGTTTTCTAAATCTATTTTACCTTTTTTACCTGAAGATATAAGTTTATATAGATTAGATGGAAATGGTTTTGGAATTTTGTATCCAAATGGAGATTGTTATGAATTAACAAAACTCTTTAATAGGTTTCAAGATATCGCACAATGTATAAAACAGATTAATGGACATGCTATTTCATTTACTATATCAGGAAGTATTTGTTTTTATCCAAAAGATGGTATAGATTGTGATACACTATACCAAAATGCACGTGTTACATTTGAAAAAGCAAAAAAGCAAGGGAAAAAAACACTAATTGTCTATTCAAAAGATGAGTTGACTTTTTCGCAGTATTCTATACAGTTGATAGAGTATCTAAGAGAAAGTGTATTAAATAATTTTAAAGGATTTTATTTAAATTATCAACCACTTATTTTTAACAATAGTAAGAAACTATATGGATGCGAAGTATTGCTTCGTTGGAGAAATCCTAATTTTGAAATGAAACTTGGTCCAACTGAATTTATACCTTTTTTAGAATCTTCTGGGCTTATGGATACAGTTAGTCAATGGGTAATTAAAACAGCTTTAAAGCAATTAAAAGTATGGACAAAATATATGCCAAATTTCAATATGAATATAAATGTGTCATATCAGCAGCTTGAAGACCCTAGCTTCAAGTTTTTTATTTTAGACACTATAAAGCAAGAGGGTATATCTCCATCTCTGATTACATTGGAATTAACAGAAAATAATAACATAAAACAAATAGAAGAAATAAGGAGTTCTTTTGATTTTCTTCGAAGTCAAGGTATTAAGATTACATTCGACAGCTTTGGAGCAAAACATTCATCTTTAGAAATTTTTCGTGAACTAAGTGCTGATTCTTTAAAAATTAATCATACTCTTTTAAACCGTATTACATATGATGTAATAGACCAAAAAATCGTCTCTCAAATTATTAATCTATGTCATAGTATGAATATGTCCGTTTATGTGGAAGGAATTGAAAATAAAGAAACTTTAAAAATAATTGAACAGATGAGACCAGAAATATTGCAAGGATTTTATTATAATGAGCCTATAAACGCAGAGAAGTTTTATGAGCATTACTTTGAAAAGAATATTGAGAGCATTAATTATCAGGAAGATGTTATATCAAAAGAACTTTCTATAGAAAAAGAAAAAAGTATGGTATATTCTGCCTTTACTCCAACACATTCAATGAATATAAAAGAATTGGTTGATAATGCTTATGCAGGCATATTTCAAGTAGGAATGAACCCTGAATTTACTTTTCTTACATGTAATGAAGGCTATAGAAGGATGTTAGGTTATACCATTAAAGAGATGGAAGAAAAATTTAAAAATCAAGCATTAGGATTTGTGCATCCAGATGATATGGAATATGTGAATTATGAAATTAGAAGGCAACTTGGAATTAGCGATATAGTTACAATTGAATTTAGGGTAGTAAAATCTGATGGAACTCCTATATGGATACTTGGAACAGGCAATGTAGTAAAAGGTAAGCAGGGTTCTAAAAGTTTAATTGTAGTCATAATAGAAAATGATAGGCTTAAGAAAAGGTCTTTAGAGATGGAAGAATCCTATTGGAAATACAGAAGAGTTTTAGATAATATTCCTGCTTGTGTAAAATGTATCCATTTTGATGAAAATTTTACTTTAGATTATATTTCTCCTAGCTTTATATCATTGATAGGTTATACAGAAAAAGAAATTAAAAGTAAGTTTGATGGAAAGTATATCAATTTAATTATAGAAGAAGATAGAAGAGTTGTACTTGGAGATATGATAAGCCAAGTTAATTCTGGAGATATAGTTACACTTCATTATCATGTTAGATGTAAAGATAATCGTTTGATTTCTTTAGAAACGATTTCTAGATTATGTGAAAATGATAAAGATGGCAAGAAGTACTTTTATTCAAGTATTGTGGATGTAACAGAGGCAACAGATGTAACTTCTGAAAAAAGTGATAAAAAATCTAATAGACTTGTTAATCGCTATCAAACAGCCTTAAAACAATGGGGAGATATATTATTTGAATATAGTTTTAAGGATGGTACAATAACATTTTCTGATAACTATTATAGTATATTTGAGATAGAACCAAGAGGAACAATTTCTGAACAATTATCAAATATTTATGAAGAAGACCATCAGATTTTACTTGACGCTTTAGAAAATGCACGTATTGGTAATAAGCCAGAAGCAATAGAGATACGTATACGTTCTAAAGATAACGTACATTTATGGTGTTCTATAGTATTTAATGAACCTGATAAGATTGGAGATGCTACTATATCGATACTAGGTAAAATAAGAAATATTGATGAAGAAAAGAGAGAGTATAATAAGTTAATTGAGCAATCTCAAAATGATTTAATGACAGGATTACTAAATAAAAGTACTACTGAGGAAAAGATAAGACACATGTTGCTATCAGTTGATGAAAATAAGAAATATGCATTATTTATGATTGATGTAGATAATTTTAAGGATGTTAATGATACTATGGGGCATGTATTTGGAGATAAAATCTTAATTGAGTTAGCGGAATGTCTAAAAAGTAATTTTAGGAAAACAGATATTGTTGGCCGTGTTGGAGGTGATGAATTTATAGCATTTATGGAGTATAATGGAGATAAAGAAAGCCTACAAAAAAAAGGTCATGATATATTAAAAAGATTAGATACCACGTTTACATATGATAAATTATGTTTTGAAGTAAGTGTAAGTATAGGTATTTCTAGATACCCAGAAGATGGGAAACAGTTTTACGAGTTGTATCATCGTGCAGATAGTGCATTGTATAGAGCAAAAGAAGAAGGTAAAAATACATATTGTATGTTTTCCATCTAAAAATAAAATCAATCAAACACATGTTACTACAAAGCTTTTGTAATCACCTTTACTAAGCGATTAGTTATTTGTAAGTTATATAGATACATTATAATAGAGGTAACTGAAAGTGCTTTTAATGAAATATCAGAGCCAGTTAATTCAATTTTAGAAAAGCTTACTTAAAGAAACCTTTAATTGAGAAAAAGTCTACAAGTATCATTTAGTACATTATTAAAATGTCACATCGTATAGATATGTATGTTGTATGTTAAGGAATTGAAACTAAGAAAGACTTAGATTTTTTAAAGACTATTAAATGTGATGTGGGACAAGAATTTTATTTTTCTAGACCAATAGAAGAAAAAGAATTTTTTAATAAATATGTGACTGAAAAATAATATAAATATTGTAAAAGTGTAATAAGTACATAACATGCTAGAAGAATTAAAAAATTTGTAATTAAAATTAGCAATAGATAAAAAGCATTAGTAATGTAACTAATGCTTTTTCTTATTGGCTTTATTTAGATTAATAATCATAAGAATAAAATGTTCATATAATAATTGAGTTGATTTCAATTTGATTTTATTAATAATGTAATTATGTTATTTGCACAATGTCCAGTATTCATAACCAAAGATACTCTTTCTTTTACAAAGTTGAACTGAGTTATTTTTATTTGTCGAATCATACATGTTATTAGTAACTTTCATTTTTTTTATTTTATTATTTACATTTATTTTAAGATAGTAATCGTTCCCAGAGCGAGAAGGATTTATTTCTTTATCAACAACTGTTACAAATTCAAACTCAGGTTTATCTAATGTTGCTATATAATTTAATGCTGGTGTTGTAGAAAAACTAAGAATAAATGTAGATAAGGTAACCAGTAATACTTTAAGTTTTGTTTCATATCTTTTTTTGATAATTAATACTAAGGCATAAAAAATTAACAACACTATCATGTAAATAGCAGAAAAACTAAATCTTTCGTTATTTGGTGTATTTAGGGTGTTTGTTGATAAAAGTAGAGTTAACATAGATAATGAACATGCTGTTAAAGGAAATGGTATATGATACTTTCTTGATTCTTTTGCTTTAGGTATTTCTAGTAGCATTTTAGGATATAGCCATAAATACATCATCCAACTGAATAGTAATATAAATATATAGATGGAAAATTAAATTTTCATAGGAGTAAGGAGAGCAATGATAGCAAGTATTGTTAGTAAATAACGAATAATACAAGTAACCTTTTTTTCTTTTTCTATGACAGCTAAAGTCCATCTATTTTTTATAAATTCATTTTCTCTTTTTTCACTCTGTTTCATTTAATAACCCTCTATTAATAGTATAGTTTTTTAATCCATTACTTTGTTTTATTTTAACATATTTATATAAAAAAGTAACATTGAAGTTTTTTATTTTTTAGAATGTTATGTTAACTTGGGATAATGATTATACAAATTTATAATCAGAAGAAATTACTTCTATCATTACTTAAAGTTAATAAATATAATTTTCTGTAAAGCTTTTTAATTAGATACAGATTATTTTAAAACATATTTTTGATAGGTGCTATTTATTGTTATATTAAAATGAATTTATTTATCAATATTGAAAGAACATGTTTTTAGCCAATTTTGAATAAATGATTATTTATCGAAAAAGATGAAAATTTTTCAAAATAGATAAAATATGATAAAATAGATTTTAGAAGAGGTGATAAAATGATTTCATACACTCCATTGTGGAAATTGCTAATTGATAGAAAAATAAGAAAGATGGAATTTGTAAATATATCAGGTATAAGTATTTCTGTTTTAGGTAGATTAGGAAATGATAAGTCTGTTTCTATGGATACAATGGAAAAGATATGTTTAGCACTAGACTGTAAAATAGAAGATGTTGTAGAAATAAAAAAGGATGTTTAATGATGCTAAAATATTTTAATAATATTGTAAAAAACATATAAAGAATAGGTAAGGTTTAATTTAATAGATAGAGTTTTATTGGATTAAAAATAAAAGTAACTATATGTGAATAAATTAAAATTAAAGAGTAATGCTATAATGTAAACTAAATATATTTTTCCAGTAATTATATGAAGTTTTTGTGAATAGTAAAAATAATTGTTTTAGTAGTGTTATAATGTCTTGGTAGGGTATATTTATTATTAGAAAGGATTATTATATGAAAAAAATATCAATTTTAGGTTCTACAGGCTCTATAGGTAAGCAAACCTTAGATGTAGTTAGAGAAAATAGAGACAAGTTTGAGGTAGTTGCAATATCAGCTAATAGCAGTATTGAATTACTACTTGAACAAATTGTAGAATTTAGACCTAAATATGTAACAGTTTTTGAGGAAAGCAAAGCATTAAAATTAAAAGAAATATTGCCGCAAAATATAGAGATAGAAGTTTTAACAGGAATGGAAGGTTTAAAAATAATTTCATCACTAGATGAAATTGATGTACTTTTAACTGCTGTTGTGGGAATGATAGGATTGGTCCCAACACTTTGTGCTATAAAGAAGGGAATAGATATAGCATTAGCGAATAAAGAGACATTAGTAACTGCTGGAGAGCTTGTAATGGCAGAGGCAAAAAAATATAATGTAAATATTCTTCCCGTTGATAGTGAACATAGTGCTATATTTCAGTGTTTAAATGGAGAGAATAATAAAAATATAGAAAAAATAATACTTACAGCTTCTGGTGGTCCATTTAGAGGAAAGAAAAAAGAAGAACTTTTAAATATAACTAAAAATGAAGCTTTAAAGCATCCAAACTGGAGTATGGGAAGAAAAATAAGTATTGACTCTTCAACTCTTATGAATAAAGGACTAGAAGTAATAGAAGCTAAATGGCTATTTGGAGTAAAACAAGAAAATATAGATGTAGTAGTTCATCCACAAAGCATAATTCACTCAATGGTACAGTATACAGATAGTTCTATAATTGCACAATTAGGATGTCCAGATATGAGGTTGCCTATACAATATGCTCTTACATATCCAGATAGAATGGAAAGTAATTTTGAAAGAATGAATTTTTCGAAATTTAGTACTTTAACCTTTGAAGAACCAGACTTGGAGACTTTTCCATGTTTAAAATTAGCTTATGAATGTCTAAAGATGGGTGGAACTTATTCTTCTGTTTTAAATTCTGCAAATGAAGTTTTGGTAAGTGAATTTTTAGAGGATAAAATTGGTTTCTATGACATACCATATTACATAGAGAAAACTTTAGAGGTTCATAAAAGCATAAGCAAACCAACGTTAGAACAAATTTTAGAAACAGATAGATGGAGTAGAGCTTATGTTGAAAATCTGATAAAAAAATAGGAAGGTGAATTTATGACTATAATAGCTGCATTAATACTATTTAGTATAATTGTATTAATACATGAATTAGGACATTTTATATTTGCAAAAAGAAGTGGGATTAAGGTAAATGAGTTTTCTATAGGTATGGGACCTAAGATATATAGTGTAAAAAAAGATACAGAGTATTCCATAAGAGCTCTTCCAATTGGTGGATATGTAAGTATGGAGGGTGAAGACGAAGAACAAATAAGTCCAAATTCTTTTGGAAATAAATCTATACTACAAAGATTTAGTACTATTGTAGCAGGACCAATATTTAATATAATACTGGCAGCAGTACTTTTAGTACCAGTGTTTTTGTATATAGGTTCTCCAACTACTACACTTGGAAAAATAATGCAAGATACTCCTGCACAAGCAGTAGGACTTCAAGTAGGAGATAAGATAAATAAAATAAATGGTAATTCTGTTAAGACTTGGGATGAAGTTGCAAATATTATAAATACTTCTTCTGGTGGAGAATTGAAGCTTAGTATAACTAGGGATGGAAATGATAAAGTTGTAAATGTAATTCCTAAAGATAAGAATGGAAAGTATGAAATAGGAATTCAGCCACAAAGAGAAAAAGATTTCTTTGGTTCAATAGTAAATGCATGTAAAACTACTGTGGATATGACAAAACAGATGTTAACATTCTTAGGTCAAATGGTTACAGGACGTGTACCAGGAGGAATTGGTAATGCTGTTGCAGGACCAGTAGGTGTTATTGGTATGGTATCAGATGCAGCCCAAACAGGTCTTATAAATGTAGTCTATTTGGCAGCTGTCATAAGTTTAAATCTAGGTATAGTAAACTTATTACCAATACCAGCCCTTGATGGTTGGAGAATCCTTATGTTATTATTAGAAGCTGTTAGAGGCGGTAAAAAACTTGACCCAAATAAAGAAGGTATGATAAATGTAGTTGGATTTGGAGCCTTAATGTTATTTATGCTTTTTATAACATATAAAGATATATTAAGGTTATTTCAATAATTTAACTTTATATAAAGTTTAAAAAAGCTATGTAGTTTTAAGTGAGAATAAATTAATTTTAAAAGGTTAAATTTATTCTTAGTTGTTTAACTATATAGCTTTTTAATTTATAATATATATGTAGTTTGTAGTATTTTTTAAGATATTGAATAATTTTAATATAAAATAATATATAGAGGTGAAATATGAGTTACAAGAGAAGACAGACAAGAGAAGTTAGTGTTGGGAGTGTAAAAATAGGAGGAGAAAATCCTATAAGCATACAATCTATGACAAATACTGATACAAGAGATGCAGAGGCTACAATATCTCAAATAAAAAGATTAGAAGAAGCTGGTTGTGATATAGTTAGAGTTGCTGTTCCTGATATGGAAGCAGCTAAAAATATAGGAAAGATAAAGTCTAATGTAAATATACCTGTTATTGCTGATATACATTTTGATTATAAGTTAGCACTTGAAGCTATAGAACAGGGTGTAGATGGTGTTAGAATAAATCCTGGTAATATTGGAAACATAGAAAGAGTTAGAATGGTTGTTGAGAAATGCAAGGAAAAAAATCTAAAAATTAGAATTGGTGTTAATGGAGGTTCTTTAGAAAAAGAACTTTTAAATAAATATGGTTCTGCAACTGCTGAAGCATTAGTTGAAAGTGCTATGGGACATATTAAGATTCTTGAAGATTTAGGTTTTTATAATATAGTTATTTCTCTAAAATCATCTGATATTTATAAAACTGTTGATGCATATGAATTAATATCACAGAAAGTTGATTATCCTCTTCATATTGGAATTACTGAATCTGGAAGTGTTCATAAAGGAACAATAAAGTCTTCTATAGGTGTGGGAGCACTTCTTCTTAAAGGGATTGGAGATACTGTCAGAATATCTTTGACAGGTGACCCTGTTGAAGAGGTTGTTGTTGGTAAACAGATTTTAAGAAGCTTGGGTCTTTTAAATGACAAGATTAAAGTTATATCATGTCCTACATGTGGAAGATGTAATATAGATTTAATTAGTGTTGTAAATGAAGTTGAGGATAAAATTGGTAGTATGGAAAAAGATATTACTGTTGCAATTATGGGGTGTGCTGTAAACGGACCTGGAGAAGCTAGAGAAGCCGATATAGGCATTGCTGGTGGTAAGGGTGAAGGTCTTTTATTTAAAAAGGGTGAAATTGTAAGAATGATTAATGGTGATAAATTGGTTGATGAGTTACTGGATGAAATTGATAAGTTATAGAGTATATATTTAAAACATATTAAACAGCTAGATGATTAAATACTTTTAGAATAAACTTTATCTATAGTATTTAATTATCTAGCTGTTTTAAATTTTAACATTTTATAGTTGTATAATACTTTGTTTTTGATATTTTAACAGTATAAAGCTGAATTAACAAAGTTGATAGAATAAAATTGATTTAAAATTTAAGTTAAATGATTTGTCGAACAAAAAAATAAAAATTTTAAAGGAAAAAGTTGTTTAATAAAGAAATTATTAGATAGAAGTTATTTTTTATAATTTATTGTTGTTAAATAGATACAAAGGTCTTAATATATTTAGTTTATTAATATCAATTATCAGAAAATGGGGGGTGTTTATGAATTGGTTAAATGTATAGAATTATCAGTGAAGGTATACCTTCTTGAAAATATTTATTTAGATAATGTAGCCAAAGAAATATGCAAATTAATAGATGATACATTAATTATGGAAGATAAATATAGAGAGTTTCATAATAAAAATGAATTTAAGTATTATTCTTTCAATCTGCTATATCCTTTAGAAAAGGATAAAATTTATAAGAAGGATTGTATCTACACTTTTATTATTAGAACAGTAGATAGTGAGTTAGGAACTTATTTTATGAGGAATCTAAAAAATCAATATTCTGATAAAATAAAGGTCATTACAATGAGTAAAAAAGTAATTCCTAAAAAACATATTGAAAGTATTTATTCTATTACTCCAGTGATAGCAAAGTTTGAGGATGGATATTGGAAGGGTAGTAATACAGTAGAAGATCTGGAGAAAAGAATTAGAGAAAATTTAATAAAAAAATACAACGAATTTACCAACAGCAAGATAGATGAAAATTTTGAATTATTTAATATGATTAAGTTTATAAACAAAAAACCTATTTCCATGAAATATAAAAATATATCCTTACTTGGAGATAAAATAAGTTTTAAAGTATCAGAAAATGATATGGCTCAAGAAATTTCAAACTTTGCACTTGGAGTAGGGGTTGGAGAAATCAATTCTCGTGGATTTGGTTTTGTAAACTATAGATGGTTATAGGAGGTGAAGGTTTGTTAAAGGATTGCTTAGAGATTTTTGAAAAAGAATATAGGGCTATAGGGAATAGTCTTATAACAGATAATTATGTTTTATCTGAGGGCTCATATGTATTGGTAAAAGATTTTTCTATCATAGAAAAATTGGAAGTTTCAAAGGGTAATAGAGATAATACAGAAGAATTATATAGCAAGTTTTCAAAACTGGATTACTTGTCAAAACTGGTAGATATGAATAAACCTATTGATGACAAAAAGATAATTCATAGTAATAACTATCTTTCATTTTTTATTAAAAAAGAAAATTTAAGACCCGACAAAAATAACAGCATAAAGCTTACAGAAGATATTATTAATAACTATTATGATGTGTTACTAAATCCAGGGCTTAAATATGATAAAAAGAAAAAAGAAATATTTGATTCTATGGAAAAAAAATATGGTAGAACAGATGAAAATAATCTAAATAAGGTAAAGGTGTGGATAAAAAATAATATATTTACTTTAGTTGAAGATGTAAAAAAAGATAAAAACTATTTAAAAATATTTTTTGATGAAGAGATAGATATATACAATATAGAAAGTCAAAAATATGTAATTCCCAATATATATAATAAAAATGATTTTAATGTAACTATTGATGGTAAAACCTATGGATTACCAAACAATAATATGCAGTTAAATGCAAAAAAGCCATTTTTAGAATTAAAAACACGAAAGAAAAACTCAACACCATATCTAATTGATGAAGATGAAGTTTTGTTACAGAAAGCTTTCTTTGATTATTTAATGAATAAAGCATCCAGTGGAGAAGAATTAGTATATATAAGTAGTGAAAAAGGAATTCATAGGAAAACTGACATACCAAACGAATTTAGTGGCTATATACTGAGGATAAAAAAGGGTAAAGAATTAGAAATACATGATTTTGATACTGTGGTAAATTTAAATACTAAAATAAAAAAAATAAATGTAAAGTTTGTAATACCAATAGAATATGACAAGTATGGTTTAAATCCAAGTTTAGAAGTAGGATATATTAATAATCTTAAAAAATTAGAAAAAACTATTGATACTATATATTTTAATACATTTATGTGTAATAGTTATTTCAGAGAAGTTAAAGAAATAAACTTAAATGATTTAATTCTAAGAGATATATTGGTTAGAAATAGAGATGGGTTATATACATGGTTTTATAAAGGTAGGGATAATATAGTAAAACAAACTTTTTCAAACTATTCTATGGAGATAATTAAAAATTCTATAAAAAACAATAACTATGTAAAAGCCAAGGAACAGTATAACTTAAGAATAGCTATAATAAATTATTTTTATGGAGGATATAAAATGGCAGATAAAATAAAATATATTAGTGAATCTTTATTTGAAAAAATAAATTCTAAACAAACACAATGTATACAAAGTGATGAAGAATACTATTTTGCAATTGGACAATTAGCTTCATATCTTATATCTAAAAATAAGTCATCAAAAAATAAAAACCATTCTCTAATTAATCCTATATTAAATGCACGAAATAAGGAAAAGCTTATGCTAGAGATAAGGAAGTTGTTTAAAAAATATAATTATGCCATAGATTATGGTAGTAAGAGGTTTGATAATTTATATGCTATGATTGTAGGATATGAAGTAGAAGATAAAAAAATTAATGGGGATTTATTAATAGGTGGTTACCTATATTCTAATTTAATATATACAAAAAGAGAGGAGAAAGAAGATGAATAAGAGAGTATATGGGGTGTTAGGAATAAAATCTGTAATGTCAAATTGGAATGCTGATTTTTCTGGATATCCAAAAACTATATCAACAGGAGAAATTTTTGGAAGTGACAAAGCTCTTAAATTTCCTATGAAGAAAATGTGGGAAAATGAAGGTGAAAAAGTATTATATATAAAGTCATTAAAAATAGATGAATCTAAGAAAGGAGAAATCAAAGTCAGACCAAAGTCACTAAAAGAGAGATATGAAGAATTGTTTGATATAGAAGATTTAAAGGTAGAAAAAAATCAACAAAATGTGTTAGAAAATTTATTTAAAGCTATTGATGTCAAAAACTTTGGAGCTACATTTGCAGAAGTAGGAAATAATATAGGAATTACAGGAGCAGTACAAATTGGTCAAGGATTTAATAAGTATGAAGATAGCAATGTCGAAGAGCAACAAATACTTTCTCCATTTAGAGACCCAAAAGCTAAAGATAAGAAAAAATCGACAAATGAAGAAGAAAAGGAAGATGCTAATTCAACTACTTTAGGTAAAAAAATAGTTAGTGATGAAGCGCATTATTTTTATCCTTTTTCAATAAATCCAAAGGCCTATGAAGCTTTTGTTAGTATGGGTGTAACTGAGGGGTATACTGAAAATGATTATAAAAAATTTAAAGAAGTTGCTCTAGTGAGTGCGACTGCGTTTAATACAAATTCAAAAATCGGATGTGAAAATGAATTTGCAATATTTATTGAAACAAATGAAGAAGTATATTTACCAGATTTAACTCAATATATAGCATTTAAAAAGAAAGAAAATGAAAATGATTTAATTTCTTTAAATATGATTGACTTAATGATTGACTTAGCAGAAGAAATTAATAGTATAGAAATATATTATAATCCATATAAAACAGAAATAAAGCCTTCCAAAGAGAAAATAGCATCAAAATTAGATAAAGTAAAGTTTATAAATATATTTACAAGAAAAGAGGTATAAGATGGAAGTCTTAAAATTTAACCTAAGTGGGAGAACTGCATTTTTTAAAAAGCCAGATGTAAATAGTATAGTTTGTTTTACTTATGGAAATATACATAAAGTCGCACTTATGGGAATTTTGGGAGCTTGCTTGGGACTTAAGGGATATAATCAACAGACTAAAGATGACGAATATCCTGAATTCTACTCTGAACTTGAGAATATAAAAATATCGATAGTTCCAAAAAATGAATTTGGATATATAGATAAAAAGATTCAGAGATTTAATAATTCTGTAGGATATGCTTCAAAAGAAGAAGGGGGAAATCTAATAGTAAAAGAGCAATGGCTTGAAAATCCTAATTGGGATATATATATACAATTAGAAGATACAGATATTTGTAGAGATTTGAAAAATAGATTTTTATCTAATAAATTTGTTTACATACCTTATTTAGGAAAAAACGACCATATAGCAAATATAAGTGGAATTGAACTAATTAGTGATGCTTATAAATCAGAAAGTGTTGATAAAATAGATAGTTTTTTTACAAGGGAAGATTTTGAATTTGAGAAATATGATTTTGATGATGATGACGATGATTATGAAGAACCTTTTAAGTATCAAGAGAAGCTTCCTTGTAAGTTAGATAGAATAACTAATCAATATATTTTAGAAACCATAATATTTACTAATATGCCAGTTAAATTGCTTAGTAAAAAAGATGTATATAAAGTAAGGGATATGAATTTAATATTTATTTAAATTTATAAATCCAGGAGGGATATATGTATTTTGAAAAAGTTGAATTATTTGATATAAATAGCAATGTAAATAATTATCAAAATATTTATGCACATATAAATAAGGATAAATCTCCAGAAACTTTGAAAGAACATTCAGATTTGGTATACTCATACTTTATGAAATTATGTGTCAAAAAAGATTTAGAATCTTGTTTAAAAAGAATAGAAGATAAATTTTTTAAAAATAACTCTTATTTAAGTAAGGATTTTTATAGAGAACTTATGTTAAATATGGTTTACATGCATGATTTAGGTAAAATTAATGTTTCATTTCAATCTGTAAAAATGAACAATAAAAATTTTAAAAGTATTTCAACAAGATATACTAAACATTCTTTTATTTCGTCTATATTGTATTTTGATTATTATTTTGAAAAGTTAAAGAAAGTTGATGTTGAAGAGAAAAAGATATTGAAGTTGTTTTTAATGATAAATACATATGTAATATCAAAGCACCATGGAGTCTTGAAATCATTTAGGGAATTTTTATCTTCTTTTGAGAATGAATTTGTAAATATTGAAGATAATTTTAAAGATTTATTTATACATAATTATAATTTAGAGATTAAATCAACTTCAAAAACTATTAAAAAAATAATTAGTGATACATATAAGTATTTGGATGATAGTTCTATAAAAGATGGTTTAGATATAGACGTATATATATATTCAAAATTAATGTTTGCAATTGTTACATCTTGTGATTTTTATGCCACATCAGAATATAATAGTGGAAAATCTATAAATGATTTTGGGACTATTGATAATCATAATAAATATTATGATGTATTTAAAAAATCTAAAATATATGAAAATATGAATAGGTACAGAGAATATCTAAATAACGATGAAAAATGTCCATATGAAGATAATGATATAAATAAATTGAGAACAGAGATGAGTATAGAAGTTGAAGAAACAATGACGTATAATCTAAGTAAAAATATATTTTACTTAGAAGCACCTACTGGAAGTGGAAAAACTGTTACATCTATAAATTTAGCATTAAAATTTATAGAATTAAATCAATCATTAAGTAAAATATTTTATATATTTCCATTCAATACATTAGTAGAACAAACCAAAAGTGTATTTATAAATGATTTGTTTAATTCTGTTAAAGATATAGAAAAGGATGTTGTGGTTATAAATTCTATAACTCCGATACAGACCTATGATGACGAAGAAGATAATAAAGATGTTAAAGACTATAGCACAAAACAAAAAATTGACTATGAAAAATCCTTGCTAAATAGACAGTTTTTACACTATCCTATAGTACTTACTACTAACATAGGTTTTTTTAATTATTTATTTGGAGTTTCAAGAGAAGAAAGTTTCCCACTGGTACATATGATAAATAGTGTAGTTATATTAGATGAGATACAAAGCTATAAAAATGAGATATGGAAAGAGATTATTTTATTCTTAGAAAAGTATGCTGAAATATTAAATATAAAAATTATTATAATGTCTGCAACTTTACCTAGATTAAATAAATTAGGATGTAATGATGATAATTTTGCTTATTTAGTAAGGTACAGAGATAAGTATTTTAAGAATCCACTTTTTAAAGATAGAGTAAATATAAGTTTTGAAATGTTAAATTCAGAAGTTAATTCTATTGAAGAAATAGCAAAAAAGGTTGTAGAGGAATCAGAAAGATATAATAAGATACTAATAGAGTTTATAAAGAAATCATCAGCATTAGAATTTTACAAGGATATTAAAGAAAAGTTGAAGGATAAGTCAGAAAGCATTTATTTAATAACGGGAGATGATAATAAATTAGAGAGAAAAAAAATAATAAATAAAATTAAAGATATAGGATCTGTAATCTTAGTTGCTACACAAGTTGTAGAAGCTGGAGTGGATATAGATATGGATTTGGGATTTAAAGATATATCTATAATTGATTCAGACGAACAATTTTTGGGAAGGATAAATAGGTCTTGTAAAAAATTAAATTCAAAAGTTTATTTTTTTAATTTAGATGATGCAAAAGAGATATATAGGAAAGATATTAGAAAAGAGAAAAATTTAACCCTGAATGAGGAGAGCAATAGAGAAATTATTTTAGAAAAAGATTTTGAAAAGTACTACGACAAAATAATAGCTAGAATAGAAGAAAATAAAAATAAACATAATGACGAAAATATAGATGTTTTTACAAATGATGTTGTAGGTAAATTAGATTTTAAATCAGTAAATAAAAGGATGACATTGATAGATAAATTAAGAGATTATACAATTTTTTTGAACACTCAAGTAGAAGATGAATCTGGAAATATAGTTGTAGGAAGTGATGTTTGGGAAGATTATGTTTCTCTATTAAAAAACAATGATATTGACTATTCTGAAAAAAGAGTAAAGATGTCTGACATTATGGAAAAATTAGATTATTTTACATATAAACTTCGTAAATTTGATAATTCATTTAATGATTATATAGGAGATATTTTTTATATTGATGATGGTGAACAGTATTTTACAGATGGTAAATTTGATAGAAGCAAATTTAATGAAAATGTAGAACATGAGTATATATGGTAAGGTTAGATTAGAAATAGGATATATAGTATAGTGTAATTAAAATTTATCCCAAGCTAGTAAATGAAGAATAGTTTCTAAGTATTGAAATTTAAATATTTTATAACTTTTATAGATTTTTTATGATTAGCTGGGATAAAAAATCTATATATCAGTCTTTTCAATGTGTTTAAAAGCAATATCCTTTTAAGAGATATTGCTTTTACAGTGGTTAAACAGTAACATGAGATGTATTTAAATAAAATTACATTGCCAACTGAACTCCCTGTCCCTACGTTAAACAGTAACATGAGATGTATTTAAATAATATAACCTCAACTCTGGGTCTGTCACTGTAATACTGTTAAACAGTAACATGAGATGTATTTAAATAATATAATACCTCCTCTATAAAAAAGTGTCGTGCAAGTGTTAAACAGTAACATGAGATGTATTTAAATCTAATTGATAGAATTGAGGTACAGAAAGATGGTAATGTTAAACAGTAACATGAGATGTATTTAAATTATTTATAAGGTTTATATTCTTTAATTTCACCAATATGTTAAACAGTAACATGAGATGTATTTAAATCTATTTCATATGTCCCAGATGGAACGAAGATAATTATGTTAAACAGTAACATGAGATGTATTTAAATAGTCATAATCATCCGAACTATTGCCTAAATCTAAGTTAAACAGTAACATGAGATGTATTTAAATCTTTCTATAACTTTAGTTCTATGATTTTCTATTCCGTTAAACAGTAACATGAGATGTATTTAAATAAGACTTGGAAATGAAATGAATCAGCTGGGAAGTAAGTTAAACAGTAACATGAGATGTATTTAAATTTTAGTGTAGCTGGGTTTCCTATTGCATCTATTATAGTTAAACAGTAACATGAGATGTATTTAAATATAATAATTTTTCCTCTAACTCTTCTAAGTCAGTTTGTTAAACAGTAACATGAGATGTATTTAAATCAAGATTCAACTTAGGAGAATACAATTATATAGCAACGTTAAACAGTAACATGAGATGTATTTAAATTGGCTTTATTAAAACCTTTTGTTATTGCAGTATGTAGTTAAACAGTAACATGAGATGTATTTAAATCTATGTCTAGCCAAGGTTTCCGAACCTTTATAGATAAGTTAAACAGTAACATGAGATGTATTTAAATACTGAAAGCCGTAGGTTGAAGGCGTTAGTAGCCGTTGTTAAACAGTAACATGAGATGTATTTAAATTTAACTGCAATAAATCAAACTGGAGCAACTAAAAAGGTTAAACAGTAACATGAGATGTATTTAAATAAATCTATGTCATACATACTCTTATCACATTCATTTGTTAAACAGTAACATGAGATGTATTTAAATTGAAGTTGAAGTCCTTACAACCCCTTTTAATTTGTTCGTTAAACAGTAACATGAGATGTATTTAAATTCCTATTATTACTTAATATAGCCCTTGCAATTCTAGTTAAACAGTAACATGAGATGTATTTAAATCTTTGTAGCACTTATTTTCTGTGTCATAGTACACATTGTTAAACAGTAACATGAGATGTATTTAAATAGTCTTGGGCTTAGTGTAAAAGAGTTACCAACGTACGTTAAACAGTAACATGAGATGTATTTAA
This sequence comes from Clostridioides sp. ES-S-0010-02, assembly GCA_020641055.1. Classification (NCBI taxonomy): domain Bacteria; kingdom Bacillati; phylum Bacillota; class Clostridia; order Peptostreptococcales; family Peptostreptococcaceae; genus Clostridioides; species Clostridioides sp. ES-S-0010-02. The sequence goes on from CP067345.1 coordinate 2,000,478, forward strand.
ATTCAACTTAGCTGCTAAAGGTCCTGCTGTTATTGAGTGTTAAACAGTAACATGAGATGTATTTAAATTTACAATATATCTTTTTTTCTCTTACAAAACTCGTTAAACAGTAACATGAGATGTATTTAAATACAAATTTACCAATTTCAGCCATTACACGAGAAGGTGGTTAAACAGTAACATGAGATGTATTTAAATCGACAAACGGTTTATAACTCTTAAAGAAAGTAAAAGTTAAACAGTAACATGAGATGTATTTAAATGTGCTTCTCTTAATGCAATCTTCTAATATAACAGCGTTAAACAGTAACATGAGATGTATTTAAATAAATTTCGACGTATTTGTTTCTAACGAGTTAGCTTTGTTAAACAGTAACATGAGATGTATTTAAATTAACGTATAAAATACATTCCTGCACTTTTATTATTAGTTAAACAGTAACATGAGATGTATTTAAATTTTAATTTATATTTTATTTCTATATCATCACTAAAGTTAAACAGTAACATGAGATGTATTTAAATTATTATACAATATTAAATTAAATAAAAATAATTTTATAGTAAATTATATTGTAAAATTATAAATTTTAATATTCTGAATAAGACAATATATGATATACTTATATATAAATAATCAAATAAATAGGTGATATTATGAAGCTTACAGGAACTTTAATAAATTACTATTTTCATTGTAAAAGACAATGTTGGCTACTTGGCAATAGAATAAACCTAGAAGAAAATAGTGAAGATGTAAAAATAGGTAGAATTCTTCATGAGCTAAAAGAAAAAAATTCAAAACATAAAGAAATTGCAATTGAAAATATAAAGATAGATAAATTAACAAAAGAATATTTAGTAGAGATTAAAAAGTCTGATGCTGATGTAGAAGCTGTCAAATGGCAAGTTCTTTTATACTTAAAAATATTAAAAGAAAAAGGAATTGTTAGAAAAGGAAAAATTGAATTTATAGAAAAAAACAAAACCGACAAAAAAATAGTTTTTGTAGATTTGAGAGAAGAAACTGAAAAACAGCTTGTATCTATAGAAAAGGACATTGTCGATTTAATAAATAGGGATAAAGCACCATATCCAGATTTAAAAAAAGGGTGTAAAAAATGCGCTTATTATGAGTATTGTTATATATAAAATTAGATAACAACATATAAGGAGGTGTCATTATTGGGAAAGACAAAATATATTGGCTCAATGGGAGAGCTTTCAAGAAAAGACAATTCAATATGCTTTAGAAAAAATGGAAAGAATGTGTACATACCAGTAGAAAATACTAGCGAAATATTTTGTTTAAATGAAGTATCATTAAATTCTAAATTACTTGATTTTTTATCGAGAGCAAATATTGTTGTTCATTTTTTTAATTACTATGGTGGATATAGCGGAACCTTTTATCCTAAAGAATTTTTGATAAGTGGAAAGGTAACTGTAGCTCAGGTAAAAACCTTTGAGAATAGAAGAGAAGAAATAGCAAAATCTATAGTTAATGGTATAAGGATTAATACAATAAATACATTATCACATTATTATAAACATGGAAATTCAGAAATACAACCATTATTATCACATCTAAAAAAAGATTCTCTAAATAAATTAGAAAAATCGAATAATATAAAAGAAATATTATCAGTTGAAGGAGATATTTGGCAAATATTTTACTCTTCCTTTAAATATATTTTAAGAGAAGAATTTATTTTTAATAAAAGAGTTAAGAGACCACCAGATAATCCCCTAAATGCTATGATATCATTTGGAAATAGTATATTATATGCTAAAACTGTAACTGCTATATATAATACCCATCTAAATCAAAGTGTAAGTTTCTTACATGAACCAAGTGAAAGTAGATTTTCTTTAAGCTTAGACTTAAGTGAAAATTTTAAACATGCAGTAACATTTAAAACTATATTTGATTTAGTAAATAATAGAAAAATAAATGTTGAAAAACATTTTGATAAAAAATTGAATTATTGTATTTTAAATGATGAAGGAAAACAGCTTTTTATAAATTCCTTAGAAGAAAGGTTAGAATCTGTAAAAGAGCATCCAAAATTGAAAAGAAAGGTAAGTTTGAAAACATGTATAAAACTAGATGCTTATAAAATATTAAAATGTATAATGGAACAAAAAGAATTTATTCCTTATAATTTAAAATATAGTCTATAATTTTAAAAATAAATAAAATTCCTTAATGTAATAACACTAGAATTATAATAGTGATATTATTATTAAATATACATAATATACTATTATAATAGTGCAAATTAAAAGTAGAAATTCTCAGAGATAGTTGAAAATATGAAAGGAGGAAGTTCTGAAAAATAATTATAACATTTTGATTTATTGAAAGTTTATATGTTTTTCAGTTTAAGTAATATATTATATATGAAAAAGAAAAGTAATTTAAATTATAATTATGTATTTGTGGTTTATGATGTAGGAGAAAAAAGAGTAAATAAAGTTTTTAAAATATGTAAAAAGTATCTTTCACATTTCCAAAAATCAGTTTTTAGAGGAGAAATAACTCCATCTAAAATTATGAGTTTGAAACATGATTTAGAAAATATTGTAGATAAAGATAACGATTTTGTATGTATAATAAAATTAATGAATTCTAATATATTTGAAGAAGAAATAATAGGTAATAATAATAGTAATTGTGAAAATTTAATATTATAAATAATTTACTTAGTATACTCATAAAAACAAATATAATAAATTGTTAAAGGATAGTGAAATTAGACGATAGTTAAATTAAACTTGGAAATATTTATTAGTAAGGCTATGGCTGTGAGAAGCATAGTCTTATTTTTATATTTTTTAAAATCTTTTAAAAATCCTTTTTTATATTTAAACTTTCTAAATTAATATCTATAGCTATACATGTTGATTTGTTTATTTATTCTACTTTCGCTTCTAGTCTTATAATGTATTGAATTTATAAAATACAATTGGATAAATCATATCAGGTGGTCTATTTTACCATTCAAGAGTCAAATGCATAACTTTATCAGTAACTTTTAGCTAATAGTGAATGAGGCATATGATGTCTTGATATACTCTGAGTAGAAATACCTTTTATTTCTATGTCTATTTATAGAATTTTAGCATCTTTATTCTTATTGTAATAGCTATAATCATTTAAATGATTATAAAGCTCCGTTTCCAATATTTAATGAATTGTATTTGTAAATAAATCTTTTAGTATCTTTTAAATATATATTGTTGTTTTAACATCATATTGTTAAATAAGTTTTATATATTATGATTCAATTATATAAGTGAGTACCAAAATCCATTCTATATTTATTATAATAAAATTATATTTACTAAAATGAAAATTACAACAGTAGTATTGAAATATAATTACTATTATGGTAATATTTAGTTACTAAAACTATTGATGTATTATGTCAACACAAATATCAATGCATTTTACAAAATGTTTTAGTAAAGATTAATAATAGAAAGGAGAGCAACTTGTGGGATATAAAAAAATATATAGATTGCCTATTTTGGTTATTGCTTTATTGGTTACTGGTACGACAACGGCCTTTTCTCTTAATACAACCAATTCAGAACAAACAAGTGTATACTTAACAAATTCAGAAAGTACTTCAACACAGAAGGTTTTAGACATTTCAAATAGCAAAGGTATTGCCAATAATAAAAATCTTCCACTAGCCATAAACAATAGCAAAATACAGTTTGATGATAGTCCATATCATTGGCCTAGCAATGTTATAAGTGTTAAGAATAACAGTAAAAAGGCAATCATAGATTATGAAATTGTGTGTCTTGCATATGACAAAAACGGAAAACCACTTGAACTATATTGGGATGCTCAAAATGTAGCCACAAATGGAGAGGTAGGAAGTGTTGGATTTGGTACAGATGGTGTAGATTATGGTATTGTTGCAGGTATATCTCCTGTATCTAAGAAAGCATACTCACATACTTATAGAAGAGTGCAACAATCACCACCAAAAGATATAATAAGTATGTTTGAAAAACAACAAGGTAAGGCATGGGTAGAAAAATGGCTGAAAGAATGGCAACAAATAGAGAAAGAATATGCAAAGAAAAATGCAATAGTTCCAGGTAAGAATCAAAATGATGCTTCTTTATTGTTTGATAAATGGAACCAATCAACTGGAAAGCATGATGTGAAGTATATTATATCATGTGTAAAGCAAGTAACATTTACTGATGGTAGTGCATGGAAAAATTCATCATATGAGACTTGGATGAAAGATTTTCAAGGAAAATCAGTGTCAACTAATGTGTTAGAAAATTACTGTAAGTAATATTTGACACTAATAAGATAAAATCAGGTATACACTTAATTGGTGTTAAGCCAGCTAAATACTTATTGTTCCAATGGAAATAGACATTTTTACAGATGTATTTTAATTGTGAAAATGAATCTTATAGATAGATATACCATAGACAGATATACATAAGATTATAGGCATGTATCAACTTTTGATAGGTGCTTTTTTTATTGGATAAAAAAGATAATGAATGCTATTCAATTTAGAACCTATTTAAGAATATATACTATAATTCTTCCTTGTATCATAAGTATACATGTAGTAAATACTTAGAAATAGTTTGTTTTTAATAATGAATTTATAAAAAATAAACTATTAAATAGTAGAAAAATAGATAAAAATAGCAATTTTTTATCTATTTTTCCATTCTCTATAAATACTCTTAATTATATGGATATAATTCATAATAAGTTAGCAATAAATCAACCATTTTACCATAACTTTGGGTCCCTTCAGCAATTCCATTAGCTTTTAAATAAGAATTATTAAATTCATTGGAGATTTTATCAATTTTACCTTCATATCTTTGCCAAAATTCACTCTCATTTTTTAAATCCCTACGAACAGACTCTGAAATACCAGCAGAAATATCAGCATATGCCCTATAGTCAACTTTGCTTAAAGCAGAAGCAGTATAATTTAAGGCCAAAATATAACCAGAATAATTAAAATCAATATCAGGATGTTTTATAGAAGTGAGATAACCTATAAAGTTAGCTTCATCTTCACTAGCAAATCCTCTCTGATGTGCCATTTCATGACCAACTGTACAAGGAATATATAAGTCAGGGATTGCAATATTAATATTTGCCTCACCTGTAAAGGGAAAGTATATACCAGTTATTCCTGTATAACACATAAGATGTGATGAAATAACATACTTTGGCTTAGAGTAACTACCACTAACACTAGGTAAAATATATGAAATTTTATCATATCCTAATTGAGCTCTATTTATGACACCTTTATAATCTGTATTAGATTTTACGACACCATTTTTATCTTGTAGTGTAAGTTTTCTAGTTTCATTTGCTTTAGCTACCAAAAATTTATATAACTCAGAAAGTTCTTTAGTACTATGTTGCTTTGATTGGACAGAACTGTTGTTTTTTAAATTGTATTGGTTGATAAGGGTGTTCTCGAGTGGAACTCTATTGTAGTTTATACCCCAAAGTACTACAAAAAGAAAATAAACTATTGATAAAATGGATAATATATTTAAAATAGAATTCTTTAAAAATGTCTTTAAATTTCTATTCTTTTTAAAAATTGTAAATACAATAGAACATAAAAATAAAAAAATAGATATAACTATTATGTACATTGTAATTTCGTAGATAGAAAATGGAAATATTCCTGAAACTTTACTTAATAGCTGTATAACTTTTTTATCTATGGCTTGAGAATAATATTTTTCAACAATATGTGGAATTTTACTTGCTATGAAATTTAAAAACAAAGCAATAGGAAAAAGGATTAAAGAAAAATATTTTATTTTTTTACTCATATTTCACCTCGCAGACTTTAATTTATATAAATATATTATATATCAATTAAAGTTAGATTGTAAAATAGGTATAGTTATTTATATTTATGACTTTATACTAAATAAATGATAAGTTATAATATTCATATGAATAAACAATTTATGTATAACTAATAATAATTAAAAATAACAATTGTATAAGGAGTAAAAAATATTATGATAATAAGGCTTACTAAAGATAATTTTAATTTTAGATTTAAACAATATGAAGGGATGTTTTTTCATGCTGAAGTAAACGAAGGAGAAGAATCAATTAAATACAAAATAACTAAAGATAAAGATGGCACTGAACTAAAAGAGTTTGGAAGTACACATATAAAGGATAATATGATATATATACCTCAAATAGAAGCATACATAGATTTAAACAGTATAAAATAAAGATTGTAGGTATTAATTTAAAAAGAGGGTTATGTTTAGGGGGGAATACAGTATGAGTAAAGCATTAGACATAGTAATAAGACCAGTAAGAAGGGAAGACGCACAATCGATTAATGAAATGAGAAGAGCATATAATGTTATGAGAAATACACTAGCATTAATGAGTGATAGGCTGGATAGAACTATAGCTATGCTAGATTCTCTAGGTGAAAATGATTATATGTTTGTGGCTGAAATTGATAATGATGGAGAAAAAAATGTAATAGGTTTTGCTGGTTTACATGTGAATCCATCTCCAAGATTAAGACATAGTGCAGAACTAGGAATAACTGTTGATGAAAAGTATCATGGTATAGGAGTAGGTCAAAAGCTTATGGAACAACTTTTAGACATAGCAGACAATTGGATTAAGTTGATGAGAGTAGGGTTAGAAGTAATTGTAGACAATGAAAAGGGATTAAACTTATACAAAAAACTGGGATTTGAAATAGAAGGAACTAAAAAATATGCTGTAATTAGAGATGGAAAATTTGAAGATGTTTATATCATGGGAAGATATAATAAAGATTTAATTTAACTCATTCCAATAAAAATAGAGAAGTAGAATAGATTATCTATTAATAAAGAATTTTCATTAAAGATAATTTAATATTACTTCTCTATTATATTTTAAAAACTTTATTATCGAAAATTTATAAAAACATTCTATATACAAATAGAATTATTAGCAATATCAAAGCTACCTTAAAAGCTAGACTAGCAACAGTTTTTATAATTTTTACAGAAACGCCTATAGCAACTATAGCAAATACTATTTTAAAGAGTAAATCTATATCCATATTTAAGCCTCCTATTCTATCATACATATAGATATTATTGACAAATATCTAGGAAAAAATTCCATCAATACACTATAATAAATTGTTTATATTTGTAATTTATTGAGTCTATTATTATATAATACATAAAAGAATAAATCAAGATAGTAAAAAAATACTTATAAAAGGTATTGATATAACTGAAAATAATGTCGTAAAAAATACACATTGTGAGGCTAGTGTTACATTAGAATCATATTGATTAGCAAATATAGCAGTATTTGCAGCAGCAGGCATAGAAGAAATTACTACTGGTATAGCTAAAATCATTTTATCATTAACCCACCCTTTTAGAATAAAGTATATAATCACAGGAAGTACTAATAATCTTACAATAGTAACTAGATATAATCTTTTATTTACAAAACAATCTATTGCTGAAGAATTAGCAAGCAAACTACCAATAATAATCATAGATATTGGTGTAGTCATATCTCCTAACATCTTAAGTGGATCATTTATAAACTGAGGTAATCTAAGACCTGTTATAAATAAAAATAAACCAATAACTACTGCTATTGTAGCAGGGCTTATAAGTGATTTCATTGAAAATCCTTTAGTGGTACTACCTTTAGATAACAAGTAAATTCCCAAAGTAAAAGAAAACAAGTTAAATGGTAGATTAAAAATAGCGGTGTAGAATATAGCTTCATGGCCTAGAACTGCTTCAATTACAGGATAACCCATGAAAGCTACATTTGAAAAAACAACTATATACTGATATATCCCCAGGTCTTTTGTATCTTCACATTTTAAAATGTATTTTAACAAAAAAGCAATTATAATAGAAACTATATACATAACTAAGGATATAAATAATAATAGTAGTATTTTTTGTATCATTTTATTATCAAAGTTAATCTGCATAGAACTAATTATCATAGATGGTAAAAAAATAGTCATTGTCAAATTTGAAAGTTTAGATGTACAGTGTTCATCTAATAAGTTGAATTTTCTGACAAAGTATCCTACTAAAATAATTATAAATAAAACTGCAACTTGAACAAAAATATTGCTGAAATTCATAAAATGTCCCCCCTATATATACATTATATACCAACTCAATAATAAAATCTAATGATTATAAAATTTAAAATTCAATATTACAATATAGTGACAAAAGGTAAAAATTCAATATTATAGCATTAATTATGGTTTATAATGTATAATAATGTTTGAGAGAATATATTTTATAAAATGGGTAGGTAGCGAATAATGAAAAACACAAAATTTTCTATAAGAAAAATAAAAAATATATCTAGTGACCCCAAAGTTATACATACTAAGGGAGCTCTTTTTGAAAAAATGGGAAAGACAGAAAGTGCAATAGAATTATATAAAAGTGCAGCATTAGATAATTATGTAAAATCTCAATATACTTTGGGAAATATATATGAAAATAAAAAGCAATTTAAAGAAGCAGAAAAATGGTATTCAATGGCATATAAGAATGGAAGTGAAGATGCTGCATTTGATTTGGGTAATATGTATTATAGATTAGATGGATATGAGTATGCTATATACTGGTATGAGAAAATAGCTACTATAGGATATTTACAAGCACAAAATAATTTAGGTGTATGCCATTTTAAAATGAAAGATTTTATAAGATGCGAAAAGTGGTTAAAAGAAGCAGCAGATAATAATCTAGGTAAGGCTTGTTTTAATCTAGGAGTATTGTATACATTTTTAGAAAAAGAAGATGAGGCATATGAATATTATAAAAAAGGTTCTGTACTTTTAGATGATGATGCGAAGTATAATCTAGCAATACTAAATGGAAAGAAGAAGGACAATAAATCTACAGTAAGTCTATATAAGCAATTGTATAAGTCTGGTCATATGAAAGGTTGTTTTAACTTGGGTATGATTATGGAAATCAATGATAATTTGGAAGAAGCAGAGAGATATTATAAAAAGAGCGCAGATAGAGAAGATGTAAAATCTGAGTATAGACTTGCATATGTATATGATAGAAAAGAAGAATTAGGAGACGCAATTTATTATTATGAAAAAGCAATAGAAAAAAATCACACACTTTCTAAATATAGACTTGCAAATTTATATAATAGAGAGAATGAGATAGAAAAAGCAAAGACTTATTATAAAATGGCAGCAGAAGATGATATAACAGAAGCTAAAAACAATCTAGCAGGTATATATTTTGAAGAAAAAGATTATGAAAATGCTATAAAGTACTATGAAGATGCTATAGCTGTTGGATGTAAAAGTTCTCTTGAGAATCTTGGAGACTTATATTATCAAAATCAAGATATAGAAAAAGCAGTTTCATATTATTCTAGAATTCCAAATAATGTATCGTGTCAAATAAAATTAGGGAATATATATGAAGATTTAAATAACATAGAAGAAGCTATAAGTTGGTATAAAAAAGCATCTGAAAATGGAGATACCAAATCTAGCTATAGATTGGGATGTATATATGAGAATTTAGGAAATACAAAAAATGCTAGAAAGTATTTTGAGATGGCAAGTAGTAAAAATCATATGAATGCGCGTATACATTTAGGTAGAATTTATTTTAGAGAAGGAAAACTAGAAGAATCTAAAATGATGCTTGACACACCTGCTAATGAAAATAATATATATGCTCAACACATGGTAGGACTTATTTATGATATGTTTTACAAAGATTATGTTAATTCCAAATACTGGTATGAGAAGGCTAGAGCACAAGGTTGTGTTGAATCAATATATAATTTAGGGCAAATTTATTTAAAATTAAATGATGATGCAGAAGCTGAAAAATATTATAAAGAAGGTATTAAATTTGGGAGTAAGAAGTGTGAATATATGCTTGCAGGACTTTACTACAAAAAAAGTTTAGATATGTATATTTCTCTAGCAGATGAAGAATATGATAACTGTGGAGAAATAGTAGAAGATTTCCCTAAACTAAATATAAACTTTGATGAAATATTAATTCCACCATTTAAATTACAGGAAGAAATACTTGATGAAGAAGAGTATGTTCCAATTTATATATTGAACATAAAAGAAAGTTTAGACTCAATGTTGGAAGGTCTTGAAACTGAAATGAGTATAGATGAAGAATATGATAATTAAAAAACCTGATAAAAAGAGTATTTTTAAACTAAATAAAAGCCATTGGAGTAAATGTAAATTAATTAACTCTAATGGCTTTTTCTTATTAATATTTTATAATAGCTTGTTTCTTGACATAAAAAATGTAATTATTATGCATATTATAGAAGTAATGAGCATAATTATCCAAAATCCATTTGGGTTATCAGAAAATGGCATATTGATAACATTCATACCAAAGAATCCTGATATTATTGTAGGTATTGAGAAAATTAGTGTAACTACTGTTAAAAATTGCATAACATTATTTTGATTATTACTTATAATTGCACTGAAAGCATCCATAATTCTACTCAATATATCTCCATAGATTTTAGCCATATCAAGAGCCTGTCTATTTTCGACTATAACATCTTCTAAGAGGTCTTCATCATCTGGATATTTCTTTATACCAGCAGTTCTAACCATCTTGTTTAAGACCAATTCATTGGATTTTAAAGAGGTAGAGAAGTATACCAAAGACTTTTCTAATTCCAATAGTTGTACTAGTTCTTTATTTTTCATAGATTTGTAAATTTCTCGCTCTATTATGATTGTCATTTTATTTATTTTTCTTAAGTAATGCAAGTAATAAGCTGCATTTTTATGAAGAATTTGAAGCAAGAAGCGAGTTTTTTTAAATGTAAAAAAATCTTTAATATGACCAACTATAAAGTCATTTAAAATCTTAGTTTGTGCATTACAAACTGTTATAATAGCTTCTTGAGTTATTATAATACCTAAGGGTATTGTAGTATAATGAGAAGAATTAGAGTCACTTTCGTCTACTGGTATATCTATAAGTATAAGAGTATGATTGTCTTCAACATCTATTCTTGAGCGCTCTTCTTCATCTAGTGCAGATTCTATGCTTTCTACATCTATATTTAATAAATTAGAAATTTCGTTGATTTCACTATGATTAGGTTCAACAAGATTTATCCAACAGCCATCTTCAAAAAAACTAAGTTTCTCTAATTTTGAATCTATAGTTTTGTAATATCTTATCATGGCAACACATCCTTTATTCAGTTTTATATAAATCTCATCATTTAATAGTATCTATTAATTAACTAATTTATATAACTGAATATCTGTATTAGTTTTAAAGTTAGATATTATTAAGTGATGAAATTGTAAAAAATTCTCTCCGCAACGGACTAGTATCCATTGCTCATCACTCTCCTTATTTATTATTTTATACATGCCTATATACAAAAGAAGTATTTTAAGCACTCTTTAATATAATACCTTTTCCAGGTATATAAATCAAGTTTTGATTTAGTTAAATGATATTTTTGTCATAATTTACATGTAAAACATAACAGTCATATTTAACTTAGATAAAGTATATATATACTCTGAGTGAAAATATTAAATATATTAGAAAATGAATAGGTATCTATATCCTTACTCCTTTATAATATGTTTAATAAAAAATACTTTGTTTTTCAAAGTAAATTCTAGTAATAATTTATGATGAAAATAAAAGTATTATCAATATAATAGAATGAGAGGTTATTAGAGGTATGAGTGAATTTAAAGAGATTATGTCAGAAGAAATTAAAAGTAATCCATTTAAGTTGATAGGTAAAGACTGGACATTGATAACAGCTGAAAAAGAAGGTAAAGTAAATACAATGACTGCTAGTTGGGGTGGACTTGGAGTTATGTGGGGAAAAAATGTTGCTTTTGTAGTAATAAGACCACAACGTTATACTAAAGAATTTATAGATAATACAGATACATTTTCTCTTACTTTTTTTGATGAAGATTTTCGTGAAGAACTTTCTTATTGTGGTAAAGTATCTGGTAGGGGAGAGGATAAAATATCTAAAATAGGATTTAATATAGAATATTTGAATGATACACCTTATTTTAAAGAGGCAAAGTTGGCTATTATATGTAAAAAAATGCACTGCCAAAAAATTGACCCACAATGTTTTATTGATGAAGAGATAGATGGAAGATGGTATCCACAAAAAGATTATCACACTCTATATGTAGCTGAGATAACAAATGTACTTGTAAAAGAAGATTAAATAATATGCAATGATAGGGTTATATCAGTAAGCAGTATTATAGAAAGCAAAGAAAATTTAATTATGATATATAAGTGATTGAGTTTTTATACATGAAATTTTCTACAATTGATTGGAAAATAAATTAAGTAAGAGCAAGTGAAATTTTGAAATATACTATTAATAATGGTGTAAATTATATTTATATAGTATCTTAATAAAAATAAAGATGAGAATATAAATAAGCTAAGGATATAAATATGTTAATATAGATTGATTAGTAACATATTTAAAAATCCTTAGCTTAATAAAAATTTAATTTGTAAATTTTAAAATTATAATTCAGAAATTAATTCATTGATAACATCTTCAACAGAACTTAACTTATCAATTTTATACGCATTATTGCCACAGAATAAAAGTGAATTTTCCACATCTCCTTTAACAGCATTAATTAATGCTTGAGAAATACAGTATGGTGTTTCTTTTGGATTGCAAGGAATCAAACAGTTGTAACATTTTTTTATCTCTGGACGATTAGTTTTAACATCTTCTATAAATTTATTTCTTATAGCACGTCCAGGAAGACCTACAGGGCTTTTAACTATGTGTACATCTTCTTCTGTAGCATTTATATACGCCATTTTAAAGTTTTCATGTGCATCACACTCATAAGTAGCAACAAATCTCGTACCAACTTGTACACCACTTGCTCCCATATCAATATATTTTTTTACATCACTACTAGAAGTTATGCCACCAGCAGCAACAACTGGAATGTTCTTGCCAAATTTTTCTCCATAATTATTTGCAACTTTTAATATCTCAACAAATTCTTTATCATAGTCTATAGAATCTATGTTATCAAGCTCCTCATTAGAGTATCCAAGATGACCACCAGCTTTTGGACCTTCAACAACTATTAAGTCAGCAGTAGTTTTCTCTTTTCTATCCCACATTTTTAAGATTACACTAGCAGCTTTTGCAGTAGAAACTATAGGTGCTATTTTTACATTACTTCCTTTTACTAAAGATGGTAGTTTATTAGGAAGTCCAGCCCCTGATATTATAAGGTCTACACCAGCTTTAACAGCTTCTTTTACATATGTTTCATATTCTTTCATAGCGACCATGAAATTAATGCCAATAATGCCACCATTTGAAATTTCTTTTGCTCTGGAAATATGTTTTTTTATAGCTCTTAAATTTGCATTTATAGTGTTAGTCTCAAAATCTTCCTCATCATAACCAATTTGAACTCCAGAAACTACACCAACACCACCAAGCTTAGCAACAGCACCAGCAAGTGATGATCTAGATATACCAACGCCCATTCCACCTTGAATTATAGGAACTTTTGCAACTAAATCTCCAATTATTAACTCTTTTATGATAATCCCTCCTCAATGTAAACATGTTTAAAGAACTAGATTATAATACTTAATATTATTACCTAGTCCTAATTATTATACTACAAATTATAATAAAAGAGTAGTTATATTTTATATGTGAGACAATAATTATAGAATATTTAAAACTGCTCCTTTAGAATCACAACACAACTCTTTTATTTCCCAATTAGATTTTAAGTTTGATAGATAATCTCTCATATTATACACGAAATTATCATCATTTTCTTTTATTAAAGCCATTATAGTAGGCCCAGCTCCACTTAAGAATACGCCAATACTATTTAATTGTTCAGATTTTTTAACAATATCACTGTAGTTTTCAATTAAAGTACCCCTATAATCTTGATGCAATTTATCTTGACAAGCTACTTTAAGAAGCTCAAAGTTTTTGTTTAACAGTGCAGACACAAGTAAAGCGACTCTACTAACATTAAACACTCCATCAGAATATGGTATTTCTTTTGGTAAAACACCTCTAGCTTTTTCAGTTGACAGTTTGAAATTAGGTATCATTGCACAAAATTTGAGTTCATTAGGGATTTCTATAATATCGTAGTGTATATTGTCATTATCAGTAACAGAAACAACCATATTACCTAAAATAGCAGGAGCAACATTATCTGGATGTCCCTCTATTTCTGAAGCTATATTTAACAACTGGCATTTATCTAAATTAGCATTTGATAGAGCATTTGCAGCTATAACGCCAGCAACTATACAAGAGGCACTACTACCAAGACCTCTACATATAGGGACATCACTTTGGATTTTTATTTTGATACCAGTAGGTATTTTAGCTGGCTTAACTCTATCAAAGAAGTATTTCATAGATGTATAAACTAAATTATTTTCATTTTTGTAGGCATCTTCGCAACCTTCTATTTCAAGACCACTTTCAATTTCTTCAACATAAAATTTATTATATATATTTAAAGCAATTCCAAGACAATCAAATCCTGGACCTATATTTGCACTTGTTGCAGGAACTATAATTTCTAACATAATAATCACCTATACCTTTAAGAATTTTTCTATAGCTATTTTTAATTCATCCTTTTCATAAATATCTTTATGTAGTATTTCTGCATTTTGAAGATTTCTAATAGGTTTTGGTATATCTACCTTAGCAATATTTGATAATCTATCTATTATGGCAAAATCATCAAGATTTCCAAAATTGGAGTCTATAGATTTTAAAACATCTTCAGAAAACTTAAATGGGCTTGCAGTACTTACAACAACAGTTTTTGTATCATCAGAAGTTTCTTTTTTGTATTTTTCATAACAATTATATGCAACAGCAGTATGAGTATCGATTAAATAATTGTAATTTTTAAAAATATTATTTATCGTGTTTTTAACTTCTTCCTCATTAGAATATTCACCATAGAATGAAGCCAGATTCTTTTTCATATCTTCATTTATTTTATAAACTCCATCTTCACTAAGATTAGATAGAAGTCTGCTTACAGTTTCAGTATTTCTATTTGATATTTCAAATAATAATCTTTCTAAATTACTTGAAATTAATATATCCATAGAAGGTGAAGAAGTCAATTTCAATGCTCTATTTTTATCATATATACCAGTTTTAAAGAAGTCATAAAGTACATTGTTGTCATTTGATGCACATATCAATTTATTTATTGGAAGTCCCATTTGTTTAGCATAATATCCAGCTAAAATATTACCAAAGTTACCAGTTGGGACTACAAAATTTATTTTGTCATTTAACTTTATTTCATCACTATCTACCAATTTCATATATGAATAAAAATAGTATGCAACTTGAGGAAGAAGTCTTCCTATGTTAATTGAATTAGCAGAAGATAAGATATAATTACTATCTAATAGTTTTTCATTAAATTCCTTATTAGAGAAAATTTTCTTTACACCAGATTGTGCATCGTCAAAATTTCCTTTTATACCAACTACATATGTATTTTTTCCAGTTTGAGTCTTCATCTGAAGTTTTTGCACTGCACTTACACCATCTTCTGGAAAGAATACAATTATTTTTATCTTGTCTATATCTTTAAAACCTTCAAGTGCTGCTTTTCCTGTATCTCCAGATGTAGCAGTAAGAATTACAACATCTTTTTCTAAATTATCTTTTTTAATAGATGTTTTAAGAAGGTGAGGCATTATAGTAAGTGCCATATCCTTAAATGCTAAAGTTGGACCATGATATAATTCTAAGAAATAAGCATCATTTACTTTATTTAATGGAGCTATACTAGTGCAATCAAATTTTTCGTCATATGCATTTGTTATACAATCTTTAATCTCAGATTCAGTAAAATCGCATAAAAATTTACTAAGTACAAAAAATGCTATTTGGGAATACGTTAAATTTATTAAATCTATAAGTTCATTTTTTACATTTGGAAATTCACTTGGAACATAAAGACCACCATCGTTTGAAATTCCTTTTATTATTGCTTGTGATGCAGTTACTTTTTCTTTGGTGCCTCTTGTACTTGAATAATACATTTCTATAATCCTCCATATATTTTAAATTTTTAATTAGCTAATTAAACTAGATACAGAATATTTTAAAAACTGAATTTAGGTAATAAAAAAAGACCCTCATCCCTAAAAAAGGGACGAGAATCTGTTTCCCGCGGTTCCACCCAAATTGATTTTAAAAAATCCACTTGATACTTTAACGTAAGTAGTAAAACGTCTATTCTTACTAAAATCATAAGATAACTTCAGATAGAAGCTCATAGGTAGTTTTCAATCTTTCTAGTTAAAGAAACTTTTCAGCTAATAGTTTCCTTCTCTGGTAACCGATTCAGATTTACTCTTCCTAATCAAAGCCTTTCAATATTCTTAATATTATTAATTATTCTAGAATATAAAACAGACAAAGTCAAGTATTAATATAAAAATTTGGGAAAAATATTTTTTGAAATGTAAAAAAACTGTAATCAAATTGACTTATATACAGAATATTTTTTTAACCTTTTTAAATCTATAAAAACTTGAATTTTCATAGAAATGAAGTGGATTTTAATAAAAATTAATTAGAAGATAAGAGTTACATATCTGTAATATTAAAATTTTATGCTACACCATATTACAAAAAAAGTTTACAAAACTTTAATTTGAAAAATGTAATTATATGGTATATCATATAAATATAGATAAATAGCGTTAATATTTAAACGATTAATTGTACTTGAATTAATAAAAGTATATAATTCTTAATTTGAAAAAAATACTATTGTAAAATTACAAATATGTTCAAATTAAATTCACAAGTATTTCACATAATAAGAGTATACTGTAAACAAAAGGAGGTATTAAATATGGGAATAGTACTTATAACAGCAGCATTAGTTTTGGTTATGTATGGACTTTCAATTCTATCATATATATCAGAAAGCAATATATTAGAAGACACTGTAAATGATAACCAATAAGGTTTTAAATTATATAAATAAGTAGAACTGTAAGTAAAAATTACTTTTTATTTACAGTTTTTTTATATATTTATTAAATAAAGTTAACATATAAATAAATAAAGTTAAAATGTAAAAAATAATACTTTATTTATAGCTATCAGTTTTTAAATTAATCCTTTCTATAAACTAACAAAAATAATGTTTTGTTTATAGTATATATGGATAATAATAGTAAAGTATAAGAATAATGAGAATAATATATAAGAAATAATAATATAAAGAGAGGTAAATTGTCATGGTAGATATTATTGTAATTGGTGCTGGACCAGCAGGTTTAACTTCAGCAATTTATGCTATGAGAGCTGGTTTAAGTGTAACAGTCTTTGAAAAAAGTATTTATGGAGGTCAAGTTGCAAGTACATCTGAGGTAGAAAATTATCCAGCAGTTCAAAAAATTTCTGGTATAGAGTTTTCTACTAACATATATAATCAAGCAGTCGATCAGGGTGTTGATATTCAGTTTGATGAAGTAGAAAGGATAAGTTTAGAAGGTAAAGTAAAAATTGTTAAAACAGCATCAGGAGAACATAAAGCAAAGGCTGTTATCCTCGCAAATGGAGTCGAAAGACGTAAATTAGGATGTGTTGGAGAAAAAGAGTTTACAGGTAGAGGAGTATCTTATTGTGCAACATGTGATGGAGCCTTTTTTAAGAATAAAGAAGTTGCAATAGTTGGTGGAGGAAATACTGCATTAGAAGATGCTTTATTTTTAGCTAATAATTGTACAAAAGTGTACTTAATTCACAGAAGAGATGATTTTAGAGGTGAAGAAGTATTAGAAAAGTCAGTAAAGGCAAGAAAAAATATTGAGATACTTTATAGTCATGGTGTAGAAAAAATAGAAGGTGAAAAGACAGTATCAAGAATAGAAGTAAAAGACTTAAAAACTGAGGAGAAAAGAACTATAGATGTAAGTGGTATTTTCATTGCTATAGGACTTAAACCTAACAATAAAATGTTTGAAAATGTACTTGAGTTAGATGAAGGTGGGTATATAGTTTCAGATGAGTCTTGCACAACATCAGTTGAAGGTGTATATGTAGCAGGAGATAATAGAACGAAGTTTTTACGTCAAATAATAACAGCAGCTTCAGATGGTGCTATCGCAGCTGTTCAAGCAGCTAATTATATAAATGTTGAATAAATATAACTCTTAAATAAAAATAGCCATATAACACTATAAAGAAAATATATCTTTAAGTATTATATGGCTATTTAGTAAACAGATATTAGAATTTATTTACCTTGTCTAGACTTATTATATCTTAATCTATCATGTTCATTTAATAATCTTTTTCTAAGTCTTATAGAATCTGGTGTGATTTCAACTAATTCATCATCTTCTATAAATTCTAATGCTTCCTCAAGAGTGAATATTCTAGGAGGTGATAATTTTATAGCATCATCTGAACCAGAAGCACGTACGTTACTCATTTTCTTGTTTTTACAAGGATTAACTACCATGTCGTCTTTTCTAGAATTCATACCAATTATCATACCTTCATAAACTTCTACACCAGGGTCTACAAACATCGTAGCTCTATCACTTAAAGCATTAAGAGAATATCCCATAGTAACACCAGGTCCTTGTGCTATTAAGACACCATTTCCTCTTGAAGGTATTTCACCCTTAAATTCTTCAAATTTTTCAAATGAACGAACTAGAGTACCTTCTCCACGAGTAGCATTTATAAACTCACTTCTATATCCTAAAAGACCACGAGTAGGAGCTAAGAATTCTATTTTTACATAGTCTCCTTCTATTGACATAGACTCCATCATACCTTTTCTCATGTTCAATTCATTTATAATAGTACCTGAATAAACTTCTGGACAGTTTACAATAACTCTTTCTACTGGTTCCATCAATTTTCCATCTTCTTTATGCATTAAAACTTCAGGCTTAGAAACACCAACTTCATAACCTTCACGTCTCATATTTTCAAGAAGTATAGATAAATGAAGTTCTCCACGTCCAGAAACTTTATATCCATCAGTAGTATCAAGAGGTTCAACTTTAAGTCCTACATTTACTTCAAGTTCTTTTTCAAGTCTGTCTTTTAAATGTCTAGTTGTAACGAATTTACCACTTTTTCCAACAAATGGGGAATCATTTACTAAGAAGTTCATAGAAAGAGTAGGCTCTTCTATTTTTATCATTTCCATAGGAAGTGGATTATCTAAATCACATAGAGTTTCTCCTATAGATATATCAGGAATACCAGATATAACAACTATTTCTCCACTAGTAGCTTCATTCACTTCAACTTGTTTTAAACCTTCATATACAGAAAGTCTTGATACTTTTCCTCTAGATACAACAGAACCTTCTCTACAAATAGCAACTTGTTCATTGCTTTTAAGTGTTCCTTTATAGATTCTACCTATACCAAGTCTACCTACATAATCATCATATGCAAGAGCTGATATTTGGAATTGTAGAGATTCATTGTCGTAATCAGGATAAGCTTCAACATGATTTACAATAGTTTTAAATAGTGGAGATAGGTCTTCACTGTCATCATCCATTTCAAGTTTAGCTATACCTTGTTTAGCTATTCCATATATTATAGGGAACTCACATTGTTCGTCTGTTGCATTTAAGTCTACAAATAAATCGAAAACTTCATTAACTACTTCTTCCGCTCTTTGGTCTTTTTTATCAATTTTATTGATAAATAGTATTGGTTTTAAACCGAACTCTAAAGATTTTTGTAAAACAAATCTAGTTTGAGGCATTGGGCCTTCGCTTGCATCAACTAGTAAAATAACTGTGTCAACAGTTTTCATAACACGTTCAACTTCAGAAGAAAAGTCGCTATGTCCTGGTGTATCAACTATATTTATTTTATAGTCTTGATAGTTTATTGCACAGTTTTTTGAATATATAGTTATGCCTCTTTCTTTCTCAAGGTCGTTACTGTCCATAACGCAGTCTTTAACTACTTCATTTTCTCTAAAAACACCACTTTGAGAAAGGAAAGCATCAACTAGTGTTGATTTTCCTGCATCAACGTGGGCAATAACTGCGATATTTATAATTTTATGTTTTTGTGACATTTTTGTTGCTCCCTTCGATTAAAATAACTTATTAATTATATCACAATATATTATTAGGTACAAGGAAAAATAGATTAAAATGCATTAATATAATTTAAATTAGGTAAAAATGTTGATTTCAAATATATAAATTTATTTTGTTTAAAAAAAATTTTTAGACAAATAATAAATTTATAAATGAACATACTAATTTAAAAGTAGAGGATGATATATATTGGAAGTAACTAAAATAATCATTAAATATTTTACAAGTGAAAGTGATATTTTCATAAAAGAGGAAGTAGATAATTTTGAAGAACTTTTAAGATGTTCTAAAAAGTTTATTGAGGGTAAAAAAATAGAAGAAGATGTTTTATATATAAAATCTAAAGAAAACTACAAAGTAAATGTAGTTAAGTTTATAGAAGTTAAAGAATTGGAGATAGTAAGAAAACAGCAAATACCCCCATACATGTAATAATAGAATTACTATAAAATGGAATGCATGGAAATAATTTATTGTAAAAAAAAAATTACAAAGCTTATATTTGGGTATAACTGTATTAATTAGACATTAATTAGGAGGAACTTAAATATGATAAGAGTATGCCCAAACTGTTCAAATGTGGATGTAAATAAGCTAAAAACTTTAGTTGGAGAAGAAAATGTGAAGACTGGTTGTATAGGTCAATGTAGAGCATTTAAAAAAGAAGCTGTAGGAATAATAGATAATGAGCTTGAAATAAGAGAAACAGAGGAAGAATTTTTTGAAGCATGTAAGAAATAAACTATACATGTAAGAAAAAACTACAGTAGAAAATAAATTATATAAAAGAGAGCATATAAATTGAGTAAGTATTTAGCAATTTATTTGCTCTCTTTTTATGTACATATTTAATTATGAGTATACTTTTTTATTAAATACAAATAAATATAACTAAATTAAATTTATTTATTAAAAAAATATTGATTAAATATACCTATAGGGGGTATAATAAATACTATAGATTTCCAAATAAAGAATTTATCAATATTACATATCAAAATAAAATATACAAATTAATTGAAAATATATTGAAAGAGAGGAAGAGTTTATTATGAGTTCAAATAAAATAGTAGAAAATTATAAAATCACAGGTATGACATGTGCAGCTTGTGCAAAGGCAGTAGAAAGAGTAACTAAGAAATTAGATGGAGTATATGACCAAAGCGTAAACATAGCTACTGAAAAACTTAAGATAGAATATGACAATTCTAAAGTTAGCTTTGATGACATAAAGCAGGTTGTAGAAAAAGCTGGATATGGAATTATAAAGGAAGAAAGTAATAAAAAAATTGATATGAAAATTGATGGAATGACATGTGCAGCCTGTGCAAAAGCTGTAGAGAGAGTAGTAAAAAAATTGGATGGAGTAGAAAGTATTAGTGTAAATATTGCAACTGATAAAGCTAATATAGACTATAATCCATCAAAAGTAAAATTATCTCAGATAAAAGCAGCTATAGAAAAAGCTGGTTATAAACCAATAGAAGAAGTAAAAAATAAAGTTGATGTAGATGAAGATAAATTAAGAAAAGAAAAAGAAATGAATACTTTATTTATTAAATTCATAGTTGCAATAGTATTTGCAGTACCTTTGTTTTATATAGCAATGGGTCCTATGATAATAAAACCTATAGGACCATGGCCTTTACCAGAAATTCTAAATCCTATGACAAATACTTTAAATTATGCATTAGTTCAATTGATTTTAGTAATCCCAGTTATGATAGCTGGATATAAATTTTATATAAATGGGTTTAAAGCACTTTTTTCTTTAAGTCCTAATATGGATTCTTTGGTTGCAATTGGTACCTTGGCAGCATTTTTATATAGTCTATATACAACAGTACAAATAGCAAATGGACAAATTCAGGGTATGCACCATCATCAGTTGTATTATGAAAGTGCAGGAATAATAATAGCACTTATATTACTTGGTAAATATTTAGAATCAAAATCAAAAGGAAAAACATCAGAAGCAATTAAAAAACTTATGGGGCTACAACCTAAAACTGCAATAGTAATAGTTGATGGTAAAGAAATAGAGACTCCTATAGAAGAAGTTGGAATAGGAGATATAATACTAGTAAAACCAGGGACTAAAATACCAGTAGATGGAGTTGTAATAGAGGGATATACATCAGTTGATGAATCTATGCTTACAGGTGAAAGTATACCAGTAGAAAAAAATATTGGAAGTAAAGTTACAGGAGCTAGTATAAATAAAAATGGTGTTATTAAATTTAAAGCTGAAAAAATTGGTGGAGATACAGCTCTTGCTCAAATAATAAAATTAGTTGAAGATGCACAGGGTACAAAAGCACCCATTGCTAAACTTGCTGATACTGTTTCTGGATATTTTGTACCAATAGTAATTGCAATAGCTATAGTATCATCATTATTGTGGTTTTTAGTGGGTGGAAAAGATATAGTATTTGTACTTACTATATTCATATCAATACTTGTAATTGCTTGCCCTTGTGCATTAGGATTGGCTACACCAACTGCTATAATGGTTGGAACTGGAAAAGGTGCAGAAAATGGAATACTGATAAAAGGTGGGGAAGCACTAGAATCTGCTCACAAAGTAAATACAGTAATATTTGATAAAACAGGTACAATAACAGAAGGAAAACCAAAAGTAACAGATATTGTATTAAATAATGTGAAAGAAGAATACCTAATTAAGATTGCTTCAAGTGCAGAGAAAGGTTCAGAACATCCTCTAGGAGAAGCAATAGTTAGATATGGAGAAGAGAAAAATATACAGATTGAAAAAGTTGATAACTTTAAAGCTATACCAGGTGCTGGTATACAAGTTGCTATAAATAATGAAAATATATTACTTGGAAATAGAAAGCTTATGAACGACAATAATATTAACCTTAAAGATTTAGAGGAAAAATCTAATATACTAGCAAGTCAAGGTAAGACACCTATGTATATTGCTGTAGATGGAAATTTATCAGGAATAATTGCAGTTGCAGATGTGGTTAAAGAAAGTAGTAAAAAAGCAATAGATATTCTTCATGATATGGGAATAAAAGTTGCAATGGTAACTGGAGATAATGTTAAGACTGCAAATGCTATAGCAAGTCAAGTAGGTATAGATATGGTATTAGCAGAGGTTTTACCAGAAGATAAATCAAAAGAAGTTGAAAAATTACAAAATCAAGGTAAGTTTGTTGCAATGGTAGGAGATGGAATAAATGATGCACCAGCTCTTGCAAAAGCTGATATAGGAATAGCAATAGGAAGTGGAACAGATGTAGCAATTGAGTCTGCAGATATAGTGCTTATGAAGAGTGATTTAATGGATGTTCCAACTGCGATTAAACTTAGTAATGAAACTATAAAAAACATAAAGCAAAACTTATTTTGGGCATTTGGATATAATACAATTGGTATACCTGTAGCAGCAGGATTATTGTATATATTTGGAGGACCTCTTTTAAATCCAATGATTGCAGCAGCAGCCATGAGTTTAAGTTCAGTTTCGGTAGTTTCAAATGCGCTTAGACTTAAAAATTTCAAAGCATATAAAAAAAATTAGAATAATAAATTAAGTAAAAATGTATTTAAAAGAGCTATCTTTAATTAAAAGGATTAATTTACAAATTAAGATAGTTCTTTTTTCATGTAAAATTCACAACAATGAGATAAAATATAAGTAATATAAGAAATTTTAAAATAGAAAGGATTGATAGGATGAACTCGTCAATACTTGTAATCGAAGACGATTCAAACATACAAGAATTAATATCAGAGTTTTTAAGTGCAGAAGGCTATCAGGTTGAGTCAGCAAATGATGGATTAGAAGGTATACAAAAATTTAAGCAAGGAAGTTATGACTTGGTAATATTAGATATAATGATGCCAAACTTAGATGGTTATGGAGTTTGTAAAATGATAAGAAAATCATCAAGTGTTCCAATTATATTTTTGACTGCTTTAAACGATGAAGGAGATCAACTTAAGGGATTTGACTTAGAATGCGATGATTATATAACAAAACCATTTTCATTTAATCTTCTCATTAAAAGAGTAGAAGCTATCTTGAGAAGAAGCAACAAAACGATAAATGATAAGTTTATAGTTTTTGAAAAATTAAAGTTAGATTTAAACACATATATTGCTGAAATAGATGGAGAGCCTATAGAACTTACATTAAAAGAATTTAATATATTGAAAGCTTTGATAGAAAAATATCCACAGGTTATAACTAGGGAAGGTCTTTTAGATAGTATATGGGGTTATGATTATTATGGAGATACTAGAATTGTTGATGCACATATAAAAAATATAAGAAAAAAAATATCATTACCATATATTAAAACTGTAAAAGGAATAGGATATACACTTGAGAAGGATATTTGATAAGTGGGAAAAATTAAGTATAAAGTATAAATTATTTTCCATAACAACATCATTATTAATAGCATTAGCTTTAATAATATACCTAATTTTATATTTTTTATTGCCATCATATTATCATGAGTATAAAATTGAGTCTCTTCAAGAAAGCTTAAAATCTCTAGTAGATAGTTCAATTCACTTTGATACATATACTTTAGAAGAAAGACTCTATTATATGGCTAAAGACCAAAACCTTGCTATTTTACTAAAAGACAACCAAGGAAAAATTGTATATGGTAAAAATGAAGTAGTTATTTTAAGATATAGTAAGTATATGATTAATAGTATTGAAGATGAGTATAGAACATCTATACCTATATATACAAAAGACTCAAAAGACGGGCCATATAGTTTAGAACTTGTTATGCCATTACAGCCAATTGACGAAGCAAATGAAGTCATAAGAAAGTTAATGCCATACATTATATCAATAGCGATATTAATAGCAATTATTGGAGCATATATATATTCAATCGTAATAACAAAGCCTCTTATAAATATAATAGAGAGTGAAAGAGAACAGGAATATAGAAGAAAGGATTTTGTTGCAACGATATCACATGAATTAAAAACTCCAATAACCATAATAAGTGGTCAAATTGAAGGAATGATTTATAGTGTAGGTAAGTATAAAGATAGGGATACTTACTTGAAAAAATCATATGAATGTACACAAGAGCTAAAAGATTTAGTAAATGAGATGATAGAGGTTTCAAAATCAGAAATACTAGAAAAAGATTTAAAATTAGTATCAATAAATATAAGTGAACTTTTAAATAGACTGGTAAAAAGACAAGTATTTTTAATAGAAGAAAAACATATGAAAACTATTCTAAAAATAGAAGAAAACCTAGAAATTAAGGCAGACCAAGAGAGAATAACTAAAGCAATTAATAATATAATAAATAATGCTATAAAATATTCTCCTGAAGGCTCAGACCTTATAATTAGACTTTATGATAAAAACAATCGAATAAACAAAAAAACTTCTAATCAAAGAGTTATTTTAGAAATTGAAAATACTGGTGTAACTATAGAGAAACGTTATTTAGAAGAGATATTTAATCCATTTTATAGAATAGAAAAATCTCGTTCAAGAAAAACTGGAGGAAGTGGTCTTGGTCTTTATATAGTCAGTCAAATTTTTAAAACTCATGGGTTTGAATACAGTATAAAAAATAAGGAAAACTCTGTAGTATTTACGGTTGAATTTAAAAATTAGCTTTAAAACATATATAGAGTATCTTTTCATAAGTTGGAAAATGTCAGCATAGCCTGTATTTACGAGTTTTGATAAGGATGGTAGTAGAAAATTAGCAAAATCAAGGCTTTGCAGACAGCAGGCAGACAGTGTGATTATATAAAACTGAATATTATGATAGAAAAAGGACGCATTTTTTGAAATCTGCGTCCTTTTTCTATTGGATTTTGCTTATCCTTGAAAAGTCAGCAGGCAGTAAAGAACGTCATTGAATGGGCCTTCATTAATAGCGTTTGACTGAATGGGTTTTAGAGCCGTGTTACAGTCATTTTTAGATACCGAAGATACAAGGCATCTTACTTAGAGGATGGGCAAAATCTAGCGCTGGATAAGGTAGATTTTGGTTATCTCATTGAGCATTTATACAGGCAGACTGGAACTGAATATGAGTTATTCCCTGCTGAAGAAGAAATTTGAGAGGGATTTTTTGGATAAATTGCAAGGTTAATGCAAGGTTCTAGCAAGATTAATGTAAGATTAGAGTGTTATAATGGGAATCAGAATAGGGGGAATGTATATGAACAAATACATAATTGAAACGAAAAATCTTACAAAACAGTATGGTTCACAAAAAAGTGTTGCTGACCTGAACATCCATGTACAGAAAGGGAGAATTTACGGTCTGCTTGGTAGAAACGGAGCAGGAAAAACTACCACAATGAAAATGTTGCTTGGATTAACACAGCCTACTTCTGGTGAAGTGAAGATTTTTGGAAAATGCTTAAAAGACAATGAAAAAAAATTGCTGCCACACATAGGAAGTCTGATTGAATCGCCTGGTTTTTATCCCAACCTGACTGCTACGGAAAATCTGTGTATTTTTGCTACTTTACGTGGAATTCAAAACCAGAACGCTATCAAAAATGCTTTGGATTTAGTAGGTCTTCCCTATAAAGACAAAAAGCTGTTTTCTCAATATTCTCTGGGAATGAAACAAAGACTAGCGATTGCTCTTGCTATTATGCACGAGCCAGAATTATTGATTTTGGATGAACCAATTAACGGTCTTGACCCTATTGGAATTGCAGAAATACGCTCATTTATCCATGACCTATGTAAAAAAAGAGGAAAGACCATTTTAATCTCCAGTCATATTTTATCAGAAATAGCTCTGCTGGCTGATGATATAGGAATTATCGACCATGGAGTATTATTGGAAGAAGAAAGTCTATCTGAACTGGAACAGAAAAGCAACAAATATATTCATTTTACGATTTCTGATACAGCACAGGCAGGAAGAGTTTTGGAACACATATTCCATGGGCAGCACTTTACAATTCAAGATGACCACAATTTAAGACTGCATAATCTTGATTTATCTGTTGGAAAAATTGTATCTTCGTTTGTAGAGAATGGATTAGAGGTTTTTGAAGCACATACTTGCGAAGAGACCCTTGAAGACTACTTCAAACGAGTAACCAGAGGTGAGGGAATTGCTTAAACTCATAAAATGTGAATTTTGGAAGTTAAAACGCAAAAAGTTATTATACGCACTTTTGTCATTATCATTATTCTTTCCCTTAATTTTAACATATATGGCAAAATCCAGAACAAACACAGATATGACAGAACATTATCTTCAAACAAGATTTGATTATGTCTATACAATGATGTTAGGTTATGGATTGGTTTTTTTACTGCCTTGTTTAATTGGTATTATTGCAGCTATTCTTTTCTTTATAGAAAGAGACTGTAATACTTCAAAAAATATCAGGACAATACCTATTGCAAATACGCAACTTATCAGGGCAAAAATCTATATGTTATTTATTTTTGGAATTGCTTTTTGCCTAATAAATACCTTATCAGTTGCATTGTTTTCCAGTTTGTTTCATGCAGGAATGGTTTATGGTATGTCCTATAAGTTAATGATGAGTTTAGTTTTTGCTGTGCTTATTGTAGCGGCTTCTTTACCGATTGTTTTTCTGATTATTTATTTTAACAAAACATTTTTATTGTCCATCTTGCTTGCATTTTTCTATTCTATTTTCAACTGGGGAATATTGGGGACTGTGGGAACCTCCATAAGTGCTTCTAAAATCACTTTTTTAAATTTCTTTCCAGTTATATGTGTTATGAACTGGGCGAGCGGTTCCATGATGAATAATCTGCAAAAAGATAATCTTTTACCAGAAGCATACGATATTGTACCAACCACTAGCCATACAGTTTTACTCATGGTGATTACTGTTACTATCTCCTTATGGCTGATAGTTCGATTCTACAAAAAATGGACGAGGTAATATATATGGAAAATATAGTAAAAGTTGAATTTTTGAAATTAAAACGATATTCTGTAATAAAGGCTGGAATTATTATGACAACACTTTCTCCACTACTGTCATTATTTTATTCAACAGCTAGTGGTGGACAATCATGGACATTTGAATATTTCATGCAACAGGTTATGACTAGTAATTGTACCCTTTTCTTCCCGATTATTATTACATTGATTGCTGGATATATCATAACACGGGAATATACAGACGATACCATAAAAAACCTATTAACAATTCCTATTCCTTACAAACAACTACTTTCCAGCAAATTACTTGTACTACTACTCTTAACAATTTATTTCAGTTTTATAGGATGTGTTATAGCGTTAGTAATCAATATAATTGCTGGATTTCCAGGAGTAGGTTTTGGCAATATCATTAATATGTTTATTCATATTATCGGAGCAAACATTTTTGTATACATTGCTGTTTTGCCCATTATCTTACTTTTCTGTTGTTCAGTAAATAACTTTTTGGGTGGTGTTGCACTTTCTTTTGTATATGGATATTTTGGAACTTTTGAAGGAACATTATTAAATTATTATCCGATTAAAGCAAGTATGATTTTAATGGATTCTAATTGTAGTGTGGAGTATGGATATACTTATCGTATTTTTCCTGCTTTAATTGTACTGCTGTTCATTTTATTGATTTCTGGAATTATCCTTGCTGGCAAAAAGAAAGAAACTAGTGTATTAACGATTACTAAAAAGAAAAAAACAGCAAGAAAAAAGGGATGGTAATAATTTAAAAATAAGCCAACAGAAGATAATTCTTCTATCAGTTTATATTGGATAATTTTGTAAATTAAATACTGATGTGCAATACAATATCTTTACATATATAGTATTTTCTACATTAAAAAGTAGAAGTTTCAATAATAGTTCATTGTAAAATCATAAAAAATTCATACTAAAAATGTATTATGTAAATAGAAATAAAAAATTTTAAACCATAAAATAACACCAAGCTATAATGATGATATAACCTAATATCCTGCAATTAAATCATCATTATAGTAATTCCCAACAATTAAATGCAATGAATTTAAGAAATAACATCGAGCATAGAGTATATATGCTTGATGTTATTTTTATTTTAAAACGAAAAATAGGTAATCTTTATTAAAAGTTATATATTCAAATAGTCTTAAATTACATTTAATAACTTAAAAATTATACTTGATAGAGCAAATAAATATATACATTTTGGGAAAAATAACTGTAGGAAGTATTATATTTACAGAGGAGGTAGTTTTGATGGATAGACTTAAAAGAGATATGAAAAACATGAAAGAAGATTTAAAAGAAGGTGCTAAAAAGACAGCTTATGTAATGAAAAATACTGCTGAAGACTTAAAAGATGACGCTCAAGGTGCTATGGTAAACCTAGAAATGAAGAAAGATGAAATGATGGAAAGATATGAGCAAAAGAAATTTGCAAAAGATTTAGAAAAGCAAATGAAAGATGAAATGAAATAAAGTTTTGTCTATAGATTTAGGTACTATTGTCAATAATAGTTCTTAGATAAGAAATACTATAAAAGGTTTTACAGAAGAAATAGGCTTTCTAAAAATAACTGTATTATATTTAGAAAGTCTATTTCAAGTATGTTGTATTTAAATCATATCAATTTTAAAATTTTAAATATTAAATTTGATTATTGCTGTAATCATATAGAATTAAGGCTTTTAAGGATATTTACAAAATAATGGTTTATCTCTTTAATCTATTTGAAAAATATATCATTAAGTTTATAAAACATTCACATTAAATTCTGATAAAGTATTTACTATGTCAGGAGTAGGTGATTTTTCTGTAATTATAGAACTAATGTCTTCTAAATGAGCAAATTTAAAGTTTCCATCAAATTTAAATTTTTTATCTTCCATAACTATAAATACTTTTTTACTTGAATTTATTATAGCTTTTTTTGTAAGTCCATCTTCAATTTCAAATGTTGTAAGAGAAGAATTAAATACATCTATACCACAACTGCCCATAAAAGTTTTATCAAATTTATATCTTGATATAAAGTCTATTGTCGGAGTACCAACAAATCCATCTAAGCTAAGATTTAATAAACCACCAGTAGAAATTACATTTAAATTATTGGGCTTTGAAGTAACTACATTTAGTATATCTAGCATATTTGTGACCAATGTTACTTTCTTATTGCTTTCAGCTAACAGTTTAGCCAACAATATATTGATTGTAGATATATCTAAAAATATAGTTTCTCTATCTGAAATTAGATTAAATGCTTTTTCTGCTATTATTTTTTTTGTTGGTATATTAATTTCTTTTCTATCTTTTGTATCTTGGTTTTCAAGGGTTTCTCTGACTAGTACAGCTCCACCATAAATTCTTCGTATTGAAGAAATTTTTTCTATATTTTTTAAATCTTTTCTTATACAATCTTCAGTAACATTAAATTTTGAACTGAGTTCTTTTACAGTAACTCTTCCTTCTTTTTTTAGGATATTTAATATAGCTTGAATCCTTTCTTCCGCAAACATCTTTTACCTCTTTTCCTGAATATAGTATTATAGTAAATATTATAAGATAAAAGATAAAATATCAACTATTTTAATATGGAATACAACATTAATTTAATATAAAAAGTATATTATTCTTAATAGTTTATTTAAAACTTAATAAATAAAGAAATTATAAAAATATACAACAAAATCAAACAATAAAAAAACATAAAAAACAATAATAAAAAAGTTGAAAATAATACCAAACCAATATATAATAAGAATAAATAAAATAAAAAAATAAAGTTTAAAGGGGGATATTTTAATGCAACTAATCTTAGATACAGGTAACATAGAGGAAATTAAAGAGCTAAGTACTTATTTACCAGTTGATGGTGTAACAACAAATCCAAGTATTATTTCAAAGGAAAAAAAGAATTTTAAGCAACTTATAAGTGAGATTGGTGAAATTATAGGTGAAGATATGCCTATACATGCTCAAGTATTAAGTACAAAGTATGAAGATATATTAGATGAAGCATTATATATAAGTAGTTTGAGAGAAAACATATATGTGAAAATACCTGTAACACAAGATGGTTTAAGAGCTATAAAAGACCTTCATAAAAAAGGAATAAAAATAACTGCCACTGCAATATTTACTGCTCATCAGGGATTTTTAGCTGCAAAAGCTGGAGCAAATTATGTTGCACCTTATGTAAACAGACTTGATAATATATCTGGGGATGGTGTATCTGTGGTTTCAGAGCTTATAAAAATAATAGATACTTATAATATGGATACAAAGGTACTTGCTGCTAGTTTTAAAAATGCACAACAGGTTATAGAATTAATGAAGTGTGGAGTACACAGTGTTACAGTGCCATATGATATTTGTAAATCCATGATGAATCATCCATTGACAGATTGGAGTGTTGATAGGTTTATAGAAGATTGGGAAAATACTTTTGGAAAAGGTAGCAAAACAAATAACATTTAATTTTAGAATAAAAAATTAGTTTTTATGCAATTTTATAAATAGATTTTTATAAAAAAGATGAAAATATGAATTAACTTAAGATAATAATGTTCTAAATTATTAAAAAGAAAATTCATATTTTCATCTTTGTTAAACTTCTAGACCTATAAATCTCCACCAAGGGAAGGTTATACAGATTATTATAAAATAGGTTAAAGGAATTAAAGTCAAACCATACTTAAAAATAACCTTACTATTATATAGATTCTCACCATGTCCAACCATTATTGTTGCATGATGAAAAGGCAATATGTATTGTATACTTACTACAATATAAACAAAAAGGCAAAGAACAATACTATTTTCTTTCAATATATGTAAACTTCCAAGTAATGGTATCACCACGGAGGATGTAGTGACAGCACTTCCAAGGCATATATTCAGTATTATTGTCAGGGTTATTAAAAATAATATTGAAATAGTTTTTGAAGAGTTTGGAATTAATTTTATTAAATAGTTTCCCATTATATCAACAACTCCAGAATACTTTAGTACTCCTCCAATTGAAAACGCTGCTACAAAAAAAATGAGAACTTTCCAATTTATTTCTTTTAAAGTATTGAAACCAATTATTCCTTTTAACAACAAAAGAAGTACACAAATAGACATTATAATTAGTGTATTTAAATTATGAATAAATTGAGTTAAGAACATAAAAAACATTATTCCTAAACATAAAAATACATGTTTTTGTTCGTCACTTAATAAACAAAATTCTTTTTTTAGATTAGAATATGAAAATTGAAATTTATTAGAATTAAGATTATCATAAGAAGTAAATTTTATTAAAGATAATTCTTTTTTAAAAACAATTATAAATAAAAAATAAGTTATAAAACAAGTAATTATAGTTGGAACAGACATATAAAAAGCCCACTGCCCCCAGTTTATATTACAATTTCCAAGTTCTAGGACTACATAGTTTAAAAGAGTATCTCCATTTACAAAAAACATTGATGTAAATGTAGATGCTGTAAATATACTAAAGAGAAGTATAGATTTTGAATCATCAGCTAAGTGTTGTTCTTTAAAAAATTCTTTATAAAAAGCTGACACAAGAATGACTCTTGGAAATGGCTGTGGTATGAAAAATATTAATAATACACCTAAAATATATGATAAAAAAATCATTTTTTTAGGGGTATCTACAGTATTTAAAATTAATTTTTCAGAAATAATTTTTGCAACACCTGTCTTTGCAACTGCATTAGTAATTATGTAAGCAAGGATTATTATATAAAAATTTTCTGTAAATAAAAATTGTAAAATGACTTTCAAAGGTGCAATATTAAAAATAAAAGCTAATATTACAAAGACTAGTGCAACTACAGTTTTTTCAACAGAGTCTACAGCCCATATTAAGATAGTTAAAAACGATAAGCATATAGAAAATTTTATATTGAAACTATAATTTAGAAAGAAGTAAAGAATTATAGTAACCATAATAGTCATGCAAAATTGTTTTGGTTTAAGAATAATATCCATTTTTTGTATCCACCTCCATAATTTATTATATCATAATGAAGGTGAATACATTTTATTAAAAGATTATTCATTAATTCTATGATTTACAATAGCTTTAGTTTTCCAATAACCTTTTTT
Organism: Clostridioides sp. ES-S-0010-02; assembly: GCA_020641055.1. Lineage (NCBI taxonomy): Bacteria > Bacillati > Bacillota > Clostridia > Peptostreptococcales > Peptostreptococcaceae > Clostridioides > Clostridioides sp. ES-S-0010-02. The sequence continues at coordinate 2,033,802 of CP067345.1, forward strand.
ATAATAGATGACTGTAACAATAAGACCTAAAGTCCAACCAAAAGGTATACCCATCCAAATTCCATCTGTTCCAAATAATCTAGAAAATAAATAAGAAGCAGGAATTCTTCCAAGCCATAAAGATACGACTGAACTCATCAAAGCAAACATAGAATCACCAGCACCTTTCATTGCACTTGAAAGTACAAAGGAAGTACCAATAAATAAGAAAAAAGGTCCTATTATAAATAAGTAAGAAGAACCAATTTTAATGACATCTTTGTCTGTATTAAATAGAGAAATTAAGTTTTCTCTAAATAATAAGATTAAGGCAACGACAACAATTGCTAGAATTAAAGCCATTTTTATAGATTCACGAATTCCTTTTCTAATCCTTTCATTTTCTCCAGCACCTATATTTTGAGCAACAAAAGTGGAAACAGCAGAACCAAGGTTCATGATAGGTAAGCTTATAAAGTTTTCTATTCTAAGACCAGCTCCAAAAGCTGCCATGGCAGATGTACCATAACCATTAACTAAAAATTGAAGAGCCATGTTGCCAATTGAAAATAACATCTGTTGAACTCCACTTGGAAGTCCTAATCTAAGACCATCTTTAAATATTTTATTGTCATATACAATTCCTTTAATCTTAAATTTAAGTACTTCATGTTTTTTATTTAAATATATTATGCTAATTATAAATGATACTGCTTGAGCCATTATAGTGGCAAGTGCAACACCTTCAACTCCCATTTTCAAGACAACAATAAAAGTTAAATCTAAAACTATATTTAAAATTGTGGCTATTATTAAAAAATAAAGTGGAGTTACTGAATCTCCAAGTCCTCTAAGTATTGCACTTACTGAATTATATCCAGCAGAAAATAAGATTCCACCAAATATTATAGTAAGATACAGTTTTGATTGATTAAAAACTGATTCTGGAGTATTCATAAGCTTAAGCATAGGACCTCCAAATACTATTCCAATAACACTTATCAATATAGAGCCAATAAATAAAAGTATATATGTAGTATCAATAGTAGCTTTTACTTTTTTTAAATCTCCTGAACCATAAAACTGTGAAATTAAAATAGAAAAACCAAGACTGACACCCATAAGCATTGCTACAAGCAAAAACATTATAGGGTTAGCACCTGAGACTGCTGCCATAGCTTCTTTACCAATAAATCTACCAACTATAATACTGTCAGCAGTATTGTATAGTTGTTGAAATAAACTACCAATAAGCATAGGCATAGCAAAAAAGAATATAGATTTTCCCTCATGACCTGTAGTTAAATCTTTCACCCTTATTCCTCCAAATTTAAAAATTATCAATTTGCTATAATAAATATAATATAATCTTAACATAAACTTTATATCTGTACTATAAATAAATTGTATTAAATAATCATATATTTTATAAAAATGTAAAGAATATAAGTATGACGTAGATATAGAAAATTAACATTTAATATAATCGAATATTAATACAAATTTATTCTAATATATACGCATATATTGACAAAATTAACTATATAAATTAAAATAATATTCGTAAAGAAAAATTCATGTTTTATATTGTATAACATATAATTTTGACAATACGGGTCATAAGTTTCTACCGGAATACCGTAAATATTCTGACTATGTATACTATTATTTAGGTAAATAAATATTTATTTAACTAAATTATGAAGGATACGACTCAGCTTATTAGTTACTGCGTCGTTTTTTTGTAAAATTTAATAGGAGGTGTTGTTATGCAAACAACAAACAGTAGTACCATGCAGAAACTTTTTCCAATTTTGACTAATAAAAATGTCGACATGAAGAAAGAAGTAATTGCTGGTGTAACTACTTTTTTAACTATGGCTTATATAATAGCTGTAAATCCAAACATTTTATCAGCAACAGGGATGCCAGCAGGTGCTCTTGTTACAGGGACATGTCTAGCAGCAGCATTTGGATGTATTTTAATGGGAATGGTTGCAAATCTTCCTTTTGCTTTAGCATCAGGTATGGGTCTTAATGCATTTTTTGCATACACAGTAGTCTTACAAATGGGGGTTCCTTGGGAAGTAGCTCTTACAGCGGTATTTGTAGAAGGTATCATTTTTATAATATTATCAGTAAGTGGAGTTCGTGAAGCTGTTGTAAATGCAATACCAAAGAATATGAAGCTTGCTGTTACAGGTGGTATAGGTATATTTATTGCACTTATAGGTTTAGTTAATTGTGGAATCGTAATTGGAGATCAAGCTACTCTTATAAAGATGGGGAAATTTACTCCAGCAGTAATAATAGCTTGCATAGGATTAATAATTGTAGCAGTATTAGATAAAAAAAGAGTTAAAGGTTCTATCCTTTTTGGAATAGTAGTAAGTTCATTACTTGCTTGGGGATTTGCATTTATGAATCCAGAATATGCACAAAAATTAGGTATATACTTACCTAGTGGAATATTCAAGTTTGAAAGTTTAGCACCGATAGCAGGTAAAATAGATTTAGGATATGTATTACATCCAACAAATATAGGTGGTTTCTTTGTAATAGTTTGTACATTCTTATTTGTTGATTTCTTTGATACAGTAGGTACATTAGTAGGGGTTTGCTCTAAAGCAAATATGCTAGATGAAAAAGGAAATGTTCCTAATGTAGGTAGAGCTTTGCTTACAGATGCAGTTGCAACTACAGTAGGTGCAGGGCTTGGAGTATCTACAGTTACAACTTATGTTGAGAGTTCAACAGGAGTTATTGCAGGTGGTAGAACTGGATGGACAGCAGTAACAGTTGGTGTTTTATTCTTAGTTGCAATGTTTTTCTCTCCTGTATTTATAGCAATTCCATCATGTGCTACAGCACCAGCTTTAATTTATGTTGGGTACTTGATGCTTGGTACAGTTAAAGATATTGAGTTTGACAATATAACTGAAGGTGTTCCAGCTTTCGTTACTATTGCTTGTATGGCATTAACTTATAGTATAGGTGATGGTTTAACTCTAGGTATATTAACTTATGTTTTTGTAAATGTATTTTACAACATATTTGGAGCTAAAAAGGCTGAAGATAAGAAACATGTTTCAGTAGTAATGATTGTTCTTGCTATATTATTTATAATAAAACTTTGGCTATTATAATAGATATTGTTTAAAAATTTAATTCAATAAAATAAAGAACTGTAATTTCTAATCTATTTTGAGAAGAAGTTACAGTTCTTATTTTTTTGTATTACTTAGATATATCTACTAATTTTCCCTTTTCTAAGGTTTTAGGCACAATTGTTATATTAAATTCTTTTTGCAATTCTTTTATAATATCTAATTCTTTTTTTGTTATTATTGAAATAGTATCTCCACTTCGGTTTCCTCTAGCAGTTCTACCACATCTATGCAGATATTCATTTTTACTATTTGGAAAATCTAAATTAAAAACATGGCTTATATCTACTATATCAAGTCCACGAGCAGATAAATCTGTTGTAACTAAAATTTTTGCTTTTCCAAGTTTAAATTTATTTATTGCATTTTTTCTATCCTCTTTTGGCATATTTCCAAATATTCCAATTGCTTTATAATTATGATAGTTTAATTTTGATATTATAACATCTATGTTTTTTTCATTGTTTACAAATACAATAGCTCTTTTTGGGTTTGTAGCAGCTAATGTTTTTCTAAGAAAATTAAATTTATCTCTTATTTCCCCTAACATATATGTATGATTTATATTAGGATTTATCTGTGACTTTTCTTTTGTTTTTATTAATTCAAATTCTTTCATAAATTTATCACAAATTTTTATAGTACTATCTGTAAGACTTGCAGAACAACCTATGATTTGTCTATCTCTTAATGTAGTTTTTATTATGTCTTCTACACAAGTTATGTTTTTACCATTCAACAAATTGTCCACTTCATCTAAAACGATAGTTTTTATGTTGTGTGATTTTAACTTCTTCTGCTTTATTAAGTCTAAAACTCTTCCACAAGTTCCTATTACTATATGTGGTTTTATAGCCTTTATATTTTTTATTTGTTTTTGTATATTAACTTCTCCAATTAAGGATAGTGAAGTCAAAGGAGTTTCTGAGTTTTTTGCTAATAATTCAATTTGATTTGTAATTTGCATTACTAATTCATGTGTTGGTGCAAGTATAAGAGCCTGAGTTTCTCTTTTTGATGTATCAATTCTTTCAAATATAGGTAAAACATATGCAAGTGTTTTTCCTGTTCCAGTTTGTGAGTTGATTAATAAATCTTTATTTTGCATTATATTTTCTATAACAAGTGACTGAACTTCTGTTGGAGAAGTTATGTCTTGTTTTTTAAGTCCATTTATTAGAGTAGAACTTATCTTTAATTGTTCAAATGTGTTCATCTTTTGCTCCTTCTATTAAAAACTTATATTATTGTAGTTAACTATTTCTTATTATACATTGTTTAGTCAAATCGAACTATACATTATTTTATAATTATGTGCAATTTAGAAGTAAATATAGATGTTTTTTGTATATTTATATTGAGTTCAGTATTTTTACAATTGTCTAATACTTAAATTTAAAAATTTAGCAAATTGTAGTTGCAATTGTTTAATACTTGTTATATATTATATATAACAAGTATTAAAACTATAATATATAACATGGAGGGAAATTATGTTAAAGATAAGTAATGTATCTAAATCATATAAAAATAAAAAGGTAGTAAATAATATTTCATTTGAGGTAAATGATGGAGAGATTTTTGGCTTTATAGGTCATAATGGTGCAGGAAAAACTACTACTATTAAAGCAATTGTTGGGATACATGATTTTGAGGGAGGAGAAATACTTATAAACTCTAAATCTATAAAAAAACAATCTGTTGAGTGCAAAAAGGAAATGGCGTATATTCCTGATAATCCAGATTTATATGAAGATCTAACTGGAATACAATACCTTAATTTTATAGCAGATATATTTGAGGTAGATAAAAATGAAAGAGAGGAATTAATAAAATACTATTCAAATAAATTTGAAATTAATAGGGCATTAGGAGATTTAATATCTTCGTATTCACATGGAATGAAACAAAAACTAGCTATAATTTCAGCTTTAATCCATAATCCTAAAATTCTAATTCTTGATGAACCTTTTGTAGGTCTTGACCCAAAAGCTTCCTTTATATTAAAGGAAATAATGAAGGAGTTTTGTAAAAAAGGTGGTTGTATATTTTTCTCAACGCATGTATTAGAAGTTGCTGAAAAAATCTGTGATAAGATTGCCATAATAAAAGATGGAAATATAATTGCTTATGGAACTACTGAAGAAGTGAAAGGAAACAATTCTCTTGAAAATATTTTTATGGAATTAATAGAAAAATAAAATGCTATTTTTACAGAATATAATGTCTAAAGTGAGGTATGATAAATTATGAGTAATCTAAGTATATTAATAAAAACTAATATAATAAATGAGTTTAAATTGAATGCTTTAAAAAATATAGACAGCAAAGAAAAACAAAAAATAATAGGAATGATGTTTTCAATAGTTGTTGTAGTAGGGCTATTAATATTTTATGTAACAAGTTTAAGCCTTTCTCTAGTTGATATTTTAAAACAAATAAATCAAATGGAAATGTTGCTTGTGTTTGGCTTTGGATTATCAACAGTAATGGCAATTGTTACATCATTATATAAAACTTCATCATATCTATTTCAAGCGAAGGATTTAGAGTTATTAACTAGTTTGCCAATAAAAGAATCTACTATATTGGCTAGTAAAATATTAATGTTAGTTGGAACTAATTATTTGTTTTCTTCAGTGTGTATGATTATACCAGCAGTAGTTTATTTTTTTAATGCCAATGTAAGTATAACCTATTTTCCTTACTTAATATTATTATTTTTGGCTCTGCCATTACTACCAATAGTTGTTTCATCAATAATTTTCTTATTTATAGGACAGCTATCATCAAGGCTAAAATATAAAAATTTAGTGTTAATCATAGGTAATGTAATATTAATTTTGGCTTATACTGTACTTATGTCAAAACTAAACTCTATATCAGTTGAGTTATTAAAAAATAGTGTATCTATTTCAGAAACAATTAATAAAATATATCCACCTATATACTATTTTGTTGATGCTCTTAAAACTGGAAGTATAGTTTCATTTTTAATGTTTATGGCAACATCATTAATACCATTCTTTATCTTTGTGACTCTATTTGCAAAAGGATTTACAAAGATAAATGCTAGAATGGGTGAAAGTTATAAGATTAAAAACTATAAATTTAAAAGTCAAAAAATTTCAACACCCTCAAAGGCTCTATTGAAAAAAGAATTTAGAAGATATACTTCTTCATTTATTTACTTTTTGAATTCATCTATTGGTCTGTTATTTTTAATAGTGGCTACAATCGGTGTGTTGGCATTTGGAGCTGATAAAATAGGTGAGTTACTAAAAATGAATATAGATTTTAGTATTATAAAAATACAGTTATTAGGTGCGTTTCTATTTATAATAGTAATGAACTGCACAACATATTGTTCAATTTCTTTTGAAGGAAAGAATCTATGGATACTAAAGTCTTCTCCAATAGATGAAAGGGAGATATTTTGGTCAAAAATATTGATGAATTTTTTATTAAATGCACCATTATCTGTTTTATGTCTAATATTAGTGTCTATAAAACTAAACTTTGAAATTCAGTTCGTGATGGTAGCAAGTTGCTTGATTGTAACTATGTCAATGTTTGTAGCTTTAATGGGATTGTTATCAAATTTACTTTATCCAAACCTTGATTGGAAAAATGAAGTGGCGGTAGTAAAAAGAAGTGCAAGTATGATAGTTACAATATTAGTATCATTAATTTATATAGTTATACTTGGAGGCACATATATGTTATTGAAAGTTTCATTTCTAAATATATATTTGATTTTAGCAAGTGTGCTTACACTTATATTAGACTTTATGCTATGGAGAATTATTTCCACTAAAGGAGTAAAAATATTTAAAAATTTATAGATATATTTGTGTTAAAAATAGACTTATTTTTTAAAGTATTGCAAAGAATATGCTAAGTAGTATACTATTGTATAGTGATATGAAAAAATTTAGGAGAAAATAAATGAGAAAATTATCCAAAAAAGAGAAAGATTTTATTCAATATGGATTTCTGATATTTTTGATATGTATTACTACTTATTTAGTATCAACCACTTTAGATGTAAAACTAATACCTAAAATTATAAGTCTAGTAAATAAAACCTATATATTTCTTGGCATACTAATAATGTTAATATATATGATAATTGAATCTATTGTGACACATTTGATAATAAATGCAGTTCAAAAAACAA